>NZ_JBSFXG010000066.1:0-30735 GCF_053595235.1 Streptomyces sp. NPDC002520 | reverse complement strand
AACAGGGCCCGCTCCCGCTCCACCAGCAACGGCATCGGGTCGGAGGCGGTGACCAACTCCCGCAAGGGATACCGGGCCAGCACCGCCTCCACCTCCGGAGCCAGCGCGGCGGCGAGCCGCCAGGCGGCCGGGCGGCCCTCGTCACGCAGGGCCGCGACCGTCTCCAGGACGACACCGCGCTGTCCCTCGGGGACCCCGGCCGCCGCTCGCTCGTGGAGCCGCGCACCCTCCTCCAGGACCAGCTCGGTGTCGATGCCCGCCGGGATCTTCACGCCGGCGGTGTGCCGCCAGGTGCCGACCGGATCCGACCAGGCCTCCACCGTGTAGGTCCAGCGGCCCGGTTCGGCCGCGGTGACGGTGGCGCCCCAGCGGTCGGTGCCCGGGGCGAGTTCGCGCATCGGCGTCCAGGGGCCGGGGCGGCCCTCGGGGTCGCGCAGGACGACGTTCGCGGCGACGGCGTCGTGTCCCTCCCGGAACACGGTGGCCGACACCTCGAACGACTCCCCGGACACCGCTTTCGCGGGCCTGCGCCCGTGCTGGACCACGGGACGCACGTCGAGGACGGGGATACGGCCGACGGAGGCGGTGGCGGCCGGGGCGGGCGTCCGTTCGCCGGCGGGCGGTGGCGCGTCGGCGCGCGCTGGAGATGCCGCGGTGTTCCGGGACTCCACGGGGCCGGCCGTGCCGCCCGGCTCGTCCTTCGGTCTCGCTGGTTTCCTGCTGGCCGTCGTGCCATGGGTCGAGGGTGCTGACGAGTGGTGCGTGGCGGGCATGACCGCTCCTGTCCGCGTCAACGGGGTTGTGGGCGGAGGGCTGGGGAGAGGGAGTCCTGCGGGAGTGCTGTGGTGCGGCTGTACGGGTGTACCGGGGGAGCCTTCCCCACGGATTCGGGTGGGCAATCCGGCACTTTGTTAACTACTCACGCGTATGTCTACGCACAAGACCGGCCTTGTTCCCGATCCCGGTCGGCCGGTTCCGGACGCACCGACTGCTTCACCCGGATGCGTCCCCCACCGACCCTCCGGTAACCACTACCGTCGAAAGGGACGACGAGAGGCACAGCGCCGTGCGTCTCACCCCGTAACGCGCCCCGAGGTGGAGTGTGAAGGCGATCCGCCGGTTCACCGTCCGTCCCGTTCTCCCCGAACCCCTCCGGCCGCTGAGCGACCTGGCGCGCAACCTGCGCTGGTCCTGGCACGCGGATACGCGCGATCTGTTCCAGTCCGTCGACCCCGAGCACTGGGCCGCCGCCCAGGGCGACCCGGTCCGGCTGCTGGGCCGGGTGAGCCCCGAGCGGCTCGCCGAACTGGCCGAGGACCGGCGGTTCCTGCGCCGCCTGACCGCGGTCGCCGACGACCTCGACGACTACGTGACCGGCGAGCGCTGGTACCAGGAACAGGGCGACGGGCTGCCCGCCGCCGTCGCCTACTTCTCGCCGGAGTTCGGCATCACCGCCGCCCTGCCCCAGTACTCCGGCGGTCTCGGCATCCTCGCCGGCGACCACCTGAAGGCCGCCAGCGACCTCGGCGTCCCGCTGATCGGGGTCGGCCTGCTCTACCGGCACGGCTACTTCCGCCAGACCCTCTCCCGCGACGGCTGGCAGCAGGAGCACTACCCGGTGCTCGACCCCAACGAGCTGCCCCTCACCCTGCTGAAGGAGACCGACGGCTCACCCGCGCAGCTGTCCCTCGCGCTGCCCGGCGGCACGGCGCTGCATGCCCGGATCTGGGTGGCCCAGGTGGGCCGGGTGCCGCTGCTGATGCTCGACTCGGACGTGGAGGAGAACGACCTCGGCGAACGCGGCGTGACCGACCGGCTCTACGGCGGCGGCAGCGAGCACCGGCTGCTCCAGGAGATGCTCCTCGGCATAGGAGGAGTGCGGGCCGTGCGCACGTACTGCCGGCTCACCGGGCACCCGAAGCCCGAGGTGTTCCACACCAACGAGGGGCACGCCGGCTTCCTCGGCCTGGAGCGGATCGCCGAGCTGTGCGAGCGGGACCTCGACTTCGACGCGGCGCTGGAGGCCGTACGCGCCGGGACCGTGTTCACCACGCACACCCCCGTGCCGGCCGGCATCGACCGGTTCGACCGCGAGCTGGTGGCCCGGCACTTCGGGCCCGACGCGGAACTCCCCGGCATCGACGTGCAGCGGATCCTGGCGCTCGGCATGGAGACCTACCCGGGCGGCGAGGCGAACCTGTTCAACATGGCCGTCATGGGGCTGCGGCTGGCCCAGCGGGCCAACGGGGTGTCGCTGCTGCACGGGCAGGTCAGCCGGGAGATGTTCGCCGGCCTGTGGCCGGGCTTCGACGCCGAGGAGGTCCCGATCACCTCGGTCACCAACGGGGTGCACGCGCCCACCTGGGTCGCCCCCGAGGTGCTGCGGCTCGGCGCCCGGCAGATCGGCGTCCAGCGCACCGAGGACGCGCTCACCGTCGGCGGCCCCGAGCGCTGGGACCCGGTGGCCCGGATCCCGGACCAGGAGATCTGGGAGCTGCGCCGCACCCTGCGCGAGCAGCTGGTGCTGGAGGTGCGCGAGCGGCTGCGCGCCTCCTGGCGGCAGCGCGGCGCCGGCGAGGCCGAGCTGGGCTGGGTCGAGGGCGTGCTCGATCCCGACGTGCTGACCATCGGGTTCGCCCGGCGCGTGCCGTCGTACAAGCGGCTGACCCTGATGCTGCGCGACCGGGACCGGCTGATGGATCTGCTGCTGCACCCGGAGCGGCCGATCCAGATCGTGGTGGCCGGCAAGGCGCACCCGGCGGACGACGGCGGCAAGCGGCTCGTGCAGGAGCTGGTGCGGTTCGCCGACGACCCGCGGGTGCGGCACCGGATCGTGTTCCTGCCCGACTACGGCATGGCGATGGCGCAGAAGCTCTACCCCGGCTGCGACGTCTGGCTGAACAACCCGCTGCGCCCGCTGGAGGCCTGCGGCACCTCCGGGATGAAGGCCGCGCTCAACGGCGGCCTCAACCTCTCGGTGCTGGACGGCTGGTGGGACGAATGGTTCCAGCCGGACTTCGGCTGGGCCGTGCCGACCGCGGACGGCGCGGGCACCACCCCGGACCGCCGGGACGACATCGAGGCCGCGGCCCTGTACGACCTGCTCGAACAGCGCATCACCCCGCGCTTCTACGAGCACGGCCGGGCCGGGCTGCCCGACCGCTGGATCGCGATGGTCCGCCAGACGCTCACCCTGCTCGGCCCGAAGGTGCTGGCCGGCCGGATGGTCCGCGAGTACGTCGACCGGCTCTACGCCCCCGCCGCCCAGGCCCAGCGTGCGCTGACCCCGGACGCCGCACGCGAGCTGGCCGGCTGGAAGGCGCGGGTGCGGGCCGCCTGGCCGGGCGTCCGGGTCGACCACGTGGAGACGAACGCGCCGACGGCCGTCGTGGAACTGGGAGCGAGCGTGGGCCTGCGGGTGCGGGTGGCGCTGGGCGAGCTGAGCCCGGACGACGTCGAGGTTCAGGCGGTCTCCGGCCGCGTCGACTCCGCGGACCGGATCACCGACGCCGGCGCGGTCCCGCTCAAGCCGGTCGGCAACTCCGACCTGGAGGGCCGCTGGCTGTACGAGGGCCCTCTCTTCCTCGACCGCACCGGTCCCTACGGCTACACGGTCCGCGTGCTGCCGGCCCACCGTCTCCTCGCATCCGGCGCGGAACTGGGCCTGGTCGCCGTACCCTCCGGGGAGGTGGCCGAGGGAGCGGGGGTGCTGCTGCGGTGAACGCGCACGGCTTCAGGGGCTCCAACGGGCCGGCGGTGGTGCACGACGACCACGTCGAGATCAAGAGGGCCCTGACGGCCAGGATCGGGGGCGCCAGGAGTTCCGTCGTGGCCCTCGCGGATCTTTGAAGCCGGCGGCGGGCCGGGCTCCTCACACCTCGGAGAACGGCTCGCACAGCCGGCGCAGGACGACACCGCAGCGGCGGGCGTACGCGTGCTGGAGGCCTCGGGTGGCCGGGCCGCCCGCGCGGGCGTACCACTTGGCGCCCCTGCTGAAGGCGGCCACGGTCAGCCAGACCGTGCCGTCGCCGGTGCGGTCGACCACGAAGGCCTCCTCGCCGGACTCGGGATGCCCCTCCAGGGTGCCGTAGGCCCAGCCGGCACGGCGGGGTTCCTCGGTCGTCCAGACGACACGGCAGGGGGCCTTGATCAGACCGGCCAGGGTGACGGTGACGTCCACGCCGGGGGCCGCGCGGTCGGCGGTGGCGTCGATGCCGACACCCATCGCGCGGTGCATCTCCCAGGTGAGGACCGCGTCGGCGGCCCGCTGGAAGACCTTCGCGCCTTCGCCGAGGCGGGTGCGGACGAGCATCGGGTGGAAGCCGGGCGGGCAGAACGTCAGGTCGTCGCGGGTCGCGCCGACCGGCTCGTAGGTGAAGGGCGCCGAGGACATGGGTCACAAGAGTAGGGCGGCACCCGGAAGAAGCTTCTTCCGGGTGCCGCCCTGTCTCGACGTGCGGACGACTAGTTGACGTTGACCCCGGACCAGGCCGCCGCGACCGCGTTGTACTCGGCGCTGCCGGAGCCGTACAGGGCGCTCGCCGCGCTCAGGGTCGCCGTGCGGGCGGCCTTGTAGTTCGTGGTCGACGTCATGTACGTGGTCAGCGCCTTGTACCAGATCTGCAGCGCCTTGGCGCGGCCGATGCCGGTGACCGTGGAGCCGTTGGACGTCGGCGAGTTGTAGCTCACGCCGTTGATCGTCTTCGCGCCGCTGCCCTCGGACAGCAGGTAGAAGAAGTGGTTGGCGACGCCGGACGAGTAGTGGACGTCCAGGTTGCCGACCGACGAGGACCAGGAGTCGGCGGAGCCGCCGTCCTTGCTGGGCTTGTCCATGTAGCGCAGCGGGGTGCCGTCGCCATTGATGTTGATCTTCTCGCCGATGAGGTAGTCACCGGGGTCCGAGGCGTTGTTCGCGAAGAACTCCACGCCGGTGCCGAAGATGTCCGAGGTGGCCTCGTTCAGGCCGCCGGACTCGCCGCTGTAGTTGAGGCCCGCGGTGTTGGAGGTGACGCCGTGGCTCATCTCGTGGCCGGCCACGTCGAGCGAGGTCAGCGGGTCGGTGTTGGCCGAGCCGTCGCCGTAGGTCATGCAGAAGCAGCTGTCGTCCCAGAACGCGTTCACGTAGGCGTTGCCGTAGTGGACGCGGGAGTAGGCGCCGACACCGTCGTTCTTGATGCCGCTGCGGCCGAAGGTGGACTTGTAGAAGTCCCAGGTCTCCTGCGCGCCGTAGGCGGCGTCGGCGGCGGCCGTCTGGTCGCTGGAGGAACTGGAGGCGGTGGCGGTGCCGAAGGTGTTGGTCGTGTTGCTGACCAGGGTGCCCTTGCCGGACGTCTTGCGGGCCAGGTTGTAGGTCTTGTGACCGCCCCGGGAGGCGTCGGTCAGGTTGTACGACGAGCCCGACTGGGTGGTGGTCAGGCTGACGGTGCCCGAGTAGAGCGTCTTGCCGGTGCCGGTCGCGTTCTCGATGCCCTGGTACTCGAAGAGCTTCTTGCCCGTGGCCGCGTCGGTGACGACGTGCAGCTGGTTCGGGGTGCCGTCGTCCTGGAGGCCGCCGACGACGGTCTCGTAGGCGAGGACGGGCTTGCCGGAGCCGGCCCAGATCACCTTGCGCGCGCCGTCCGCGGCGGACTTGGCGGAGCCCAGGGTCCGCGCGGCGCCCACGGCCTGCTTCTCCGCCTTGGCGGCGGTGATCTGCGGCTTGAGCGAGGCCACCTTGATGGCGGACTTGTTCGCCTTGGTGACGCCCTCGGCCTTGCCCGACTTCGCGGTGTGGACGACGAGGTCGCCGCCGAGCACCGGGAGGCCCGCGTAGGTGCGCTCGTAGCGGGTGTGGACCGTGCCGTCGACGTCCTTGACGACGTCCTTGACGACCAGCTTCTCCTTGGCGCCGAGGCCTATTCGCTGTGCCGTGGCGGCCGTGTCGGCCTGCGCCTGCTGGATGAGGCTCGTACGGGCCGCGGCGGTCAGCATGGTGGGAGCGGCCGCGAGGGGCGCGGCGGCGGTGGCGTCGGCCGGGGTCTGGGCGGTGGCGCTGGTGGCCAGCCCGGTGGAGAGGAGGGCACCGGCGGCCACGGCGGTGGCAATGGCCAGAGAGGTGCGCTTGTGACGCGCGAAGAGGGGGCTCACAGAAGCTCCTTCATGTGGGGGAGCCGGTCAGTGTGGGGTTACTGGCCGGGTGTGCGTAGTGAAGTTGCGGTGCTGCTGCGGCGGGTGGGGAGAGCCTGACATCAAGGACGCGTACATGTCATGACCCTCAAGTGATGTTGGCCGAAACTTGACTGTCCGGTTGTGTTGCAGGTGTGTGAACGGGCGCCGCCCGGGGGAGTCGAACCTCCCGGACGGCGCCCAGACCTCGAGGCCGGGCGGGGTCTACGGGAAGGTGATCTTCCAGCCGTTGATCGTGCCCGTGTCGTACGTCGCCTGGTCCTGGACCTTCAACGTCCAGGTCCCGTTGGCCGGTTCGGCGGAGGCGTTCACCGTGTAGGTGTCGGTGACGTTGTCCGCCGAGTCGGAGGAGCTGAAGCTCTTCAGGCGGTACGAGGCGCCGGACGGGCCGACGAGGTCGACCACCAGGTCACCGCGCCACGTGTGGCTGATATTCGGCGTCACCTGGAGGTTGCTCGGCGCGTTGCCGGTCCGCCCGGAGACCGTGATCGTCGAGGTGACCGCGGGCCCGTTGTCCGGGATCGACACCGGCGTGCTGCTCTCGAACGTCGTGCCCGTGCCGCCGCCACCGCCGGAGCGGGAGCCGACCGCGACGCCCGCCCAGGCGTCCTGCACCGCCTTGTACTCGGCGCTCGTGGTGCCGTACAGCTCACCGGCCGCCGCCAGGGTGCCGGTGCGGGCGCCCGCGTAGTTGGTGGTGGACGTGAACTTCGTGGTCAGCGCCTTGTACCAGATCTGCAGCGCCTTGTCGCGGCCGATGCCGGTGACCGGAAGGCCGTCCGCGGTGGGCGAGTTGTAGGTGACACCGTTGATGACCTTGGTGCCGCTGCCCTCGCTCAGCAGGTAGAAGAAGTGGTTGGCGACGCCGGACGAGTAGTGCACGTCCAGGTTGCCGACCCCGGAGTACCAGCTGTCGGCGGACCCGCCGTCCTTGCTCGGCTTGTCCATGTACCGCAGCGGTGTGCCGTTGCCGTTGATGTCGATCTTCTCGCCGATGAGGTAGTCGCCGACGTCGGTGCTGTTGTTGGCGTAGAACTCGACGCCGGTGCCGAAGATGTCGCTGGTGGCCTCGTTCAGGCCGCCGGACTCGCCGCTGTAGTTGAGGCCCGCGGTGTTGGAGGTGACGCCGTGGCTCATCTCGTGGCCGGCCACGTCGAGGGAGGTCAGCGGGTCCGCGTTGGCCGAGCCGTCGCCGTAGGTCATGCAGAAGCAGCCGTCGTCCCAGAACGCGTTCACGTAGGCGTTGCCGTAGTGGACGCGGGAGTAGGCGCCGACGCCGTCGTTGCGGATGCCGCTGCGGCCGAAGGTGTTCTTGTAGAAGTCCCAGGTCTCGGCGGCGCCGTAGTGGGCGTCCGCGCCGGCGGTGGCGGCGTTGGAGGTGGTGCCGTTGCCCCAGGTGTCGTTGGTCTGGGAGAACAGCGTGCCGGTGCCCGAGGTGCCGCGGTTCAGGTTGTACGTCTTGTGGCCGCCGCGCGCCCCGTCGGTGAGCGTGTAGTTCGAGCCCGACTGGGCCGTGGTCAGCGTCACCTGGCCGCTGTACTGGGTGTTGCCGATACCGGTTCTGACGCCCTGGTACTCGAAGAGCTTCTTGCCGGTGGTGGCGTCGGTGATGACGTGCAGCTGGTTCGGGGTGCCGTCGTCCTGGAGGCCGCCGACGACGGTCTCGTAGGCGAGGACGGGCTTGCCGGAGCCGGCCCAGATCACCTTGCGCGCGCCGTCCGCGGCGGACTTGCTGCCGCCGAGGGTCTTCGCCCGCGCCACGGCCTGCTTCTCGGCCGCGCTCTTCGCCACGGCCGGGGTGAGGTCGGCGACCTTCAGCGTGGCGCCCGTGGCCTTGACGACGTGCTCCGTGGCGCCGGACGCGGCCGTGTCGACGACGAGGTCGCCGCCGAGCACCGGGAGGCCCGCGTAGGTGCGCTCGTAGCGGGTGTGGACCGTGCCGTCCGCGTCCTTGACGACGTCCTTGACGGTCAGCTTCTCCTGCGAGCCGAGGCCGAGGGAGCGCGCCGTCCGGGCCGTGCCCGCGTCGGCGTGGCGTATCAGCTCGGCGCGCTGCGAGGGCGTGAGCTTGACGGCCAGGTGGGCGGCGTCGACCTTGCCGGCCGCCGGCTTCGCCGGGGCGGCGGTCGCGGCGCCGGTCTGGACGGCGGCGGCGATCAGCGCGGCGACGCCGGCGAGGGCGAGGCCGGCGGTGCGGCGGTGCGCTGTGTGGGAGGTGCGTCCGCGAGAGTTGCTACTCAACACTGACTCCTTCTGCGTGGCCGTGTGTTGCGCGGCCAGGGGAGACCGGACGGTGGGTTGGGGCGTCCGGGCAGAGCAATGCGGTGCGGCGGAACCGTGTACGCGTGCGGGACGCGTGTCGAGCCGGCCCACACGAACGCGGGAGAACGGTGGGGTTGCTGTGAGTCGGCCGTGGGAAGAGTGGCAGGTGATCAACGAATTTGTCAGGAGCGCGTCAGGAATTTGGCCGGAAAACAGTTCGTTGACCGGATGTTCATGTTCGGTATACGACCACCGGTGAGCGGCGGGGCCCGCCGACCGGCCGGAAAGCGCCGCTGCCCGGACCGCGCCCAGGCCCGCCCCCGCCCCCGCCCCCCATCCGGCCCAGGCCCGCCCCGGACCGCAGTCGGGTCCCGCTCCGGCCCTGTCCGGACGCGGCGCTCAGGCCGTCGCGTCGTCCCCGTGCCAGGTGCGCCAGAGGGAGGCGTACGCGCCGCCCGCCGCGACCAGTTCCGCGTGCGTGCCCAGCTCGGTCACCCGGCCGTCCTCCATGACCGCCACCCGGTCCGCGTCATGCGCGGTGTGCAGCCGGTGGGCGATCGCGATGACCGTACGGCCCTCCAGGACCGCGGCCAGGGCGCGCTCGGTGTGCCGGGCCGTCGTGGGGTCGAGCAGGGCGGTCGCCTCGTCGAGGATGAGGGTGTGCGGGTCGGCCAGGACCACCCGGGCCAGGGCCAGCTGCTGGGCTTGGGAGCCGTCGGTGGGGTGGCCGCTCGGACCGACGACGGTGTCGAGGCCGTCGGCGAGGTCGCGGACCCAGTCGTCGGCGCCGACCGCCTCCAGCGCCTTCCACAACGCGCCGTCCGTGGCGGCGGGTTCGGCGATCAGCAGGTTGTCGCGGACGGTGCCCAGGAAGACGTGGTGCTCCTGGGTGACCAGTACCACCTGGCGGCGCAGCCGCTCCGGCTCCAGCGCGGCGACCGGCACCCCGCCCACCGTCACCGTGCCCGACCCCGGGGTGTCGATCCCCGCGAGCAGCCTGCTCAGGGTCGTCTTGCCCGCACCGGACGGGCCCACCACCGCGAGCCGTTCGCCCGGCCGTACCGTCAGGTCCACCCCGTGCAGCACCTCACCGCCACGCTCGTAGGCGTACCGCACCCCGCGCACGTCGATCCGGTCGTCCGCCGGGGCGGGCGAGGAGCCGGCCGCGTCCGTCCGCTCCGCCCGCGCGAGCCCCTCCACGCGGGCGAACGAGGCGCCGCTGCTCTGCAGTTGCTCCACCCGCATCAGGATCATGTCCAGCGGCTCGGTGAGCTGGCGCAGGTACAGCGCCCCGGCCACCACGGCGCCGACCCCCATCGCCCCGCGCTCGTGCAGCCAGCCGCCGACCAGCAGCACCCCGACCACGGGGATGTTGTACGACACCTCGACGGCCGGGAAGAACACGCTGCGCAGCCGCAGCGTGTAGAACCGCGTGCGGCGGGAGCGCTCCAGCGCGTCGCGGCTCGCGGCGGTCCGCCGCCGCTGGAGCCGGAACGCCTCCACCGTGCGCGCCCCGGCCGCCGTCGCCGCCACGATCTCGGCGACTTCCGAGGTCGCCGCACCCTCGGCCAGATAGCCGTCCCGGGCCCGGCGCAGATACCAGCGCACCGCCAGCGCGATCGGCGTCAGCCCGAGCACCCCGAACAGGCCGAGCAGCGGGTCGAGCGCGAACACCGCGCCCGTCACGAACAGCGCCTGCACCGAGTAGACCAGCAGCTCCGGGCCGACGTCCCGCAACGTGGCGCCGACGGCCGACACGTCCGCCGTGCCGCGCGCGGTCAGATCACCGGTGCCGGCCCGCTCCACCACGGACGCGGGCAGCCCCAGCACCCGGTCCACGTATTCCTCGCGCACCCGGGCCAGCGTCCGCTCCCCGAACCGGTGCGCCACGTACCGCGCCCAGCGCGCCAGCAGCAACTGGGCCAGCGCGCACAGCAGGATCCACACCGCGAGCCGGTCCACCGCGGCGACCCCGCGCCCGGCCCGCACGTCGTCGACGATGCGCCCGACCAGCCACGGCCCCACCACACCGGCCCCGGCCGCCAGCGCGTTCAGCACCAGGGCCACGGCGAACGCCCGCCCGTCGGCACGCACCAGCCGCCCGGTCGCCCGCCGCACCGAGGCCCGGTCCGCGACCGGCAGCAGTCCCGTGTCCGTCGTCACCGTACGGCCCCCTCGGCATCCGTGACCCGATCCGTCCCGCCGGCCGCGGTGCCCGCGCCGCCCGAGGCGCTCCCGGCACCCTCGGCGCTCTCGGCGTGCTCAGCGCTCTCAGCGTTCTCGGTGTCCCGGGCCACCAGAGCCCGGTAGCCCGGCTCCCGCTCGAGCAGCCGGCGGTGCGGGCCGCTCGCGGTCACCTTGCCGTCGACCAGGAACAGCACCGTGTCCGCACGGTCCAGCACCAGCGGCGAGGTCGTCGTCACCACGGTCGTCCGCCCCTCCCGCGCCTCGCGCAGCCGCCCGGCGACCGCCGACTCCGTGTGCGCGTCCAGCGCCGAGGTCGGCTCCACGGCCAGCAGCACCTCCGGATCGGCGAGCAACGCCCGCACCAGCCGCACCCGCTGCCGCTGCCCGCCCGACAGACTCCGGCCCTGCCCGGCCACCACCGAGTCCAGCCCGTCCGGCAGCCCGCGTACGACGTCCTCGGCGGCGGCCGCGTACACCGCCCGGCGCACCGCGGCCTCGTCCGTCGTGTGCGCGGCGGCCACGACCTCCCGCAGCGGCCCGGCGAACAGGTCCGCCTCGTTGTCGGCGACCAGGATCCGGGCCCGCACGTCGTCCAGCGGTACGCCGTCCAGCCGCACCCCGCCCCAGGTGGCCTCGGTGGGCCCGTACCGGCCCAGCCGGTCGACCACGGCGGCGGCCTCCGCGGGCCGGGCGGTGACCAGCGCGGTCAGCCGGCCGGTCGCCACCCGCACGCCCGACGCCGGATCGTGCAGCTCGGCCGGCCCGTCCGGCGCGGGGAGCGTGCCCTCGTCCGGCTCCGGCTCCAGGTTCAGCAGCCGCACCACCCGGCGGGCGGCCACCACGGCCCGGTTCAGGTCGTAGTTCATCTCCACGAAGAACGCCACCGGCCCGATCAGCACCGCGGCATAGCCGTACACCGACACCAACTGGCCGACCGTGATGGACCCTTCGGCCGCCAGCCGGGCCGCGATCCAGGTCACCGCGGCCAGGAACAGGGTCGGCAGGCCCACACCGAGCGCCTGCACCCAGCTGGTCACCGCGCCCACCCGGTAGCCCTGCGCCCGCAGCCGCTGCGAGTCCCGCGCGAAGGCGTCCGAGAACAGGCCCTTGCCGCCCAGCCCGTTGAGGACGCGCAGCCCGCCCGCGAGGTCGCCGATGCGTGCGGCCAGCACGCCCTGGCGCTCCCGGTACTCGGTCTCCGCGCCCTGGAGCCGGCGCGTCAGCGGACCGGTGAGCAGGGCGATCACCGGCACCCCGAGCAGCACCACCGTGGCGAGTGCCCCGGAGATGGTCAGCAACTGCACGGCCACCACCGTGTACACGACGATAGAGCCCACCCCGGGCCCCATCACGGTGAGCGCCTGCGCCAGGGTTTGCACGTCACCGACCCCGATGGTGACGACCTCTCCTGCCCCGGCCCGGCGCCCCAGCGTGGCCCCCAACCGGGACGCGTGCCCCACGACCAGCTTGACCGTGCGGAAGTTGGCGTCCAGCCGCACCCGGGTCATCGTGCGGTGCCGCATGATGCTCAGCCAGGCGGCCACGACCCCGGTCACGAACATCGCCCCGGTCCAGCCGGCGAGCACCCCGAGCCGCCCCGGTACCAGGCCCTCGTCCACGGCCCGCGACAGCAGATACGGCTGGGCGGCCATCAAGACCAGCCACGCGCTGCCCAGCAGCGCACCGGTCAGTGTCCGGCCGGGCTGACGGAGGACCAGCCACCACAGGTAGCGCCAGCCGCCCCGGGTGTCGGGCGTGCCGGGATCCTCGTACGCGTCGATCATCCTGCCCCCGTTCCTCCGTCGGTGTTACGCGAGAGAGTCGCGCCACGCCTTGTGCAGATCCGCGAACCTACCCGAACCCGCGACGAGTACGTCCGGCCGGCCGTCCTCGATGATCCGCCCGTGCTCCATGACCAGAACCCGGTCCGCGATCTCCACGGTGGACAAACGGTGCGCGATCACCACGGCCGTACGGCCGCGCAGCACCGTCGACATCGCCCGCTGCACGGCCCGTTCGCCCGGGACGTCCAGGGAACTGGTCGCCTCGTCCAGGATCAGCACCGCCGGGTCCGCGAGCAACGCCCGTGCGAAGGCCACCAGTTGCCGCTGCCCGGCCGAGATGCGCCCACCGCGCTTGCGGACGTCGGTGTCGTACCCGTCGGGCAGCGAGCTGATGAACTCGTGCGCGCCGATCGCCTTCGCGGCCCGCTCGATCTCCTCACGGGTCGCCTCGGGCCGGCCGATCGCGATGTTCTCCGCGACCGTCCCCGAGAACAGGAACGCCTCCTGGGTCACCATGACCACTCCGCGCCGCAGTTCGGGAACCGCCAGCTCGCGCAGGTCGACCCCGTCCAGCAGTACCCGCCCCTCGGTGGGGTCGTAGAAACGGGCGAGCAGCTTGGCCAGCGTCGACTTGCCCGCACCCGTGGTGCCGACCACCGCGACCGTCTGTCCGGCCGGGAGCGTCAGATCGAAGCGGGGCAGCACCTCGCCGCCGGTGCGGTAGGCGAAGCGAACCCCGTCGAAGACGACCTCACGGCCGGGGAAGTCGGCTTCGCGCCGCGGCAGTTCGCGGGACGTGACCGGCTCCGGCACGGACGGCGTCTGGGCCAGCAGCCCGGCGATCTTCTCCAGCGACGCGGCCGCCGACTGGTAGGAGTTGAGGAACATGCCGAGCCGGTCGATCGGGTCGTACAGGCGCCGCAGGTACAGCACGGCCGCCGCCAGCACGCCCAGCGCCAGAGAGCCGGACGCCACCCGGTAGGCACCCCAGAGCACGATCCCCGCGACCGCCGTGTTCGCCACCAGCCGGGAGCCGACCACATAGCGGGCCATCTCCAGCAGTGCGTTCCCGTTGGTCCGCTCGTGGCGCCGGTTCAGCACGTCGAACTCGGCGTCGTTGACGGCTTCCCGGCGGAAGGCGCGTACCGGACGGATGCCGTTCATCGTCTCCACGAACTTCACGATCACCGCCGCGATCGCCGTCGATCGCGCCCGGAACACCCGCCCCGCGCGCCGCTGATAGAGCCGTACGAGCAGGTAGAGTGGCACGAACGAGGCGACCGCGACCGCCCCGAGGCCGAGATCCAGCCACAGCAGCATCGCCGAGATGTAGACGAAGGACAGGACGACGGTCACCAGCTCCTGCAGCCCCTCGTTGAGGAGTTCGCGCAGCGACTCGACGTCCGTCGTGGAGCGGGAGATCAACCGCCCCGACGTGTACCGCTCGTGGAAGTCGACGCTCAGCGCCTGGGCGTGCCGGAAGATCCGCCCGCGCAGGTCCAGCAGCACGTCCTGGCTGACGCGCGCGGAGGTCTCGATGAACGCGAACTGCAGGGCGCCGGAGACCAGCGCGCACAGCAGATACCCGACGGCCACCGCGATCAGCGGGCCGTGGTCGTGGTCCTTCCGAAGCGCCGGTACGGCGCTGTCGATGGCGTAGGCCACCAGCAGCGGGCCCGCCTGCACCGCCGCCTGCTGGAGCAGCAGCAGGAGCGTGGTGAGCGCGACGCGGGCCTTCATGGGGACGAGCAGGGAGCGCAGCAGGGCGGCCGTGGCGCCGGGCGGGGCGGGCAGGACGTCCCGGTCGAAGGGGTCGCCGGCGTTCTCGGGGCCCGGGTGCCGCTCGTCGTCGGTGGCGGGCGTCGGGCCGGTCGTGGTCGTGGTCGTCATCGGGAGTCCTCGCGTTCGCCTCGGTCGCCGGACATCAGGTGGGCGTACTCGGGGTTGGTGCGCAGCAGTTCGTGGTGGGTGCCGACGGCGGTGACACGGCCGTCCGAGAGGAGTGCGACCCGGTCGGCGAGCAGCACCGTGGAAGGGCGGTGGGCCACGATCAGCGCGGTGGTGTCCACGAGGACCTGCCGCAGCGCGGCCTCCACGGCCGCCTCCGTGTGCACGTCCAGCGCCGACAGCGGGTCGTCCAGCACCAGGAACTCCGGGCGGCCCACGACCGCGCGGGCCAGCGCGAGGCGCTGACGCTGTCCGCCGGACAGGCTCAGTCCCTGTTCGCCGACCCGGGTGTCGGGGCCCTGCGGCAGCGCGTGGGCGAACTCGGCCTGCGCGACGGCCAGGGCGCGGTCCAGTTCCGTCGCACCGGCGCCGTCGCCCGCTCCCATCAGTACGTTCTCGCCGACGCCGGCGGAGAACAGGGTCGGTTCCTCGAAGGCCACGGCGACCTTGGTGCGCAGTTCCTCCCGGGACATCGCGGTGATGTCGACGCCGTTCAGCGTGATCCGGCCCGACGTCACCTCGTACAGCCGGGGGACGAGCGCGGTGAGGGTCGTCTTCCCGCTGCCGGTGGCGCCGACGAGGGCCATGGACTCGCCGGGGCGGATGTGGAGGTCGACGCCGGTGAGCAGGGGAGGGGAGTCGGGCGGGGCGTCGGGGTAGCGGAAGCTGACGTTCTCGAAGCGCAGACCGCCCACGGAAGCGCCGCCCTCCGGCACGGACGGGCGTGCCCCGCCTGCCTCGCGTGCCCCGCCTTCGGCCGGCCCGCCTTGCGCCGGCCCGCCTTGCGCCGGCCCGGCGTCGGCCGACCCGGTTTCCGGCGCCTCGTCCATCACCTCGAAGTACCGCTCCGTGGCCGTCGCCGCCTCCTGGCTCATCGCCAGCAGGAAGCCGATCGAGTCCACCGGCCAGCGCAGCGCCAGCGCGGTGCTCAGGAAGGCGACCAGGGTGCCCGCCGACAGGTCGCCGTCGGCCACGCGCAACGCGCCGAGGACCAGTGCCGCCCCGATGGCCACCTCGGGCAGGGTGACGATGACGCACCAGATGGAGGCGAGAAGCCGCGCCTTGCGCAGCTCCGTGCCGCGCAGGGTGCCCGACAGCTCCCGGAACGCCCGTGCCTGGCTGCGGTGCCGGCCGAAACCCTTGATGATGCGGATGCCGAGCACGCTCTCCTCGACCAGCGTGGTCAGGTCGCCGACCTGGTCCTGCGCCCTGCGCGCCACCTCCGCGTACCGGCGCTCGAAGACCGCGCACGTCCACATCACGGGCAAGGCGGGCCCGAGGACGACCAGCCCCAGCACCCAGTCCTGCATCAGCATGATCACCAGGCCGACGAGGATCGTCACCCCGTTGACCAGCAGGAAGGTCAGCGGGAAGGCGAGGAAGAGGCGCAGCAGCATCAGGTCCGTCGTGCCCCGGGACAGCAACTGGCCGGAGGCCCAGCGGTCGTGGAAGGCCATCGGCAGCCGCTGCAGACGCCCGAAGAGGGCCGCTCGCATGTCCGCCTCGACACGCGACAGCGGCCGGGCCACCAGCCAGCGCCGGACCCCGAACAGCACGGCCTCGGCGATGCCGAGCAGCAGCAGGCAGAACGCGCCGAGCCACACCCCGGCCGGATCCCGGCCGGCGACCGGGCCGTCGACCATCCACTTCAGGACGAGCGGGATCACCAGCCCGGTACATGAGGCGACGATCGCGACGGACGCGGCCGTGAACAGTCGGGCCCGCACAGGGCGGACGTACGGCCACAGCCTCAGCAGGGAGCGAACGGCGGAACGGTCCTTGGTGGTTGCACGTGTCGTGGGCATCATCGCGAGCGTACGGACCGGCACTGACATCGCCCACCGAGTTTCGGCCCTACCCGGCTCCGCCTGTGGTCCTACGACCTCGGCGTTCGAACGGGCGTACCCAGCCGGTGCCGAGTCCGTTGCGCGCCTGTCCCGCGCCCGTCCCGCGCCCGTGCCGTGGGGTCGTAGGGCCGTATCGGCCGATCGGGCGATGCCGCTTCGAGCGGGACGGCCGATGTCCCGGAAGCGGTCCGTCCGGGAACGCCGCACCGGGCGGGCGTGATCCGCGTGACGCACGGCTCTCACACGGAGACGACCCGCAGCAGCAGCACACACCGCCCAGGCACCGTGATCTCCGTGCCCGCCTGACGGACCGTGCCCGGCGCCTGGGCCTGCTCCTCGCGGGAGGTGTCCACCACGACCTCGTAGCGCTCCGCCCACGGCGCGCCCGGCAGGACGAAGCCGGTGGGACGGTCGCCCGCGTGCAGCACCGCGAGGAAGCTGTCGTCCACGACGGGCGCGCCCCGCTCGTCCCGGCCGGGGATGTCCCGTCCGGACAGATACATGCCAAGCGTGGCGGCGGGGGCGTACCAGTCGCCCTCGGTCATCTCCTCGCCCCGCGGGGTGAACCAGGCCAGGTCCCGCAGCCCGTCCGCCGAGTGCGCGCGGCCGGAGAAGAAGGCGCGGCGGTGCAGCACCGGATGCCGGTGACGCAGCGCGATCAGCCGGGAGGTCAGGTCGAACAGGGGCCGCCAGTCCGGGTCGTCCAGCAGCGACCAGTCCAGCCAGCTGATCTCGTTGTCCTGGCAGTAGGCGTTGTTGTTGCCCCGCTGGGTGCGGCCGAGTTCGTCGCCGGCGACCAGCATCGGCACGCCGGTGGACAGCAGCAGCGTCGTCATCAGGTTCCTGAGCTGCCGGCGCCGCAGCGCCCGCACCTCCTCGTCCCGTGTCTCGCCCTCCACCCCGCAGTTCCAGGACCGGTTGTCGTCGGTGCCGTCCCGGTTGTTCTCGCCGTTGGCCTCGTTGTGCTTGCGCTCGTACGACACCAGATCGCGCAGGGTGAAGCCGTCGTGCGCGGTGACGAAGTTGACCGAGGCGTAGGGGCGCCGGCCGCCCCAGGCGTACAGGTCGCTGGAGCCGGACAGCCGGTAGCCCATCTCCCGTACGTCCGGCAGCGCATGGCGCCAGAAGTCGCGGACGGCGCCCCGGTAGCGGTCGTTCCACTCCGTCCACAGCGGCGGGAACGCGCCCACCTGGTAGCCGCCCGAGCCGATGTCCCACGGCTCGGCGATGAGCTTGACCCGGTGCAGCACCGGGTCCTGGGCGATGACGGCGAGGAACGGGGAGAGCATGTCGACGTCGTGCATCGAACGGGCGAGCGCGGCCGCCAGGTCGAAGCGGAAGCCGTCCACCCCCATCTCGGTGACCCAGTACCGCAGCGAGTCCGTGATCAGGCGCAGCACCTGCGGCTGGACGACGTGCAGGGTGTTGCCGCAGCCGGTGTAGTCGGCGAACCGGCGCGCGTCGGGCTGGAGCCGGTAGTAGCCGCGGTTGTCGATGCCCTTCAGGGAGAGTGTCGGCCCCAGTTCGCCCGCCTCCGCCGTGTGGTTGTAGACGACGTCGAGGATGACCTCGATGCCGGCCGCGTGCAGCGCGCGGACCATCCGCTTGAACTCGCCGACCTGCTGACCCGTCGTACCGGAGGCCGCGTACGCCGCGTGCGGGGCGAAGTAGCCGATGGAGTTGTAGCCCCAGTAGTTGGCGAGGCCCCGGCGCAGCAGATGGTCCTCGTGCGCGAACTGGTGGACCGGGAGCAGCTCCACGGCCGTCACGCCCAGCTTCACCAGGTGCTCGATCGCGGCCGGGTGCGCGAGCCCCGCGTAGGTGCCGCGCAGTTCCTCGGGGATGTCCGGGTGCAGCCGGGTGAAGCCCTTGACGTGCAGCTCGTAGATCACCGAGTCCGCCCACGGCGTCTTGGGGCGGCGGTCGTCGGACCAGTCGTCGTCATCGTGGACGACGACGCCCTTGGGCACGTACGGCGCTGAGTCCCGCTCGTCGCGCACGGTGTCGGCGACGGGCTGGTCCGGCCAGTCCCGGACGTGTCCGTACACCTCCGGCGGCAGCCGGAACTCCCCGTCCACCGCGCGTGCGTAGGGGTCCAGCAGCAGCTTGGCCGGGTTCCAGCGGGCGCCGGTCCACGGGTCCCAGCGGCCCTCCACCCGGTAGCCGTAGCGCTGGCCGGGCATGATGCCCGGCACGAAGCCGTGCCAGATCTCGTGCGTCAGTTCGGTCAGCGGAACCCGCGTCTCCCGCCCCCGCTCGTCGAACAGACACAGCAGTACGGCCTCCGCCCCGGCCGCCCACAGCGCGAAGTTGGTGCCCGCGGCCCCGTCCGGACCGACCCGGAACCGGGCCCCCAGCGGCGTCGGCGCACCCGGCCACACGGGCGGCGCGGGCGGTACGGCGCGACGGGCGCCGTTCACCACGGCGGCCGGATGGCCGCTGTCCGCGGCCGGCTCCTCGGCCCGTGCCCGCTGCTCGGCTGCGCTCGTCACCAGTCGCCCCTCATTTCGGTGGCTCGGCCCCGGGGCGCCCGACCGTGCCGAAGGGCCGGGCGTGCCCCGGGCCTCTCGACCCCGGGCACGCCCGGCCGCGCGGTATGGCTGCGCCCCGGCGGCTCCCGACCCGGGCGCGGCGGCTCCCCTTCGTGTCGTCCTCCCCACAGTTCTGCCCAGCACGGGCGTCGCACTCACGTTTCCCCGGAGCGTGCCCGATCGTTGTGTCCTGCGTGAGGCACGTACAAGGACGCGCACGGCGCGCGCTGGCCGCGCTGGCAGCGGCACTGACATGGGCGGGACTGCTGGCCGGGGCGGCCGGCTGTTCCTCGGACGGCTCCGGCCCGCTGGGCATCGGCGGGCCGCTGGGCAAACCCCCACGCCCCGAGGACGTCATCCGGGTGAGCCCGGACGACGGCAGCAAGGAGGTCCGGACGGCCGAGCGACTGCGGGTGAGGGTGCCCGGCGGCCGGCTGGAGAAGGTCACCGTCGTCAAGTCGCAGGACGCGCAGGAGTCCCCGGTCCCCGGGCACATCAGCGCCAACGGGACGACCTGGGAGCCCGACGACGAACGGCTCGCCCTGGCCGCCCAGTACACCGTCGACGCGGTGGCCCTGGACGCACGTGGCCGCCGCTCGGCACGGCACACCACCTTCACGACGTACATCCCGGACCAGCGGTTCATCGCCTACGTCACGCCCGAGAACCGCTCCACGGTCGGCACCGGGATGATCGTCTCCCTGGCCTTCAGCCGGGACATCACCGACCGGGCCGCCGTCGAACGCGCGGTGAGCGTCAGTGCGAAGCCTCCCGTGGAGATCCGCGCGCACTGGTTCGGCAAGAACCGCCTGGACTTCCGCCCCGAGCACTACTGGAAACCCGGCACCGAGGTCACCGTCGACCTCGCGCTCCGGGACGTCGAGGGCGCCCGAGGGGCCTACGGACTCCAGTACAAGACGTTCTCCTTCACCGTCGGCCGCAGCCAGGTCTCCCTGGTCGACGCGGCCAGACACCGGATGGAGGTACGGCGCGACGGGGCGCTCCTCGCCACCGTGCCGATCACCGCGGGCGCACCCCAACACCCCACCTACAACGGCAAGATGGTGGTGATGGACATGCTCGAGGTCACCCGCATGAACAGCCAGACGGTCGGTTTCGGCGGCGAGTACGACATCCCCGACGTCCCGCACGCCATGAAACTCACCGACTCGGGCACCTTCCTGCACGGAAACTACTGGGCGCCGGACGCACCCGGGCAGGTCAACGTCAGTCACGGCTGCGTGGGTCTGATGGACGTGAAGGGCGGCAGCTCGGACACCCCGGCGGGCTGGTTCTTCGACCGCACCCTGGTCGGGGACGTCGTCGAGGTCGTGAACAGCAAGGACAAAACCGTCTCACCCGACAACGGCCTCGGAGGGTGGAACATGGCGTGGAACGAGTGGAAAGCGGGCAGCGTGCTCAAGTAGCCGGGTGAACCGCGGGGTTGGCGGGCGAGGGCGGCGGCCGAAGTTGCGACGGAACGGTGACATACGGCCGACGCCCAGCCCGAAACCCTGCGGTTACCATGCCCGAACGGGCGCGTGGGGCGCGCCGGGGTGTGGGCCTTTGACCAGGCCTTGGAGGGGAGAAACAAGTGAACAAGCGGCCGATATCGGGGGCGCCGGCGGGGAACCGGCGAATAGGTCGTCGTCATCATCGGGGGACGGCGCTCATGACCGGAGCGCTCGTGCTGGCCCTCGCCGCGTGCGGCGGGGGCGGCAAAGCGGGGGCAGGGGCGGGGGACGGCAAGGGTTCGGGGGCGGAGCAGAGCAAGCAGTCGACGGCCGCCGTCAGCATCGCGCCCAAGTCGGGCGCCACCGGCGTCGACACCAGCGGCGCCCTCAAGGTCGGCGTCACCAAGGGCAAGCTGACCGAGGTCACCGTCAAGGACGCCAAGGACGAGAAGGTCGCCGGAACCATCGCCGCCGACGGTGCCTCCTGGACGCCGTCCACGCATCTCGCCGGCGACACCGAGTACTCGGTGCACGCGGTCGCGAAGGACTCCGAGGGCCGTGAGGCCGCCGAGGACTCCACGTTCACCACGCTCACGCCGAAGAACACCTTCGTCGGCTACTTCACCCCCGAGGACGGCTCGACCGTCGGCGTCGGCATGCCGTTCTCCGTGCGCTTCACCCGGGGCATCACCAACCCCGGGGACGTCGAGAAGGCCATCAGGATCAAGACCGAGCCGGCCGTCGACGTCGAGGGCCACTGGTTCGGCAACGACCGCCTGGACTTCCGCCCGGAGAAGTACTGGAAGTCCGGCACGAAGGTCACCGTCGAGCTGAACCTCGACGGTGTCGAGGGCCGTGACGGCGTCTACGGCAAGCAGCACAAGACGCTGAAGTTCACCATCGGGCGCAACCAGGTCTCCTACGTGGACGCCAAGAAGCACACGATGAAGGTCACCCAGGACGGCAAGACCGTCAAGACCATCCCGGTCACCACCGGCAAGCCCGGTTACGACACCTGGAACGGCCAGATGGTCATGAGCGAGAAGCTCGTCGAGACCCGCATGAACGGCGAGACGGTCGGCTACGGCGGCGAGTACGACATCAAGGACGTCCCGCACGCCATCCGCCTCACCGACTCCGGCACCTTCATCCACGGCAACTACTGGGGCGGCGGCGCCTTCGGCAACTACAACGCCAGCCACGGCTGCGTCGGCCTTCGCGACGTGCGCGGCGGCTACTCCAAGAGCGTGCCGGCGGCCTGGTTCTTCAACCACTCCCTCGTCGGCGACGTGGTGGTCGTCAAGAAGTCCCACGACCGCACGGTCGACCCCGCCAACGGCCTCAACGGCTGGAACATGTCGTGGGCCGACTGGACGAAGTGACCCCCGACCGACCCGCGGGCCCGGTGCTGTGACCTACGGCACCGGGCCCGTCGCCGTTGGTCCCCGTGCTGTGCCTGCCTGGGGGGCGACCCTCGGACCCCCGGCCGGGTGTGACCGACCGCACCGGCCCGCTTGCCGTTGGTCCCCGTGCTGTGCCTGCCCGGGGGCGACCCCCGGACCCCCGGCCGGGTGTGACCGACCGCACCGGCCCGCTTGCCGTTAGTCCCCGTTAACCTGCTGCGCATGACCGTGAATCTCGAAGTCGCCGAAGGTGTCGGAACCCTGCGCCTGGACCGGCCGCCGATGAACGCGCTGGACGTGGCCACGCAGGACCGGCTGAAGGAACTCGCCGAGGAGGCCACGCGCCGCGACGACGTGCGTGCCGTGGTGATCTACGGCGGCGAGCGGGTGTTCGCGGCGGGCGCGGACATCAAGGAGATGCAGAACATGGACCACACCGCGATGGTCCTGCGCGCCCGCGCCCTGCAGGACTCCTTCAGCGCCGTGGCCCGCATCCCCAAGCCCGTCGTCGCCGCCGTCACCGGCTACGCGCTCGGCGGCGGCTGCGAACTCGCCCTGTGCGCCGACTACCGCATCGCCGCCGACAACGCCAAGCTCGGCCAGCCCGAGATCCTGCTGGGCCTCATTCCGGGCGCCGGCGGCACCCAGCGGCTGCCCCGCCTGGTCGGCCCCTCCAAGGCGAAGGACCTCATCTTCACGGGCCGCATGGTGAAGGCCGACGAGGCGCTCGCCATCGGCCTGGTGGACCGGGTCGTCCCGGCCGCCGAGGTGTACGAGCAGGCGCACGCCTGGGCCGCCGGGCTCGCCCAGGGTCCGGCGCTCGCGCTCCGCGCGGCCAAGGAGTCGGTCGACACCGGTCTGGAGACGGACATCGACACCGGGCTCACGGTGGAACGGAACTGGTTCGCCGGGCTGTTCGCCACCGAGGACCGCGAGCGGGGCATGCGCAGCTTCGTGGAGGAGGGGCCGGGCAAGGCGAAGTTCCTCTGACCGTCCGGAGGTGACAGGGCGCAACAACAACTCACCTTGGGCGCCTTGTAGTTGACGTGTCGTCTGGTTCGGGTCCCTCGTCGGGGCGGATTATGGGAGCCTTAACGCAACCTTAAGTCTGCCTCGTCGAGGGAGCCTGACGATTGCCCGGAAGTGAGTCGTCGCCGCAGGTCGACCAAGCCGCATCGGACCATGACATGCCGTCGGCATATGTCGATCGAATGGCGTGGAACCGGGGCGTGCGAGGGGCGTATTCCTCCGGAACGGCCCCGGGGGCGGTCTCGGACGGCCATCATGGGGGCATGGCGGGGCTGGAGGGCATCGATCAGCCGCGGGGACACAGCCGTGCGTCCGCGGCACGCTGGTCGCCCGCGGTCGAGGACGAACAGGCGCTCAAGGCGCTCGAGCTGTTCGGCAACCCGACGGAGGCGGAGGTTCCGCTGCCGTCCCGCCCGGAGTCCGCCGCCACCGCACGCCGGCTCACCCAGATCGTCGTCCTGCGCCACTGGGGACTGAGTCCCAAGATGACCGAGGACGCGGTCTTACTCGTCTCCGAACTCGTGGGCAACGCCGTACGGCACACCGGCGCCCGCGTCTTCGGACTCCGCATGCGCCGCCGCCGCGGCTGGATCCGCGTCGAGGTCCGCGACCCCTCGCGCGGGCTGCCCTGCCTGATGCCGGTTCAGGAGATGGACGTCAGCGGTCGCGGCCTGTTCCTGGTGGACAAGCTGTCCGACCGGTGGGGAGTGGACCTGCTGCCCCGGGGCAAGACGACGTGGTTCGAGATGAGGGTCGCCGACCGCTGAGCGCTCCGCTCGGCGCTCCGCCGGGCATCCGGTGCGTCGTCCGCGCGGGTCCGTGGTGGCTGGTCGAGCCCACGCGACGGAGCCGCATGTCGATACGGCCCCGCGCCCCTTCAGGGGGCGCTGCCGCGCCACGCCGGACTTCGCCGGACCCGCTTGGCTCCGGCCGGATCGCCGTGGAGGCGCCGCGACCCGAAAACCTCGCCCAATCGGGCCAATCGGCGCTTTTCTTACCTATCGCCCCTTAAATGGTGCGCGTGACCACGACCAACCGACGCGGGATGCTGCGTGCGGGCGCCGGGCTCGTCGCCGGAGGTGCGCTCGCCGCCGGGTGCGGAGGCAGCCCGGCCGCACCGAGCGCCACCACGACCTCCGAGGCCCCCTCCTCGTCGACCTCCTCCGCCCGCGCGGCCGGCCACCCCGCGACCACCCCGCGGGCCGCGCCCGCACCCCGCGCCTTTCCCGGGCAGCCCGCCCAGATCACCCACGGCCCGCGCACCCGCCCGAACGTCGCCCTCACCTTCCACGGCCAGGGCGACCCCGCCCTCGCCACCTCCCTGCTCGACGCGGCCGAACAGCGCGGCGCCCGGCTCACCGTCCTCGCCGTCGGCACCTGGCTGGACGAACACCCGGACCTCGCGCGCCGCATCCTCGACGGCGGCCACGACCTCGGCAACCACACCCAGCGGCACATCGCCGTCAACACCCTGTCCGAGAGCGCGGCCCGCAAGGAGATCACCGACTGCGCGGACCGGCTGAAACGGCTCACCGGATCCATCGGCACCTGGTTCCGCCCCTCCCGCGCACCGACCGCCTCCGCGCAGGTCGCCCGGCTGGCCCGGGCCGCGGGCTACCCGCACGTGCTGTCGTACGACGTCGACTCGCTCGACTACACCCGCCCCGGCGCCGACGCCGTCACCCGCAAGGTGCTCGCCGAGGCGCGCGCCGGATCGGTGGTGAGCCTGCACTTCGGATATCCGGACACGGTCGCCGCCCTCCCTGCCGTACTCCACGAACTCGACCGCCGCGGCCTGCGCGCGGTCACCACCACGGAGCTGCTGAGCTGATGCGAACCACGAACGCCGCCCGCCTCCTGGCCGCCGGAGCCGCCCTCACCGCCCTGACCCTGCTGTCGGCGTGCGACGGCGCCAGCCGGCACAGCGAGAACGAGGACCTCGCCAGCAAGGCGCCGCCCCAGGTGAAGCGGCAGCAGATGGACGTGCTGCCCGGGATGCCCCCGGTCCAGGACCCGGCCGACCTCTACGCGGCCGACCGCCCGGGCCGCCTCTCCCCGGTCGTCAAGGGCTTCCCCTCCCGCGTCTACGTCCCCAACACCAACTCCGACACCGTCGACGTCATCGACCCGAAGACGTACAAGATCATCGAGACCATCCGGGTCGGCCGCCAGCCCCAGCACGTCGTGCCGTCCTGGGACCTGAAGACCCTGTGGGTCAACAACGACCTCGGCAACAGCCTCACCCCGATCGACCCGAAGACCGGCAAGGCGGGCAAGACGGTCCCCGTGCACGACCCGTACAACCTCTACTTCACACCGGACGGCAAGTACGCCGTCGTCATGGCCTCCATGGACCGCCAGCTCGTCTTCCGCGACGCGCACACCATGAAGACCGTCAAGGCCGTGCCGGTCAGCTGCTACGGCGTCAACCACGCCGACTTCTCCGCCGACGGCCGCTACTTCATCGTCTCCTGCGAGTTCAGCGGCGAGCTGCTGAAGGTCGACACCGCGAAGATGAAGGTGGTCGCCCAGCAGAAGCTGCCGTACCACGGGGCCATGCCGCAGGACGTCAAGATCTCCCCGGACGGCAGGCTGTACTACATCGCCGACATGGTCGCAGGCGGCGTGTGGATCCTGAACGGCGACACCTTCGGCAAGCCGACGTTCCTCGCCACCGGCAAGGGCACGCACGGGCTGTACATCAGCCGGGACTCCCGCCAGATGTACATCTCCAACCGGGGCGAGGGCACCATCTCCATCTTCGACTTCGCCCAGAACCGGCTCACCGCCAAATGGCGCCTGCCCGGCGGCGGCAGCCCCGACATGGGCGGGGTCTCGTCCGACGGCAAGGTGCTGTGGCTGTCCGGCCGCTACAACGCCGAGGTCTACGCCATCGACACGCGCAACGGCACCCTGCTCGCCCGCATCAAGGTCGGCAAGGGCCCGCACGGCCTCGCCGTCTACCCGCAGCCCGGCCGCTACTCACTCGGGCACACCGGCATCTTCCGCTGATCCGCCGAGGAGCAGCGCCTCCGCGCCCACCACGCGGTATCCGGCCGCCTGGAACGCCCGCATGCTGCGGGCGTTCCCGGGCGTCACCTGCGCCCACAGCGGCTCGTCGACCAGCTGCCGGGCCGCCGTGACGAGCGCCCGGCCCAGACCCCGGTGCCGTACCCCCTCGTCCACCTCGACGGACACCTCCAGCCGCCCGGCGATCCCGCGCCCCGTCACCAGCACCCCGCCGTCCGCCTCCCAGGCCCGCACCTCGTCACGGCGCCAGCGGGCGTAGGCGATGCGCGGATGGCCGGTGTCCTCGATCTCCCGCAGCGCGAGCGGGGGCTCGCCCGGCAGCGGAGAGCCGACCAGGGCCGCGTCGACGCTCTCCGTCCGGCGGCCGGTGCGGTCCAGGAACGCGGCGAGGAAACGGGCGTTCATCGGCGCCGCGAGCGGATCGCAGTCCACCGCGTCCAGCGTCTCGTACACCCACTCCGGGGCCTCGTCCGTGAAGACGACCGTGTGCCCGGTGAACGCGATCACCCCCGCGTCCCGCTCGCAGTGCTGCGGCACGACCGTCGTACGGCCGTCCGCCGGCGGGAAGACGCCGTACGCCGCCGCGTCGAGAATGTCCCGCAAGGTCTCCACACCGCACTCCTTCAACGCTCCCCGGGACTCTCCCCGAGCCCTTGAGCCCCGAGCCTTGAGTCTCCACCCACTGGAAGGCACACACTCGCAGACGTGATCGACGACGGCACCGGACTTCTCACCATCGGCGAGCTGGCACGAGCCACCGGCCTGACGGTGCGCACCATCCGCTACTGGTCCGACGCGGGCGCGCTGCCCCCGGTGGCCCGGTCGGCGGGCGGCTACCGGCTCTACGACGCCGCGAGCGTCGCCCGTCTGGAACTGGTCCGCACCCTGCGCGAGCTGGGCCTCGGCCTGGACGACGTGCGCACCGTGCTGGCGGGCGAACGGACGGTGGCCGAGGTCGCCGCCACACATGTGACGGCGCTGGACGCGCAGATCCGGTCGCTGAAGGTGACGAGGGCGGTGCTGTCGTCCGTGGCACGGCGCGGTTCGAACGCGGAGGAGATGACCTTGATGAACAAACTGGCACGGCTGTCGGCGGCCGAACGGCAGCGGATCATGGAGGAGTTCGTGGCCGAGACCCTGCACGGGCTCGACACGGTCGACCCGGACGTGCGGGAACGGATGCGGGCGATGGCCGTCCACCTGGCGGAGAATCCGACGCCCGAGCAGGTCGACGCCTGGGTGGAACTGGCCGAGATGCTCCAGGACCCGCAGTTCCGGGCGCAGATGCGCCGGGCGGTCGAGTTCAACGCCGCCGACCGGGAGCCCGGCGCACCGCGCGGGCGGTCCATGTGGTTCGCCAAGCGGCTCGTGGAACTGGCCGCCCCGGCACGCGAGCGCGGCCTCGACCCCGCGACGCCCGAGGCGCAGCAGGTGCTGCGGGAACTGTTCGGGGACACCGACCTGGGCTCCGCGCTGGAGCGTATGACGGCCGGCTTCGACGAGCGGGTCGCCCGCTACCGCGAACTGCTCGCTCTCGTGAACCAGCAGCCCATGCCCCCGCACGCCGAGGACTTCGCATGGGTGGTCGCTGCGCTCCGTGTTCACGCGGGCAGTTAATCTGACCTGCGTCAGTGCGCCAGTACGGCATGAGAAACACGAACAAAAGGGGCGGATCGGTGGCGGACATCGAGGAAGCACGCAAGCAGTTCCAGCGGATCGACGCGGACGGTGACGGATTCATCACCGCGGCCGAGTTCAAGTCCGCCCTGGCCCAGCAGGGTGACTGGAACGTCACCGAGGCGGTGGCCGAGGCCATCATCAAGAGCCGTGACCTCAACGGCGACAAGGTCCTGTCGTTCGACGAGTTCTGGGCCCACCTGAGCAAGTGAGGCAGGGGCGCCGGGGCGTTCGGCAAGCGGGCATCCCGCGGACCGGCCCCGGCGCCGACTCGCCGGCGGCACCGCCCCGGCCTCGCCCCGCACTCCCTCTCGACGGTCTCGGCCGTCACTCGTTCGCCGTACCCGCCGGAATAGGTCTCCGCGCCCCGGGGTTGTCACCGGGCGACGGACGCATGCGCATGCATTGACCTGGAAGGCCCCTCATGAAGATCGGCATCATCGGCGCGGGCAACATCGGCGGCAACCTCACCCGGCGGCTCACCACCCTCGGCCACGACGTCTCCGTGGCCAACTCGCGTGGCCCCGAGACCCTGAAGGAACTGGCCGAGGAGACCGGCGCGACCCCGGTCCCGGCGGCGGAGGCCGCCGACGGCGCCCAGGTCGTCGTGGTCACCGTCCCGCTGAAGCGGATCCCCGACCTCCCCGCCGGCCTGCTCGACGGCGCGGCCGAGGGCGCCGTCGTGATCGACACCAACAACTACTACCCGCAGCAGCGCGACGGCCGGATCGCCGGGATCGAGGACGAGGGCCTGACCGAGAGCCGCTGGACCGAACGGCACCTCGGACACCCCGTGATCAAGGCCTTCAACGGCACCTACGCCCAGGACCTCCTGGACCGCCCCCGCCCGGCCGGCGACCCCGGCCGACTGGCCCTTCCCGTGGCCGGTGACGACCAGGCCGCCAAGCGGGTCGTCCGCGACCTCATCGACGAACTCGGCTTCGACACGGTCGACGCGGGCGGCCTCGACGACTCCTGGCGCCAGCAGCCGGGCACCCCGGTGTACGGCCTGCAGGGCGGCGTGGACGCCGTGCAGAAGGCCCTCGCGGAGGCCTCCCCCGAGCGGTCGGCGGACTTCCGGGGCTAGGGCCTGTCGTCGAACTCCCGTCTGCCCCGCGACGGCCGCCCCCGGGTCCTGCCCTCGACCCGCCGCAGCCGCGACCCCGGACGACGGGGTGTCCGGCGCCGCGCACCGGCTCCACCGGTCGCCGCCAGGCACCCCGTTCGCCCGCGGGTCACGCGTCCGCGGCCCAGGCGCGCAGCGCCGCCCTGGTCTCGAAGGCGGCCACGTCCTTGTCGTGGGGCTCGCTGCTGTACTGGTGGAAGCGCCACTTGGCCTTGATGCGGGGCTTGCCCGCCGTGACGTAGTCGGCGATCCAGAGGCCGTCGCCCGCGTAGGAGGTCGTGTCGACGTTCAGCCAGTAGTCCCGGTTCGTGTACAGGATCACCTGGTTGTCCGGCCGGAGCTCCTTCAGGGTCCGGATGAACAGGTCCTTCTCGGCGTTGCTGGCGTGCGTGCCCTCGCTGGTCGTCTCCCAGTCGACGGCGAGCAGGTCGCCGCCCTTCTCCGGGGCGTGCTCGACGAAGTACCGGGCCTGGGCGGCGATATGACCCGGCCACAGAAAGTGGTAGAAGCCGACGACCAGCCCCGCGTCACGCCCGTGCTTCGTCTGGGCCGTGAG
Organism: Streptomyces sp. NPDC002520; assembly: GCF_053595235.1. NCBI lineage: Bacteria > Bacillati > Actinomycetota > Actinomycetes > Kitasatosporales > Streptomycetaceae > Streptomyces > Streptomyces sp. NPDC002520. Next base: position 1,737 of record NZ_JBSFXG010000066.1, on the reverse strand, counting down.
TCTCGGGTTGACGTACGAACGCCCCTCCGTCGCCTTGATGAAGACGAAGGAGAGGCCGTCCGTGTCGTACGACGACGACTGGTACGCGCTGACGTCGATGCCGTGCAGCATGAGGGGGGCTCCCTTGAGCGTCAGTGGGGGGACAGGAGTTGACAGTTGTATGCCCCACCCTGGCACGCCGGACCCGCCGTTGCACCCGAAATGTCAGCCCTGTACGGCCAACGCCCTCAGCACTCGATGATGTTGACCGCCAGGCCGCCGCGAGCCGTCTCCTTGTACTTGACGGACATGTGGACGGCTATTGATCATGGCGTTGACCTGCAGTTTTGGCATGCCGAGGCTTGCCTTGAATCACGGCGGGGACTTTTTGGGGACTTCTTGTCGTGAGCTGATTACAACGTATCCCATGCTGCGTGAGACGCCTGCGGGGTTGGGCAGTTGATGCTCGGGCGCCAAGCGATGGCTTCGGCGATCCCCGTACTCGTAATCCGTAGATCTCGGATTCGAATCCCGAAAGCGGCTCATCGAACCCCCAGGTCAGGCCTCTGACCTGGGGGTTCCTTGTATCCATTGATATTGAAAGCTGGGCTAATCGGACATGTGTGGTCTCCGCATCGCGAGTCGGGACCGTGCAATGGGGGGGCGCGGTGGACAACCGGTGGACAAACGCGCTTGGCGCCCCGCCAGGATCCGCCGCTGCCGCGGTGGCGATGGTGAAGTCTGCAGGCTGAGATCGCTGCGGAGCAGCCAGTGCTGAACGGGATGCGATTCGATATGAAGGCGGGGGAGTTCGTCCGCGGTGTCCGATAGGAGGGCGTGCTGCTCCTCAGTGACAGGCCGGCACACTCCTGGTGTTGCAAGCCGACCTCTACGGCATCAGGATTCGGTACCAGCGGACGCCCGTCGGGTGAGTGACGAAGATTTGAGGACAGACGGGGTGGTAGACGGCGGCGTCATGATGGTCACGCCCCGCTTAGCGGATGATGACGCCCGCTCCGTCCGTCTCTGGCCAGTCGAAGTCCTCGCCGATTTGAAGCAGAACATCCACCATGATGCCGAGTCGTCGGCTCAGGACCATCGTGAATTCCTGGAGCCAGTCGTGGCCGCTGTCCTCTTCGCCTTCGCCCTTGAGGACAAAATAGGTATCCACGTCGTGGACGGTAACGAAGAGATTGACCCAGCCTCCGATTGACACTTTGCCCCCGCCGAAGGAGGCATGGTTCATCGCTTCCATGACCTCACCGTAGTACCCGGGGCGCGGCCAAGCGCCGCCAGCGAAATCCTCCCATGTCTCCCGAACAGCTTCAGCAACACGGTCTTGATCAGGTGGTTCTGCCTCCTGTCGCGCTCTCTCCCAGAGTATGGCCACCTCGCGGTCGATCCTGTCTTGCTGTTCATCGAGGTTAACGTCTGCATCCCAGCGGATCCGCTCAGCGAACGCCAGCGCGAGGCGGACAGCCGTGTCCTTACTCGGAAGCTTGGATTTGGTCATAGAGTCGCTGAGGGTGGTGGGTGATACGCCCATGACGCGCGCGAGTGAACGCATCGACGGGTAGTGCGCTTGGCAGTGCAGCTCGTGCAACCGGTCGTTGAGTTGACGGTGAGCGCCGGGCAGCAAGTCCGGCTTGGTGAGGGGGCTTCCCACTGAGCGTTGTTCAACCTGAATTCGCTGGTCATGGGGCTGGCGTGAGCGGGGGCTGAGGTGCTCGTGCCGGTCGGGGGCGTGATCGGTAGCAG
>NZ_JBSFXG010000065.1:0-33231 GCF_053595235.1 Streptomyces sp. NPDC002520 | reverse complement strand
ACGCCCGGTTACATTCCGAACCCGGAAGCTAAGCCTCACAGCGCCGATGGTACTGCAGGGGGGACCCTGTGGGAGAGTAGGACGCCGCCGAACTACCTTTCAAGCTCCGGCTCTTGGGCATACCGCCCAGGAGCCGGAGCTTTTTTGCGTTGAGGTAGGGTCAGGGGGCATCGTTGGTTCGTTTCGCAACAGGAGGCCCCCGGGTGGAGGTCCAGGAGACCCGTGTCCAGACAGACCGGGTCCTCACCATCCCCAACATCCTCAGCATGGCGCGGCTCGTCGGCGTACCCCTCTTCCTGTGGCTGATTCTGAGGCCGGAGTTCGGGGGTCCGAACAGCGACGGCTGGGCTCTCCTGGTACTCGCGCTCAGTGGCGTCAGTGACTATCTGGACGGCAAGCTCGCCCGGCGCTGGAATCAGATCAGCAGCCTCGGCCGGCTGCTCGATCCCGCTGCCGACCGCCTCTACGTGCTTTCCACCCTGCTGGGCCTCACCTGGCGGGAGATCCTGCCGATCTGGCTGACCGCCCTCCTGTTGCTGCGCGAGCTGGTTCTCCTGGTGATGGTGGGCATCCTCAGGCGTCACGGCTATCCGCCGCCGCAGGTGAACTTCCTGGGGAAGGCAGCCACGTTCAACCTGATGTATGCGTTCCCGTTGTTGTTGCTCAGTGACGGAAGTGGTTGGATCGCGTCACTTGCTGCTGTTTTCGGATGGGCGTTCGCAGGTTGGGGTACGACGCTCTATTGGTGGGCAGGAGTGCTCTATGTAGTACAAGTCCGCCGTCTGGTGCGCGCGGACGCCATGGCCGATTGAGCTCGGCGGTTGTCCGGACGTAGTGCTTCGATGGCCCGCGGGGGAAAAGTGCGGGACAATCTGGACGGGTGAAGTCGGCTGGACCGTCGTCTCTGAGGAGGACGCTTCCGACATGAAGGCCGTCGTGATGGCTGGGGGCGAAGGCACACGCCTGCGCCCTATGACCTCGAGCATGCCCAAACCGCTCCTGCCCGTGGCGAACCGCCCGATCATGGAGCACGTGCTGCGGCTGCTCAAAAGGCACGGGTTGACCGAGACCGTTGTCACCGTGCAGTTCCTGGCATCGCTCGTCAAGAACTACTTCGGTGACGGCGAGGAGCTCGGAATGGAGCTCACCTATGCCAATGAGGAGAAGCCACTCGGTACCGCTGGAAGCGTCAAGAACGCCGAAGAGGCGTTGAAGGACGATGCTTTCCTCGTCATCTCCGGCGATGCCCTGACCGACTTCGACCTCACGGAGCTCATCAATTTCCACAAGGAGAAGGGCGCTCTGGTCACGGTCTGCCTGACCCGGGTGCCCAATCCGCTGGAGTTCGGCATCACCATCGTCGACGAAGAGGGAAAGGTCGAGCGCTTCCTCGAGAAGCCGACCTGGGGGCAGGTCTTCTCCGACACGGTGAACACGGGCATCTATGTCATGGAGCCCGAAGTCTTCAACTACGTCGACCCCGACGTTCCCGTCGACTGGTCCGGCGACGTCTTCCCGCAGCTCATGAAGGAGGGCAAGCCGATCTACGGCTTTATCGCCGAGGGCTACTGGGAGGACGTCGGCACCCACGAGAGCTACGTGAAGGCCCAGGCCGACGTGCTCGAGGGCAAGGTCAACGTCGACATCGACGGATTCGAGATCTCCCCGGGCGTCTGGGTCGCCGAGGGCGCCGAGGTGCATCCGGACGCGGTACTGCGCGGACCGCTGTACATCGGCGACTACGCCAAGGTCGAAGCCGGCGCGGAAATCCGCGAGCACACCGTCGTCGGATCCAATGTGGTCGTCAAGAGCGGTGCCTTCTTGCACAAGGCCGTCGTGCACGACAACGTGTACGTCGGGCAGCACAGCAATCTGCGTGGCTGCGTCGTCGGGAAGAACACCGACATCATGCGGGCCGCCCGGATCGAGGACGGCGCGGTCATCGGTGACGAATGCCTGATCGGTGAAGAATCGATCGTTCAGGGCAATGTCCGAGTCTACCCGTTCAAGACCATCGAGGCCGGCGCTTTCGTCAACACCTCGGTCATCTGGGAGTCCAGGGGGCAGGCGCACCTCTTCGGTGCCCGCGGTGTGTCCGGGATCCTGAACGTGGAGATCACGCCGGAGCTGGCCGTGCGACTGGCGGGTGCGTACGCCACCACGCTGAAGAAGGGGGCCACGGTCACCACGGCCCGTGACCACTCCCGAGGTGCTCGTGCGCTCAAGCGGGCGGTCATCTCCGCGCTCCAGGCGAGCGCCATCGACGTACGCGACCTGGAGAACGTGCCGCTGCCCGTGGCACGTCAGCAGACCTCGCGCGGCAGCGCCGGCGGCATCATGATCCGGACCTCGCCGGGTGTCCCGGACTCCGTCGACATCATGTTCTTCGACGGGCAGGGAGCGGACCTGTCGCAGGGCAGCCAGCGCAAGCTCGACCGGGTGTTCTCTCGGCAGGAGTACCGGCGCGCGTTCCCGGGCGAGATCGGCGACCTGTACTTCCCGTCGAGCGTGTTCGACTCGTACACCGGCTCCCTGCTGCGGAACGTCGACACGACCGGGATCGCCGAGTCCGGCATGAAGGTCGTCGTGGACGCGTCCAACGGCAGCGCCGGCCTCGTCCTGCCGAGCCTGCTCGGCAAGCTCGGTGTGGACTCGCTGACCATCAACCCCGGTCTCGACGAGTCCAGGCCCACGGAGACGGCCGAGATACGGCGCAACGGGCTGATACGGCTCGGTGAGATCGTGGCGTCCTCCGGGGCGGCGTTCGGTGTCCGGTTCGACCCCGTGGGCGAGCGGCTGTCGCTCGTGGACGAGAAGGGCCGGATCATCGAGGACGACCGGGCGCTGCTGGTGATGCTGGACCTGGTCGCGGCCGAGCGACGCAGCGGCCGGGTGGCGCTGCCGGTGACCACGACCAGGATCGCCGAGCAGGTGGCCGCGTACCACGGCACGCAGGTCGAGTGGACGACCACGTCTCCCGACGACCTCACGCGCGTGGGCGGCGAAGAGGGCACCATTTTCGGCGGTGACGGCAAGGGCGGGTTCATCGTCCCCGAGTTCAGCAGCGTCTACGACGGCACGGCGGCGTTCGTGCGGCTGATCGGGCTGGTGGCGCGGACGCAGCTCACGCTGAGCCAGATCGACGCGCGGATTCCGCGGGCCCATGTCCTCAAGCGGGACTTGGCGACACCCTGGGCCGTCAAGGGTCTGGTGATGCGGCGCGTCGTCGAGGCGGCCGGGGATCGCTTTGTCGACACGACGGACGGTGTGCGGGTCGTGGAGACCGACGGTCGCTGGGTGATGGTGCTGCCCGACCCGGCCGAGGCGGTCACGCACCTGTGGGCGGAGGGGCCTGACGACGCCTCCGCGCAGGCCCTGCTGGACGAATGGGCGGCCGTCGTGGACAGTGCCGGACGGTAGAACGGGCGGCGCCGAGCACTGTGCCGAACGGGTGATTGCATAGCCCGGGGCGGCAAATCCACTGCACGCGCGCGTGCCGGACAAGTGTCACTCTAAGGGGGCCTGTCCGGCACGCCGGTGGGGCCGTTCGGAGGTACTGGTCGCGACATGCGACGATGTGCGGCATGCCGCAGCAACCCCCCGTTCGGAGCAGCCCCGGGCGGCCGCCACGCCCGGACGCGTCCATGTCGTTGATCACCAACGTGATGGACCACAGCCTCGACGACGGGTATGCCGAGGCCGCCGCCCGCAAGGAGTCGCAGGGCGGGGGCGGGCTGCCGAAGACCCTTCGGGCGAAGCTGGGTCTGGCGGGCGGGCTGGTCCTGGCGGCGCTCGTGGTGACCGTCGGCGCGGCGCAGGCGCGCGTGGCGGCGCCGGTGGTGGCCAAGGAGCGCCAGGAACTGATCGACCGGATCGACCGGGGGACCGCCGCCGCGGACAAGCTCGAGGGCGATGTCGACAAGCTGCGTGACGACGTGGGTGCGCGGCAGCGGGAGGCGCTGCGCGACAGCGGCGGCGACACCGGGGCGGAGCTGGTGGGGGTCCTTTCCGGTGCCACGGCGGTGCACGGGCCCGGGGTGAAGCTGGTGGTGAACGACGCCAAGGAGGCCAGCACCGGTGGTGACGGCACCAATCCGCGCGAGACCTCGGGGTTCTCCGACACCGGGCGGGTGCGTGACCGGGACATGCAGCGCGTGGTCAACGGGCTGTGGGCGTCGGGCGCCGAGGCGGTCTCCGTCAACGGGCAGCGGTTGACCGCCCTGTCCGCGATCAGGGCCGCGGGTGACGCGATACTGGTCGACAACAAGCCGCTGGTGCCGCCGTACACGGTGCTGGCGGTGGGGGACGGGGAACGGCTGGGCACCAGGTTCCAGGACAGCGCCGACGGGCTGTACCTGCACGCCCTGGAGGAAAACTTCGGTATCCGCGCCACCATCGCCACGGAGAGCGACGTCCGGTTGCCCGCGGCACCGAGCGTGATCGTACGTACAGCACAGCCGAACTCCGAGAAGACTGAGAAGGGCACATCGTGATCGCCGTACTGGGCCTCGTCGTGGGAGTCGTGGCCGGCCTGTTGGTCCGGCCCGAGGTCCCGGCGGTCGTCGAGCCGTATCTGCCGATCGCCGTCGTGGCGGCGTTGGACGCCGTCTTCGGCGGTCTGCGGGCCATGCTGGACGGGATCTTCGACGACAAGGTCTTCGTGGTGTCGTTCCTGTCGAACGTGGTCGTGGCCGCACTGATCGTGTTCCTCGGCGACGAGTTGGGCGTGGGCGCGCAGTTGTCCACCGGTGTCGTGGTGGTCCTCGGTATCCGGATCTTCTCCAACGCCGCGGCCATCCGTCGGCACGTGTTCCGGGCGTGACACCGATGAGCGACCAGAATGAGCACAGGCTGCGCAGGGAACTGCCCGCCGAGGTGTCGGCATCGGGCCCCGAGGCCGAGCCCGCCCGTGACGAGAACGCCGAGCCGCAGCTCACCGGGCGCCAGCGGCTGATCAAGGGACTGTGGCCGCCGCGGCTCACGCGGGCCCAACTCATCGTCGCGATGCTGCTGTTCGGGCTCGGCTTCGGGCTCGCGGTGCAGGTGGCGTCGAACAGTGACAGCGACAGCGCGCTGCGCGGCGCCCGTCAGGAAGATCTTGTTCGCATCCTCGATGAACTCGACGACCGTACTCAGCGTCTTGAGGACGAGAAGCAGGCACTCGAAAAACAGCGCCAGGAACTGCAGAGCAGCTCCGACCAGGCCGCGGAGGCCCGCAAGCAGACGGCCGAGAAGGAGAAGCAACTCGGCATTCTGGCGGGCACCGTGGCGGCGCAGGGTCCCGGCATCACGGTGACGGTCGAGGACACGAAGGGGGCGGTCAAAGCGGACATGCTGCTCGACGCGATCCAGGAGTTGCGTGCGGCCGGTGCGGAGGCGATCCAGATCAACGGTGTGCGCGTCGTCGCGAACACCTACCTGACGGACTCCGGCAAGAACGTGAGCGTCGACGGGAACAAGATCAACGCCCCCTTTCGTTTTCAGGTCATCGGCAAGCCGCAGGACCTCGAGCCGGCGCTGAACATCCCGGGAGGCGTGGTGCAGACTCTGGAGAAGGAGCAGGCCACGGTGACGGTCGAGCGGTCGAGCGTGATCGTCGTGGATGCCTTGCGGGAGGCGAAGCAGCCTGACTACGCTCGGTCGTCCTCACGGTGAACCGGCGGTGCATGGGGCACGTGCAGCAGGGGCATGAGGTTGCGGGGGGTCGGCGCACCGATGGGGAGGTGCGTGGTGGAAACTGTTTGGTGGAAACGGACGTTGTGAGGATGTCCGGGTCGACCGGTGTCGGCAATCAGGGTTCGTCCTGCCCCACGGGCGGGTCTGTTTCGGTCAAGGGGAATCGCCCGTGAAGTTGTTTGCGAAGTTGTTCGGCAAGAGTGCGCGAGAGGGTGGCGACAACGCGACGGCCCGCCACCGCGCACAGCCTGACGCGGAGGGCCAGCGCCCGCTGTTCCGGGACCAGGTCGCTGGTCCGGGCGGTGACATTTCCGGCGGCTCGGGCGCGGCGTCTGTTGACCCTGCCCAGTCCGGCGGCATAGGTTTCGGGCAACCGTCGACCTCAAGTGCGGGTGGAGGGTTTGCCTCCGACCCGTATGCGTCCAACGCCCCCGCGGGGCTTCCGCGGCAGGAGGATCCGTCCATGTCGGTCCTGGTGTGTACGAGGTGCGGTAACCGCAACGCGGAGAACGCCCGCTTCTGCTCGAACTGCGGCGCCCCTCTGCGTCCCGGTGTCGCGCCCGAGCGCGCCTCCGAGACCACGTCCACGATCTCCATCTCCGGTATCGAGGCCTACGACGCGGAGGTGACCGGCCAGACGCCTGTGCCGACGCTGTCGCCCGAGGCGCAGGCGGCCGTCGACGCGCTGCCGCTGGGCTCGGCGCTCCTGGTGGTGCGCCGGGGGCCGAACTCGGGCAGCCGCTTCCTGCTGGACGGTGACCTGACCACGGCCGGCCGTCACCCGCAGAGCGACATCTTCCTGGACGACGTGACGGTCTCGCGCCGCCACGTGGAGTTCCGGCGTTCCCCCGACGGCAGCTTCACGGTGGCGGACGTGGGCAGCCTGAACGGCACGTATGTCAACCGCGAGCGGATCGACCAGGTCGCTCTGTCCAACGGTGACGAGGTGCAGATCGGCAAGTACCGGCTGGTCTTCTACTCGAGCCGGCAGGGCATCTGACCTCCCCCGGACGCCGTCCGGGGGGACCAGAGGGAAGGTCCATGCTTCAAACACCGAGTGGCGGTACCGGAAGCGGTACCGCCGCCACGGACAGTGGGCTGATGAGCATCGGCACGGTGCTGAACGTGCTGCGCGACGAGTTTCCCGAAGTGACCATCTCCAAGATCCGCTTCCTGGAGTCGGAGGGGCTCATCGAGCCGCGGCGGACCCCCTCGGGGTACCGCAAGTTCAGCGCCGAGGACGTCGAGCGCCTCGGTCACGTCCTGAGGATGCAGCGGGACCACTATCTGCCGCTCAAGGTGATCCGGGAGCATCTGGACGCCATGGAGCGCGGTGAGGCCGTCCAGCTCCCCGTGGTGGGACGGCAGCGCACGCGGGAGGACATGGAGCAGGAGGCCGAGCGGCCCACGGTGGCCCGGGTCGGCCGGGCCGAGCTGCTGGAGGCCGCCGGTGTCGACGAGGGTGACCTCAAGGAGTGGGAGTCGTACGGACTCGTCGTTCCCCTGGAGGACGGGGTGTACGACGCCGAGGCCGTCACCGTGGCCTCACTGGTGGCGGAAATGGGACGGTTCGGGATCGAGCCGCGGCACCTTCGGGTGATGAAGGCGGCCGCCGACCGCGAGGCGGGTCTCGTGGACCAGGTGGTGGCCCCCCTCCGGCGCCACCGCAACCCGCAGACCAGGGCGCACGCGGAGGCCCGTACGAAGGAACTGGCGGCGCTCACGGTGAAGCTGCACGCGGCGATGGTGAAGACCGCTCTCGGGGTGCGGTTGCCGTGAGGAGCGAGGTGTGCCGGCGGGCCGGATCAGCCACCTGTTCCCGGCCCGACTACCCAAACGTCCCGAGCACGGCCTAGGGTTGCTGTGTGAACGAGCTCGATGTCGTAGGTGTCCGGGTGGAAATGCCCTCCAACCAACCGATCGTGCTCCTGCGCGAAGTGGGGGGCGACCGTTACCTCCCCATCTGGATCGGGCCGGGGGAGGCGACGGCGATCGCCTTCGCGCAGCAGGGCATGGCCCCCGCGCGACCGCTGACCCACGATCTGTTCAAGGACGTGCTGGAGGCCGTCGGCCAGGAGCTGACCGAAGTGCGCATCACGGATCTGCGTGAGGGCGTCTTCTACGCCGAGCTGGTCTTCGCCAGCGGGGTCGAGGTCAGTGCCCGTCCGTCCGACGCCATAGCGCTGGCCCTGCGCACCGGAACGCCGATCTACGGCAGTGACACGGTGCTGGACGACGCCGGCATCGCGATTCCGGACGAGCAGGAGGACGAGGTCGAGAAGTTCCGCGAGTTCCTCGACCAGATTTCGCCCGAGGACTTCGGCACCAGCAGCCAGTGAGGCGGCCCCGGCCGCGCGGGCCGGGGTTTCGAACCGGCCGGTCGGCGGCTTGGCAGGGGGCCGGTGCGACGGCAATTGCCAGCGGCCCGTGAGAGCGTCCTACGCCTCCCTGCCATGGCATTCGGCTAGCCTTTCCCGCGGTGGGGCACGGAAAACCACTCCTAGGGTGATTATCACTCGGCGTGCCGAGTGTGGCGATCGTTGACGCGCCCCTGGTGACTGCCTACCGTCGAGAAGGCAGGTCAAGGACGGAGGTCGGCGTGAGCATCAGCGGCGACGGTACGGCTGGGGGTGCCCCGGGACGCGGTTTCGGGGAGAGCGGTCCGTACCCTCCCTCAGGCTCTCAGCTGCGTTCGAGCAGGGGGTACCCTCATCCCGCCGGCGCGGCCGATCATGCCCCGCAACGGCCGACGGTGGTGCCGAGCGGCGGAGGGGCGGCGTCCATGACATCCGAGCAGATCGGCTATCGCGGTCCCACGGCCTGCGCGGCGGCCGGCATCACCTACCGACAGCTCGACTACTGGGCCCGCACGGGTCTGGTCGAGCCCAGCGTACGGCCTGCCTACGGGTCGGGAACGCAGCGTCTGTACAGCTTCCGGGACGTCGTCGTTCTGAAGATCGTCAAGCGCTTCCTGGACACGGGTGTCTCGTTGCAGAACATCCGTACGACCGTCCAGCACCTCAGAGAACGCGGATTCCGCGACCTGGAGCGGATGACCCTCATGAGTGACGGGGCGACCGTCTACGAGTGCACCTCGCCGGACGAGGTGCATGCCCTGCTCCAGGGCGGTCAGGGAATCTTCGGCATCGCCGTCGGTGTGGTGTGGCGGGACGTGGAGAGCGCCCTCTCGCAGCTGCACGGCGAGCGCATCGACACCGGTGAGACGCTCATCGGGCAGAACCCCGCGGACGAACTGGCCAGACGGCGCAACCGGGCCGTCTGACAGCGCGGTCCGACGACGCCCCGCAGCGACCCACAGGGGCAGCGGGTCCGCATGGCCCGTGGGTATGTGTCGGCGGCGGGCCCGCGTGGTCAGCGGGTCTGTGTTGTCAGTGGCGTGGTGCAGCATCGGATATGTGAGAAACGCGCCCACGATCCTGCATCTCGACATGGATGCCTTCTTCGCCTCGGTGGAGCAGGCGTCCAAGCCGAGCCTGCGCGGGAAAGCCGTGATCGTGGGTGGTCTCGGGCCACGCGGTGTGGTGGCCACCGCGTCGTACGAGGCGCGGGTCTTCGGTGTCCACTCGGCGATGCCCATGGCCCAGGCGCGCCGGCTGGCCCCGAACGCCGCGTACCTGGTGCCGCGCTTCGCCCTCTACCGGTCGGTCAGCGAGCAGGTGATGGCGCTGCTGAGCGCGCTGTCGCCGCTGGTGGAGCCGCTGAGCCTGGACGAGGCGTTCGTGGACCTGGAGGCCGGGGAAACCGCCTGGGACGAGGAGTCGGCGCGGCTGGCCGGGACCAAGCTGCGCGCGGACATACGGGCGGCCACGGGGCTGACGGGGTCGGTGGGGCTCGCCGCCTCCAAGATGCTCGCGAAGATCGCCTCGGAGGAGGCCAAGCCCGACGGCCTCGTGCTCATCCGGCCCGGGACCGAGCGGGACCTGCTCGGACCGATGTCGGTGCGGACCCTGCCGGGGGTCGGGCCGGCCACCGGGGACCACTTGCGGCGGGCCGGGATCACCACCGTCGAGGAGCTGGCCGAGGCGGGCGAGGACGAACTGGTCCGGATGCTCGGCAAGGCGCACGGACACGCCCTGTACGCCATGGCGCTGGCGCGCGACGACCGGCCCGTGGTGGCCGAGCGGGAGGCCAAGTCGGTGTCGGTCGAGGACACCTACGACGTGGACATCCACGACCGGCTGCGGGTCGGGATGGAGGTGCAGCGGCTCGCCGACCGGTGCGTGGGGCGGCTGCGCGGGGCGGGCCTGTCCGGGCGCACCATCGTGCTGAAGGTGCGGAGGTACGACTTCTCGACACTGACCCGCTCCGAGACGCTCAGAGGCCCCACGGACGACCCGGCGGTGATCCGGGAGGCGGCCGCACGGCTGCTGGAGTCCGTGGACACCACGGGCGGGGTGCGGTTGCTCGGCGTGGGCGTCTCCGGGCTCGCCGACTACACGCAGGAGGACCTGTTCGCGCAGACGGCGGGCGCTCTGCGGCCCACCGAGCCGGAGGAGGCGGCTCCGGAGCCGGTGGAGGAGCCGCCGGAGCCCGCCGAGCGGCACTACAGTGCCGGACACGACGTCCGGCACGCCGAGTACGGGCACGGCTGGGTGCAGGGCAGCGGGCTGGGCCGGGTCACCGTGCGGTTCGAGACGCCGGACTCGGAGCCGGGGCGTGTACGGACGTTTCGGGTCGACGATCCTGACTTGGCGGGGGCGGATCCGCTGCCACTGGTGGGGGGTGGGGTGGAGACGGATGTTTAGGGGGGTGAAGGTCGGCAGCCGGGTGCGGGTGCGGGTGCGTGGGGGCCTGGCGTGCGGTTCCCCGCGCCTTGGGGGGCTGCGGCCAACGGAGTCGGCAAGGTTCCGGAGGCCTTTGTCAGCTCTGCTCCGTTCCGGTTCTCAGCTCTCCTCCGTTCCGGCCAGTTTGCCGAAGTCGTGGTCCGGGGGTGAGGGAGGGGCGCCCACGTCCAGGCCGTAGTGGTGGTAGAGCTGGAGTTCCTGCTCGGGGGAGAGGTGGCGGCCCACGCCGAAGTCGGGGGCGTCCTTGATGAGCGCGCGGTCGAAGGGGACTCTGAGGGTGCCCTCGATCAGCTCGCTGGGCTCCAGCGGGACGAAGGCGTCCCGGGAGAACAGACCGGTGCGTATGGCGGCCCACTCCGGCACACCTGTGGCGTCGTCGAGGTACACCTCGTCGATGGTGCCTATCTTGGTGCCATTGCGGTCGAACGCCTTGCGGCCGATCAGGTTGCGCGGATCGATGTCGGTCTGCACGGTCCCTCTCCCTCCACTTGGTCGCAACTCATCCGTAAGCACTACAAAAGAGCAGATTCAGGGAGGCGGCCACTCGAGGCCGCGAGCATTGACCTCGCTGGTAGTCTGACAACGGCTGCTGACCCCGTGCGGGAGAGTCCTCCGAGCAGTCGGAGGCGCCGAAGGAGCAACTCCTCCCCGGAATCTCTCAGGCCCCCGTACCGCACGGACGAGGTCACTCTGGAAAGCAGGGCGGGCGCCGACGGCTCCCGCTCTCACCGACGGTGAAAGCCGGGCCTTCAGTGTGCCCGGTGAAGCTCTCAGGTTTGAGATGACAGAGGGGGAGGCCGTCCGGGCACCCGCGCCGTGGTGCCCCTCGCAGGTCGCACAGACCAGGAGGCCTCCGCACATGACCGCCCATCGCATTCCGCTCTCCGAGCTCGAAGCGGGCACCCCCTTCGAGCAGCGCCACATCGGGCCCGACCCGGAGGCGCGGGCCAAGATGCTCGCGCACGTCGGCTACGGCTCGCTCGACGAGCTGACCGCCGCCGCGGTCCCGGATGTGATCAAGAACGCCGAGGCCCTGGACCTTCCGGGCGCCCGCACCGAGGCCGAGGTGCTCGCCGAGCTGCGCTCGCTCGCCGACCGCAACCAGGTGCTCGGCTCGATGATCGGGCTCGGCTACTACGGGACCTTCACGCCGCCCGTCATCCTGCGCAACGTCATGGAGAACCCCGCCTGGTACACGGCCTACACGCCGTACCAGCCGGAGATCTCCCAGGGCCGGCTGGAGGCCCTGCTGAACTTCCAGACGACGGTCGCCGACCTCACCGGCCTGCCGACCTCCGGTGCCTCCCTGCTCGACGAGGGCACGGCCGCCGCCGAGGCGATGGCGCTGTCCCGGCGCATGGGCAAGAACAAGAAGGGCCTGTTCCTGGTCGACGCGGACACGCTGCCGCAGACCGTCGCCGTCATAGAGACGCGTGCCGAGCCGACCGGTGTCGAGGTCGTCGTCGCCGACCTCAGCGAGGGCATCCCGGCCGACATCGCCGCCCGTGAGATCAACGGCGTGCTCCTGCAGTACCCGGGCGCCTCCGGTGCCGTGCGCGACCTCAAGCCGGTCATCGCCCAGGCGCACGAGCTCGGCGCCCTGGTCACGGTCGCCGCCGACCTGCTGGCGCTGACCCTGCTGACCTCGCCGGGCGAGCTGGGCGCGGACATCGCGGTCGGCACGACCCAGCGCTTCGGCGTGCCGATGGGCTTCGGCGGTCCGCACGCGGGCTACATGGCGGTGCACGAGAAGTTCGCCCGCAGCCTGCCCGGCCGCCTCGTGGGCGTCTCCGTCGACGCCGACGGCCACAAGGCCTACCGTCTCGCGCTGCAGACCCGTGAGCAGCACATCCGCCGTGAGAAGGCCACCAGCAACATCTGCACCGCGCAGGTGCTGCTCGCCGTCATGGCCGGCATGTACGCCGTCTACCACGGCCCGGAGGGCCTGCGGACCATCGCGTGGCGCACCCACCGCTACGCCACCCTCCTCGCCGAGGGTCTGAAGGCGGGCGGCGTCGAGATCGTCCACGGCGCCTACTTCGACACCCTCACCGCGCGCGTGCCCGGCCAGGCCGCCGAGGTCGTCGCCGCCGCCCTGGAGAACGGGGTGAACCTGCACCTCGTCGACGCCGACCACGTCTCTCTGGCCTGCGACGAGACCACCAACCGCGCCCAGCTGGCCGCCGTGTTCGCCGCCTTCGGTGTCGAGGGCGACGTCGAGGCGCTCGACGCGGGCGCCGCGGAGGCGCTGCCCGAGGCGCTCCTGCGCACCGACGACTACATGACCCACCCGGTCTTCCAGGAGCACCGCTCCGAGACCGCGATGCTGCGCTACCTGCGCAAGCTGGCCGATCGCGACTACGCGCTCGACCGCGGCATGATCCCGCTGGGCTCCTGCACCATGAAGCTCAACGCGACCACCGAGATGGAGCCGGTCACCTGGCCCGAGTTCGGCCAGCTGCACCCGTTCGTGCCCGCCGAGCAGGCCGAGGGCTACCTGACCCTCATCCGCGAGCTGGAGGAACGTCTCGCCGAGGTCACCGGGTACGACAAGGTCTCGCTGCAGCCGAACGCCGGTTCCCAGGGCGAGTTCGCCGGCCTGCTGGCCGTACGCGGCTACCACCGGGCCAACGGTGACGAGCAGCGCACCGTGTGCCTGATCCCGTCCTCCGCGCACGGCACCAACGCGGCCAGCGCCGTGATGGCCGGCATGAAGGTCGTCGTCGTGAAGACCGCCGAGGACGGCGAGATCGACGTCGAGGACCTGCGGGCGAAGATCGAGCAGTACCGCGACGAGCTTGCGGTCCTGATGATCACCTACCCGTCGACGCACGGCGTCTTCGAGGAGCACGTCGCCGACATCTGCGCCCAGGTCCACGAGGCCGGCGGCCAGGTCTACGTCGACGGCGCCAACCTCAACGCCCTGGTCGGCCTCGCCAAGCCCGGCCACTTCGGCGGCGACGTCTCGCACCTGAACCTGCACAAGACGTTCTGCATCCCGCACGGTGGCGGCGGCCCCGGCGTCGGCCCGGTCGCGGTCCGCTCGCACCTGGCGCCGTACCTGCCGAACCACCCGCTGCAGCCGTCCGCCGGCCCGGAGACGGGCGTGGGCCCGATCTCGGCGGCGCCCTGGGGCAGCGCGGGCATCCTGCCCATCTCCTGGGCGTACGTCCGTCTTATGGGCGGTGAGGGCCTCAAGCGGGCCACGCAGGTCGCCGTGCTCTCCGCGAACTACATCGCCAAGCGCCTGGAGCCGCACTTCCCGGTGCTCTACACCGGCCCCGGCAACCTGGTCGCGCACGAGTGCATCATCGACCTGCGCCCGCTGACCAAGGCGACCGGCGTGAGCGTGGACGACGTGGCCAAGCGCCTGATCGACTACGGCTTCCACGCGCCGACCATGTCCTTCCCGGTGGCCGGCACGCTGATGATCGAGCCGACCGAGTCCGAGGACCTGGGCGAGCTGGACCGGTTCTGCGACGCGATGATCGCCATCCGCGCGGAGATCGAGAAGGTCGGCGCGGGCGAGTGGCCGGCGGAGGACAACCCGCTGTACAACGCCCCGCACACGGCTCGCGCGCTCGGAGGCGAGTGGAAGCACGCCTACAGCCGCGACGAGGCCGTCTTCCCGGCCGGTGTCTCGGCCGCCGACAAGTACTGGCCGCCGGTGCGCCGCATCGACCAGGCCTTCGGCGACCGCAACCTGGTGTGCTCCTGCCCGCCGCTGGACGCGTACGAGGACTGAGTGACGTCGTACGCCCTCACGCGGACCTGCTGACGGCACTCTGAGGCCCCGCCCGGACACCCGGGCGGGGCCTCAGCCGTCTCCGGGCACCCGCGCTGGACCTCGGTGGAGTCCGCTGGTCAGGCGGTCGTCAGGGCCACCTCGGTCGACTTGATCAGGGCCACCACCGGGTCACCGGCCTTCAGCCCCAGGTCGTCAGCGGACTCGTGGGTGATGGAGGAGGTGAGGACGCCGCCGTCGACGGCCACCTTGACGGTGGCCATGGCGGCGCCGGAGGTGACCTCGCTGACGGTGCCCGGCAGCTGGTTGCGGATCGAGATGTGTTGCAGGGGCTGGGTGGCCAGGGACACCTCGGTCGACTTCACCAGAGCACGCACGGAGGTGCCCTCGGCGAGACCGAGGTCCCGGACGGCCTCCAGGGTGATCGCGGCGGTCAGGTCCTGGCCGCCGGACAGCCGGACCTTGACGGTCGCCATGACCTCGCCGGGGCGGACCGCCGTGACGGTGCCGGGAAGCTGGTTGCGGATACTCAGGGTCATGGCTCCACACCGTAGTGTGCGCGGGTCGTCACGCCGGGTATGCGTGCGTCTGCGTCGCCTTCACGGTCGCCCAGACCGATGTGCCCGGGTGCAGGTCGAGTTCGGCCGCCGCGACCGTGGTGAGGTCGGCGGCGAGCGGGAGTTCACCGGTCAGGTCGGCGCGGATCTGGTCGCCGTGCGTCTCCAGGCCGGCGACCTCGCAGCGCCACAGGTTGCGGGCGCTGGCGCCGGTGGGCCGGTCCCGGAAGAGCGTGACGGCGCCCGGCGGGAAGGCCACGAAGACTGGTCCGGACAGGTCTTCCGTGGTCGTGATCGAGGGCCCCGCGTCGAGCCGCACGGTGTGCCCCGCGGCCTGTCCCCGGTAGAGGTTGAGGCCGACGAGCTGGGCGATGTAGTCCGTGCGCGGACGGCGGGCGATGTCCGAGGGGGAGCCCTCCTGCACGATCCGGCCGTGCTCGACGACCACCAGCCGGTCGGCGAGCACCATGGCGTCCAGCGGATCGTGCGTGACCAGCACGGCGACCGCCTCGAACTCGGCGAGGTGGCGGCGCAGTTGGGCGCGGACCTCCAGGCGGGTACGGGCGTCCAGGGCCGCGAGCGGCTCGTCCAGGAGCAGCAGCCGGGGCCGGGTGGCCAGCGCCCGGGCGAGCGCGACGCGCTGGGCCTGGCCGCCGGAGAGGCGGCGGGGCTTGGCGCCGGCGTGGTCGGCGAGCCCCATCCGGTCCAGCCAGGTTGCTGCCTGGGCCCGTGCCTCGGTCTTGCCGAGGCCCTGGCAGCGCGGTCCGAAGGCCACGTTGTCCAGCGCGGACAGGTGCGGGAAGAGCAGGTAGTCCTGGAAGACCACGCCGACCGGGCGGGACTCCGGCGGGGTGCGCTCCAGCGAGGTGCCGTCGAGGTGGAGATGGCCGTCGCTGAGCGGTGTGAGACCGGCGAGGGCGCGCAGGGCGGTGGTCTTGCCGGCGCCGTTGGGGCCCAGCAGCGCGACGACGTCCCCGGGGGCGGCGGTGAGGGCTATGTCCAGGCGGAAGGCGGCGCGGTCGACGACGAGGTGCGCGTCCAGGCCGTCCGCGGACGGCCGGCCCTCGGCAGGCTCGGGCTTCCCGCCCGCGGCACCGGTGCGGGTTTCGTCGCCCCGTGCGGGTGGCCCTTGTGGGAGTTCGGCGCCGTCGGAGCCTGAGGGCCGCCCGTGGAGCGACTCGGTGCCGTCGGCGGCGGGGGGGCGGGAGTTCGTCATGAGGTGGTCATCCAACGGTCTCGCAAGCCCGCCAGCACCGCGATCGACACGGCCAGAAGGATCAGGCTGAGCGCGATGGCGGCCTCGGGGTCGTTCTGCAGGGCGAGGTAGACCGCGAGGGGCATCGTCTGGGTACGGCCGGGGAAGTTGCCGGCGAAGGTGATCGTCGCGCCGAACTCGCCGAGCGCGCGGGCCCAGGCCAGGACGGCCCCCGCGGCGATGCCGGGGGCGACGAGCGGCAGGGTGACCCGGCGGAACGCGGTGAAGCGGGAGGCGCCGAGTGTGGTGGCCGCCTCCTCGAAGCGGGGGTCGGCGGCCCGCAGGGTGCCCTCGACGCTGATGACCAGGAAGGGCATCGCGACGAACGCCTCGGCGATCACGACCCCGGTGGTGGTGAACGGCAGGGTGATCCCGAACCAGGCGTCCAGCCACTGGCCGACGACCCCGTTGCGACCGAGGGCGAGCAGCAGCGCGACACCGCCGACCACCGGCGGCAGCACCAGCGGCAGGGTCACCAGGGCACGGACGAGACCGCGCCCGGGGAACTCCGTGCGGGCCAGCAGCCAGGCCAGCGGCACCCCGAGGACGAGGCTGACCGCGGTGGCCGCGGTGGCGCTGACCAGGGACAGCTGGAGCGCCTGCCACACCTCGGTGCTGGTCAGCTGGTCCGGGAGGCTGCGCCAGGGGGCGCGCAGCAGCAGGGCCAGCAGGGGGAGCAGCAGGAAGGCGAGGGCCACCACGCCCGGCACGAGCAGTGGCAGCGGCACCCCGCGCCGGCTCCTGCGGACACGGCGGCGCCGCGGCCCACCCGTGCGGGGGCCGGCCGCGGCGCCGGGCTTGTCGAGCGAGGTCACGGCTTGAGGAAGCCGGCCTCGGTCAGCACCTTCTGGCCCTCGGCGGACTGCACGAGAGCGATGAAGGCCTTGGCCGCCTGGGCGTTGGGCGCGTTCTTCAGCAGGGCGATCGGGTAGTCGTTGATCGCCTGGGTCGACTCGGGGAACTCCACGCCCTCCACCTTGCCACCCGCGGCCTTCACATCGGTCTTGTAGACCACCGCGGCGTCGGCCTCCTTCAGCTCGACCTTGGTCAGGGCGCTCTTGACGTCCTGCTCGTAGGAGACCGGGGTGAGCTTGACCTTGCCGGCGTCCAGCGCCTTCTGCGCGGCGGCGCCGCAGGGCACTGTCTTGTCGCACAGGACAACCTTGAGGCCGGACTTGGTGAGGTCCTTCAGGGAGGAGACCTTGTCGGGGTTGCCCGGGAGGGTCGCGATCTCCAACTGGTTGCGGACGAACGTGGCCGGGGTGCCGAGGGCGTCGCTCTTGGCCGTCACGATCTTCATCGTCTTGGGGCTGGCCGCGGCGAAGACGTCCGCCGGGGCGCCTCCGGTGATGTTCGCGGCGAGGGTGTCGCTGCCGCCGAAGTTGAAGCTGACCTTCGTGCCGGGGTGCTGCCGCTCGAACTCCTTGCCCAGGGTCGTGAAGCTCTCCTTGAGCGAGGCGGCGGCGAACACGGTGACCGTGCCCGACAGCTTGGCGGCGCCGGCGGAAGGCGAGTCGGACGTGCCGGACTTGGTGTTCGAGGAGTCGTCGGAGGACGAGCAGGCGCTCAGGGCCAGCACCGCGGCGGCTCCCACGCCGGCCAGCCGCAGTATCCGGGTCCGGCGCATGGAACGGGTCATCACGTGTCTACTCCTCGGAATCTGTGGAACAGCTGTCGCGCCCTTCCAGGGCCGGAATCCGGCCCGCGGCGACAATACTGCCGCATTTGCAAGACATAAGACACCTGTAACATCGCATGAGCTGGGCTGTTCTCGGTTTGGGCTGGCATATGCGTTTGTACGAAGATGCTGTGCGGGTAGGCTCCAGCCGGAGGTGGTCGCAGGTGACGCTCGCCCACATCGCGCTGGCCGGCGATCTGGCCCGGCCCGCCCGGCTGACCGTGCCGGACCTGCTCCGCTGGCCGCAGCACGGGGCCGACGTCAGCTTCGAGTGCGCCACCAGCGGCATGCGGCACCACCGGTTCACCGGCCCGCGCCTGTACGACGTGCTGGCCGGCGCGGGCCCCGGCTTCGACCCGGCCCGGCGCAAGGACCGGCTGCGCTTCCTCATCGCCGTCACCGGCACCGACGGCCACCACGCCGTGCTGTCCTGGGCCGAGATCGACCCCGACTTCGCCGACGCCCCCGTGCTGCTCGCCGTCACGATCGACGGCACCCCGCTGGACGCGACCGGCCCTCAACTGGTGCTCCCGCAGGACCGCTGCGGCGCCCGGCACATCAGCGGGATCACCGCGATCCGGGTGGACGGGGGCTACCGTTTCTGCGCTCCAGCGCCGGCCACACCCGGCCGCGCGTCAGCGGCAGCTCCGTGAACCGCGGCCCCGTCGCGTCCCGCAGCGCGTCGGCGAGGGCCGGGGCCACCGGGTTGAAGGGGCTCTCGCTCATCGAGTTGGCGCCCAGCGGCCCGATCGCGTCGGCGGTCTTTATGAAGTGCACCTCGGTGCGCGGTACATCGGCGTACTGGGGCAGCCGGTCGCGGCGGAAGGCGGCCGTGTCGACCGCGCCCCGCTCGTCGAGCCGTACCTCTTCGAAGAGGGTGGCGCCGAGCGCCTGCGCGACTCCGCCCTCGACCTGCCCCCTGCACTGCGGAACCAGTGCGCGTTGAAGGCGACCGAGCGCGGGGTGCCGCCGAAGTGCCCGTCGGCGGCGAGGTCCAGGCCGACCGCCCGGGAGGCGGCGTACAGCTCCTTCAGCAGCAGCCTTCCTCCCGGGTGCAGCACGGCCTCCTCCGCGAGCCGGCAGTCGGAGCGCGGGACGCCGAGATGCGCGGCGGCGACAGCGCATCGAGCACGTCACCGGCCGGGACCTGTCGCGGCCGCGCGACCGCCTCGACCTGCGGGGCGGCGCTGCTGTGCCGGTGAGGGTGGCGCGACGGCGCCGGACCCGGTGCGTCGCCGGGTCCGCCGGTACGGACTCAGACGCGGTCGATGTGCACGTTCGTGGACTTCACGCGCGCGGTGGCCTCCATGCCGACCTCCAGGCCCAGTTCCTCGACGGCCTCCCGGGTCAGCAGCGAGACCAGCCGGTGCGGGCCGGCCTGGATCTCCACCTGGGCGGCGACGTCGCCGAGCTTGATGGCGGTGACGATGCCGGGGAAGGCGTTGCGGACGGAGGTGTAGGAGGCGTCCTCCTCACCGCTGCCGGTCTGGGCCAGTTCGACCGAGAAGGCGGCCAGGTCCGTGCCGGCGATCAGACGCCGCCCGGACTCGTCGCGGTGCGTGGCCACCCGGCCGGCGTCGGCCCAGCGCCGGGCCGTGTCCGGGCTCACGCCGAGCAACCGCGCGGCCTGGCCGATGGTGTAGGACTGCATGCCCGTCACGATAGATCGCGCGGCCCCGAACCATGGACACGGGGGCGCGTCGGGTACGGCGCGCCATGGCGTCGGCGTGCGGGCGAGGCGGCCCGCACGCCGACGGAGCCGGTGGTGCTCAGCCGGTGTGGACGCGGGGACGGCGGGAGCGGTCCGGTTCCGCCTCGCGCAGCACCTCGCGGGTGACCGGGGCGACCTCGCCCTGCCCGAAGAGGAAGAAGCGCAGGAAGTTGGCGAACGGGTTGCCCTCGGTCCACTCGAAGTAGATATGCGGGGTGCAGTTGGTCATGTCCCGCACGTGCAGGAGGAGCGCCGCCAGGGCGTTGGGGATGGAGGCGGACTCCAGGGTCAGGACGCGGTAGCGGTTGTGCAGGACCTCACCGCGCACGGTCAGACCGGCCTCGAACTCGGAGGGGTCGGTCACCGTGACCTCGACGAAGACGAAGTCCTCCTGCTCGGGCATCTCGTTGTCGGCGCGGATCTGCTCGATCTTGTCGCGGTACTCGGCCTTGTCACGCCGGTCGGGTTCGTTCGCGATGAACCGGATCTTGCGGCTGGCCATGTCCCGGACGAATCGTTCCGCCATCGGATCCATGGACACGCTGGTCACGCGCAGCTCGAAGGCACGGGCCAGCCGGGACAGCAGCGAGACCATGATGATGCCGACGATGAAGCAGGCACCGATCTTCACACCGTCGGGGCGCTCGATCACGTTCACGACGGTCGTGTACAGGAACACCACGGCGATGATCCCGAACGTGATGGTCAAGCCGCGCTGGTTCGCCTTGTGAGCGGCGATGGTCACCGCGATCGCCGCGGAGCTGATCAGCACCAGCACACCCGTGGCGTAGGCGCCGCCCTGCGCGTCGACGTTGGCGTCGAAGATCCAGGTGACCAGGAAGGCGACCAGGGTGAAGACGATGACCATGGGGCGGACGGCACGCGCCCAGTGCGGGGCCATGCCGTAGCGCGGGAGGTAGCGCGGCATCAGGTTGAGCAGACCCGCCATGGCGGAGGCGCCGGCGAACCAGAGGATGGCGATGGTCGAGACGTCGTAGACCGTGCCGAAGGCGTTGCCGAGGTACTCGTGCGCGAGGAAGGCGAGCGCGCGGCCGTTCGCCTGGCCGCCGGTCTTGAACTCGTCCGCCGGGATCAGCAGCGTGGTGATGAAGCTGGTGGTGATCAGAAAGGCGCTCATGATCAGGGCGGCCGTGGTCAGCAGCTTCTTGGTGTCCCGGATCCGGCCGGTCGGGCGCTCCTCGGTGTCGCTGTCGTCGCCCTTGACGTGCGGCATGACGGCGACACCGGTCTCGAAGCCGGACAGACCGAGTGCGAGCTTCGGGAACACGACCAGAGCCACGCCGATCATGACGAACACGTTGCCGTGTTGCGTGGTCAGGGCGCTGGACCAGTCGGTGATCACGTGCCCGGCGGTGACGACGTGGTACAGGCCGACGATCACGACGACGACGTTGAGCGCGAGGTAGGTGCCGACCAGGGCGGTGGCGACGCCGATGGCCTCCAGGAAGCCCTTGAGGAACACCGCGCCGAGCAGCGCCACCAGGAACAGCGTGATCACCATCTGGTGGCCGTGCAGGGTGCTGGTCAGATGCGGGTTCTCCACCAGGTGGGTGGAGGCGTCGGCGGCCGACAGGGTGATGGTGATGAGGAAGTCGGTGGCCGCGAATCCCAGCAGGGTCAGGACGAACAGCTTGCCCTGCCAGAAGGACAGCAGCCGCTCCAGCATGGCGATGGAACCCTCGCCGTGCGGGCTCTCCTCGGCCACGCGGCGGTAGACCGGAAGGGCTCCGGCCAGGGTGACTATCACGAGCACGATCGTCGCGATCGGCGACAGCAGACCGGCCGCCAGGGCGGCGATGCCCGGCTGGTAACCGAGGGTCGAGAAGTAGTCGACACCCGTCAGACACATCACCCGCCACCAGCGCTGGGGGTGGTGCCCCGGCGTCGGTTCGGTGTGGGGTCCCACCTGGCCGCCGGCCTTGCCCATGTCGGAGAGCCCCTCCAGCATCCACGTGCGCAGACGACTGGGGGGGTGCTCGGTACTGGGCGGGTGTTCGGTCGTGGCCATCGGCGTGCTCCTGGTGTGCGGCTCAGCTGGTTGCGGGCCATCACACGGACGGCGGCAACAGCGTAAGCGGAGAGTGACGCCTGGGCCCTCGGATCCGGGGGCGGTGGGCATCAATCTTGCGTTAAGAATGGCCCGACGGAAGGAGGTGGCACGTCAAGAATCGAAGGCCCGGAGCCCGGCGGGGAGCGGCGGGCAGTAAGGGGAGCGGCGCCCGCGCATCCCCGCGCGGACACCGAGCGTCATCTCGTACGACACCCTCCCCATGCTGCCTCGGGCGGCGTGGATCCGCAGCCGCAGAAGGGTTCCTTCGGATGCCGGTGGTGGGCACGGGTGGGGCGTAGGTCATCAGTGCGGCGGCCCGGTACGGGTGGCGCTCGAGCATGATGCGGGCAGGCCCGGCACGGGGCGAGGGGCAACTGCTGAAAGGCCGGCCACGCCCGGAGGTCCGCTCTTGATCAACTACCGACGGCTGCGTGTCACCGACGTGGTGGCCGAGTACATCTAGCGCATGCCCGAAGTCCTGAAGACCGCCAGGGCCGTCTCGCGGTCGATGCGCGCGGCGAGGTGGCGCAGGGCGGTGTTGCCGGCGAGCAGGGTGTCGGCCGCCTCCGAGCGGCGGGAGCCCTCGGCGAGGCGGTACCAGAGTTCGGGGTTGCCGATGAGCACCTCGGGGTCGATCTCGACCCGGGCACCGAGACAGTCGCGCAGGATCAGCCGCTGCGAGACTCCGCCCAGTGGGAGGACCGCGACCAGCAGGTCGGTACGGACCCGGTGGCTGCGCAGCAGGCGCCGCGAGGCCATCCAGCCCTCTCCGGCGCAGACGCGTGCGGGGAACAGTACGAGGAAGAGGGCCAGCGCGAGCGCCAGCCACAGGGCGCAGCGCCACCAGGACAGGCTGCCGGCCGCCCGGTCGACGCACAGGAGCATGCCGAGCAGCCCGGCCGCGCAACCGACCGCGGTGCGCAGGCCCGCGGCGAAGTGCCGGTCGCACACGACGGGGCCGGAGCCGTGCGGGCGTACGGCCGGCGTGCGGGCGCGTGTGTCGTCGCGATGCTCCATGGGACCGACGGTAGGGAGAGGCGGGAGGCACGGCGCGCGGTCGTATCGCTCCTTGACGGTTCTCTGACGAGGTGCCGGCGGGTCTTTACGCGCTCGCAGCGCCGGGTGCGGTGAGCCGGGTGCGGTGAGTCGTGGCACCGGCCCTGCCTCGGCTCCCGGCACCGGACCTTGCTTCAAAGGTCGCGGGTGTCCATGCGCAGGTGCCAGGTGTTGCGCCGGTGGACGGCCACCAGGTCGGACTCCAGCGGCGACGGCGGTACCGCGAGGACGGGGCAGGCGGCGTGGGCGAGGCAGTGCCGGGACACCCGGCCCGAGAAGGCGCGGTGCAGGCCGCGCCGGCCGGCGCCGACGACGAGCAGGTCGCTGTCCTGGTTCGCGATCGCCACCAGCGCCCTGCCCGTCGCGCCGCGGGCGACGAGGGCGTGCATGGGAACCCCTGGGCCGTCCTCGCCGAAGATCTCGTCGAGCACCGCGGCCAGCCGCTGCTTGGCGAGCCGTTGCCACTCCTCGACCAGCAGGGCGGAGCCGGCGCAGCGGCGCGCCGCCGGATCACCGCCGGGCGGCTCCCACGCCAGCACCGGCCAGAGTTCGGCTCCGAGACGCCGGGCCAGCGCGGCGGCCCGGCGCAGGGCCGTGACGCTGCCCAGGGAGCCGCTCACGCCGACCACCACCCGGGCGGTCGCGGAGGCGTCGCGACCGGACATGACACCACCGTTCCTCACGGGTGCCCGCGGGCGACTCCCGCGGGCGAGCCTGCTTGAGGGGCTTTCTCCCATCCCACTCCCGTGCGGGCGATTCGACCAGCCGACGGGACGATTTCTGTCAGGTCCGCGGCACCGCTCGGCCGGATGCCGCGGACCTGACAGATCCGGACGGAGAGCGGGCGGGCCGCGCGGTGGCACACACACGGATGATCGTGCGGCTACGGGCGGTAGCCGGCGCCGGACACGCGTCGGGGCCGGTGCGCACCGTGTGTGCGGCCGGCCCCTCAGGTCACCGGGCGGCGCGACGGGCCGCCCGGGGTCGTGCTCAGGCCGCGGTCATCACGTGGTCCGCACCGAGCGGGCGGTGCGGCGCGATGACACGGCCGTCGGGCAGGAGCTCGCCGGTGTCCTCGAAGAGCAGGACGCCGTTGCACAGCAGACTCCATCCCTGCTCCGGGTGGTGCGCCAAGAGGCGGGCGGACTCCCGGTCGGCGGACTCGGCTGGCGGACACGGCGGCTGGTGCTGGCACATGGGTGGGATCTCTCGCTCTGTCGTGGTCATGGCCGTCCCCCGTGGTGATAAGTCGGTCGGAACCCAGTGTTGCCCTCTGGTCGTCGTTCCGCAGGGATTTCGCAGCACCGCTTCTCACCAGTTGAGGACGCATCACCCGCGTGGACGGTTCATTCCAACTGCACTGTCCCTTTGGGTGGTTCGCGGTGGCCGGATAGGGCTAGTCCGCTCGGCGGAGATCGCATTTCTGACTCGTAGGAGCGGGTAATTGCTCGTACGAGCGTGCGGGAAAAACGCGCGTACCCCGCTTCGCAGGTCGGAAGCGGGGTACGCGCATGTTGTTCAGGCCGGTGAGCCGAGCAGCGGGACGGGGGTCGCCCGATGGGTCAGTACGGGCAGCAACTCCGAGACCCGGCGCGGCCGGTGCGCGGAGATGCCGGGCGGTGCCGGAGCCAGCGGGATCAGCAGGTCGGTCGCGGCGGGATGCCCCTCGGCGGGATCGGCGGTGGCGTCCCCGTGCAGCCACAGCGTGAGCATGTAGAGGCCGGGCACCGACAGCAGACGTGGCTGGTAAGCCTGTTGCACCGCTTCCGCCTGCTGCAGCGCGCGCTCGGTGGAGGTGATGTAGGGGCCCTCGAAGAAGTGCGAGAAGGCCCAGCCGTCGGGTGTGAGCATGGTGTCCGCCGCGGCCACCGCGCGGTCCCCGCAACGGATGAGGAAGCGCCAGCCGGCCAGCCGGGTGGCGGACAGGCCCTGCGCCGTGATCCGGTCCAGCACATGTACCGGAAGCGGGAGTTCGGGCGACGCGGGTCCCTGTGCGGCG
The DNA here is from genome assembly GCF_053595235.1 of Streptomyces sp. NPDC002520. NCBI lineage: Bacteria > Bacillati > Actinomycetota > Actinomycetes > Kitasatosporales > Streptomycetaceae > Streptomyces > Streptomyces sp. NPDC002520. The sequence continues at coordinate 8,678 of NZ_JBSFXG010000065.1, read as the reverse complement.
CGCAGGGACGGGGTTCGGGCCTCACGGACCGCGGTGGGGGAACCGAGGGCCGTGAGGACGGAGCGCAGTGCGGGCGCGGGGGCAGAGGGCACGTGCAGCGGCATGGTGGGTCGCCTCTCGTTCGACAGGCGCGGCGGCGCGAGGAGGGTGGGGCGGACGACGCTGTCTGCTCACAGGTGGCCTGAGTGGTGGGCCCGGGTGGTGTGCGTGGATGCGGCCGAGGTCTGCCGTCCGTCACTTTGACGGCAGGATCACGACAGGGACTCGGCAGCAGGAACCGACACCGGAGCGCCAACCGTAAGCCTTGTTCGCGGAGTTTATACGACACGTGTTCAGACGATGTTTCATCTACTGGATTCCAGTGGCCTGCGCAAGGGGTTATTCCGCCGCCGATTCACGGGAATCCTCCCGATTTTCGGTCGGGGTATGCGGGCTGACCTCGTAAAACGTCGTCATCGCGGTCGGCTGAATGTAGTCGGCGTTTTTCACGAGATGCTCTGGGAACCCGGGGACGCGTGGTGACGCATGCCCCGTGAATGTGCCCCCGGACACATTCCGGCAGAGTAGCGGCCAGCGGCACCGCGCGGGGCGTTATCGATCGCTTCCGCTGGGCATCATCCCACCTGACCCGGGACCCGGCGGCCGATTCCTCGGCCCGTCCATCCGAGGAGGGACACTTCGATGGGGGAGAAGGTCGTGGCGGGGCAGTTCGACCTGTCCGATCGCCAGCGCTACCGCGAAAAGCTCCGAGAGTGCTTGGCGGGACTGGAGAGACTGCTGGGCGAGAGGCGGTTCGACCGCCCCAAGAACCTCATGGGGCTCGAGATCGAATTGAATCTCGCGGGCGCCGACGGTTCGGCGAGAATGCTGAACGGACAGGTGTTGGAACGCATCGCGAGCCGTGATTTCCAGACAGAACTCGCCATGTTCAACCTGGAAGTAAACATAGCCCCACACCGGCTGGGAGGAAGGGTATTCGACCAGCTCGCCGAGGAACTGCGCACATCTCTCGCGTACGCCCACCGGAAGGCCGGCGAGGTGGACGCCGGGATCGTGATGATCGGCATTCTGCCCACGCTCGACCGTGACGACCTGGTCTCCGCGAACCTCTCCGAGGTGGACCGCTACACCCTGCTCAACGACCAGATCGTGGCCGCCCGGGGAGAGGACTTCCGGCTCGACATCGAGGGCGTCGAGCATCTGCTCTGCACCTCGAAGTCGATCGTCCCCGAGGCCGCGTGCACGTCCGTGCAGCTGCACCTCCAGGTCACGCCCGGCCGCTTCGCCGACGTGTGGAACGCGGCGCAGGTGGCGTCCGCCGCGCAGATCGCCCTCGGCGCCAACTCGCCCTTCCTGTTCGGGCGGGAACTGTGGCGCGAGTCCCGGCCGCCGCTGTTCCTGCAGGCCACCGACACCCGCCCGCCCGAACTCCAGGCGCAGGGCGTCCGGCCGCGCACCTGGTTCGGCGAGCGCTGGATCACGTCCGTGCACGACCTCTTCGAGGAGAATCTGCGCTTCTTCCCCGCGCTGCTGCCGATCTGCGACGAGGAGGAGCCGCTGGAGGTGCTCGACGCGGGCGGCGTGCCCCGGCTCGCCGAACTCGTCCTGCACAACGGCACGGTGTACCGGTGGAACCGGCCCGTCTACGACATCGCGGACGGCGTCCCGCACCTGCGCGTCGAGAACAGGGTGCTGCCCGCCGGGCCCACCGTCACCGACGTCATCGCCAACGCGGCCTTCTACTACGGCCTGGTGCGTGCCCTGGCGGAGGAAGCGCGTCCAGTGTGGAGCCGGCTGTCCTTCCAGGCGGCCGAGGCCAACTTCGACGCGGCCTGCCGCCACGGCATCGACGCACGGTTCGTCTGGCCAAGGCGCGGGCGGTACGGCGGTACGGGTGAGGTCGACGCGGTCACCCTGGTCCGCGACGAGCTGCTGCCGCTGGCCTCCGCCGGGCTGGACGCGTGGGGGGTCGAGGCCGCCGACCGCGATCTCTACCTGGGCGTCATAGAGGAGCGGTGCCGCCGGCGGGTCAACGGGGCGTCCTGGCAGGCGGCGACCTTCCACCGCGCCCTGGAGCAGGGAATGAGCCGCGACACCGCCCTGGCCGCGACGACACGACGCTACGCCGAGCTGATGCATGCCGGGGAGCCGGTGCACACCTGGCCGGTGGGACCGCCGGAGACGGTGCCGCTGGGGTGAGGGCCTAGGGGGTGGAGGGGACCGGGGGACCGGGCGGCCGAGCGCCGGGGGTCCGAGCGCGGTGGGGCTGAGCGGCGTGGGGCTGAGCGGCGAGGAGCTGAGCGGCGAGGAGCTGAGCGGCGAGGGTGCGGAGCCGCAGTGGGGTGGAGTGCCGCGGTGGCCGCAGGTCCGGACCGTGGGGGGAGGGAGTTGCATGGGGTTGCCGGGTTGCCGGGTTGCCGGGTTGCCGGGCTGCGGGACTGCCGGACTGCCGGACTGCCGGGCTGGCGACTGCCGGACTGCCGGGCTGCGGGTGGTCGGGCCTGTGTGTCGTTGCGGCGGGGCGGCGGGGCGATGTGCGGGACAGGGGCGGGGTGGGTGATCGGGGCGATGTGCGGGACAGGGGCGGGGTGGGTGATCGGGGTGGCGTGGGGTTCCTCGGCGGTCCGGTGGGCGGGGCTCCGGGAGGGTTCTGCGATGCTTGCGGGAGGTAGGTGAGGCAGGGGGCCGGTGAGCCGCCTGACGGTTGGAGTGCAGGTGGAGGCTGACCCGGTGGCCGAGTCCATTCCGTCCATGACGCGGGAGAGGATTCCGCGGCGATGGCTGCGGGACGAGACGTTGCTCGTGCTGGCGCTCTCGCTCGGGGCGAGCGGAGTGTCCGCGCTGATCAGCTTCATCGGCTCGGTCACCAAGCCGGGCGGCCTCAAGGACCAGGCGGCCACGCTGAACGCCTCGGCCGCGCCGGGCCGCCCCTGGCTCGACCTGACCTGGCAGCTCTTCGGCATCGCCACCGCACTGGTCCCCGTCGCCCTCGTCGCCCACCTGCTGCTGCGCGAGGGCGAGAGTCTGCGCACGCTCGGCTTCGACCGCACCCGCCCCTGGCCCGACCTGGCCCGGGGCGCGGGCATCGCGGCCGTCATCGGCAGCGCCGGCATCGCCTTCTACCTCGCCGCCCGCGGCCTCGGCTTCAACCTCACCGTGGTGCCCGAGGCACTGCCCGACGTGTGGTGGAAGTTCCCGGTCCTGATCCTCTCCGCGCTGCAGAACGCGATCCTCGAAGAGGTCATCGTCGTCGGCTATCTGCTGCGCAGACTGGGGCAGTTGGGGTGGACCCCGGGGACCGCGCTGGTGGCAAGCGCGGTCCTGCGCGGCTCGTACCACCTCTACCAGGGCATCGGCGGCTTCATCGGCAACATGGTCATGGGCGTGGTGTTCGTCTGGCTGTACCGCCGCTGGGGCCGGGTCGGCCCGCTGGTCGTCGCGCACTCCCTGCTCGACATCGGCGCGTTCGTCGGCTACGCCCTGCTCGCGGGCAAGGTGGGCTGGCTGCCCACGGCCTGAGGACCGGTCCGCCCTCTCAGGCGAGCAGGTCGCCCTCGATGACCGTCACCGCGCGGCCGACGAGCAGAGTGCGCTGGCCGCGCAGCCCCGTGCGGACCAGGCCGGTGCGACGGGAGGCCTGGAGTCCGGTCAGGTCGTCGCGGCCGAGACGGGCCGACCAGAACGGGGCCAGCGCGGTGTGGGCGCTGCCGGTGACCGGGTCCTCGTCGATGCCGACGTTCGGGAAGAAGCAGCGGGAGACGAAGTCGTAGCCCCGTGCGGGGTCCTCGGCGCGGGCGGTGGCGATGATGCCGCGCGTGGAGTAGGCGGCCAGGGCCTTGTGGTCCGGAGCGAGGCTTCGCACGGTCTTCTCGTCCGCCAGCTCCACCAGCAGGTCGCCGACCTGGGAGCCGGTGTCGTACGCGACCACGGGCTCGGCGCCCAGCGCGCCGGCGACCCCCGCGGGGACCTCGACGGGGGTGAGCGGGGCGGTCGGGAAGTCCAGGGTGATCGAGCCGTCCGCGCCGGGCGTGGCGACGAGGACGCCGCTGCGGGTCGCGAACCGCACCGGTCCCTCGTGGGCGCCGGTGGCGTGCAGGACGTGCGCCGTGGCGAGCGTGGCGTGTCCGCACATCGCCACCTCGGCGGCGGGCGTGAACCAGCGCAGGGCCCAGTCCGCATCGCCGCCCTCCGGCAGCCGGTGCGCGAACGCGGTCTCGGCGTGGTTGACCTCCATGGCGACGTTCTGGAGCCAGTCGTCGTCCGGGAAGCCGGCGTCAAGGATCAGGACGCCGGCCGGGTTGCCGGCGAAGGGGCGGTCGGTGAAGGCGTCGACGATTCGGATGCGCATGGCGCCGACGCTAGAGCCGCGACGGGACACGGGCCAACGCCAATTCAGGAGTGCTGGACCCTTTTCAGGAGTGCAGGCCCCTTTCACGGCCTACTGTCCCGGCGCTCCCGGCGCTCCCGGCGCTCCCGGCGCTCCCGGCGCTCCCGGCGCCCCCTGCGGTCCCTGTGATCCCGGTCGTCCTGACGGCCCCGAGCCACGGGGCGAGCTGGGCCACGCCGAACGCCACCTCCACGAGGAGGAACGGCCACAGCACCCCCGGCCCGCCGTGCGCGAGCGCGTACGCCTGCCACAGGGCGAACAGGGCGCGGGCGACGCCGTCGAGGAGACCGTGCAGCGGCAGCGGCCGTACGACACGCAGGAGGGACCAGACGACCACGACCGAGCCCATGAGGGTGGCGTAGAGGGTCTCGATCGGGGTGAGCGCGGGCATGCCACCCAGCCCGGCCGCGTCACCGGCCGCCGACAGCAGGCGATGCACCAGGGCGTACGTCCACGGCGTCGCGAAGCCGGCGGTGACGACGAGGTCGTACCAGCCGCTGGCACGCACGAGGCGCAGGTAGCCGGGGCGAGAAGGGCGAGAAGGGGTGGACGGAGGCGAAAGCGTGGGCAGGGACAGGGGCATGGCGGGCTCCTGAGGCGAGGTCGGTTCCGGCCCGTTCACGCTAGACAGCGGAGTACGCTCCAAGGTCAAGTCCGGCGATCGGCAGGGGAGTCATGCGCATCGGGGAACTGGCCGCGCGGGCAGGTCTGTCCAAGGACGCCGTCCGGTTCTACCTCTGATCTTGCGCAGTGCTCCGCCCTTCGGGACTCTGCTGAGGATGTCGCGAATTGGGTTGTCAGGTGGCGAGTATGAGGGCTTCGAAGCGGGAGGTGCGGGTGCCGGTCAGCCATCGGTCGATGCGGATGATGTTGAGTGCGGTGGCGGCGAAGACGTGGCCGAGACGGGTCGTGGCCAGGTTGCGGTAGCGGGTGCGGCGCAGGCCGGTGACGCGGACAGCCTGGGAGATCGTGCCCTCGACGTCGGCCCGGATCGCATAGCGGGCCTTCCACTCGTCGGTGTCCTGGGCCTGGCGGACGGCTTCGAGGGCCTCGTGGCGCTCGCCCGGGAGAAAGGTGATGCCCCTGCCCCGGCGGCCGGACGGGGGCTTGGTGCACTGCGCCTGTTTCGGGCCGGGGCGGCAGTGCTCGGCGGAGAAGAACACTTTGAGCACCGGGGTGCCGTTGCGGTGGTGTTTCTGCTCCCACCACTCGAAACTGAGGTGCCCGCCCGGGCAGACGGCGCTCTCGGTATCCCAGTCGATGGTGAAGTCGGCGCGGGAGAAGCCCTGGTCCTGCCGGGACTGGCGACTGCTGTCGTGCGGAGCTGGTCCCAGCAGTTCCATGCCCCGCTCGGTCGCGGTCACGAACAGGGCGGCGGTGGTGTAACCGGCATCCACGACGTGCACGTCCGGTAGCAACTCCCGCTCGGCGAGCGTCTGGTGGACCGGTTCGGTCATCTCGGTGTCGGCCACTACCGCGTCGGTGGTGGACACCTGGGTGATCAGGTGTGGTGCGTCCGGTTCGCAGGTTTCCGTGAGGTGCGTCTTGTAGCCGGTCCACCCGGAGCCGCGCTTGATCCCGTAGCGGGCGTCGGTGTCGTAGGGCGAGCACAAGCGGTGATGAACCGGCGGGAGGTCCTTGCCCTCCCGCCAACGCAACCCCCTCTCGTCGCGGTGATACTGCTGGACCCAGGAGTGCCGCAGCACCTGCACTGCGTCGATCTCATGCAGCCAGGCGGGGGCCGAGGGGGCGTAGACCGCTTCCAGCAGGAAGAACCCGTCCCGGCCGACCTGCTGGGACCACTGCTCACGGACCTCTTCGCCCTTGGGGAAGCGGTAGTCGTCCACGCGCGGCCCGTAGCGCTCGGCCCACTCGGCGGGGACCAGGCCAGACAGCCACCCCGAGGCCGCGACCGCCAGCGCCTCCAGCGTGGCCCGCAGCGTCTCGCCGACGAACTCCATCCGGTTCAGTGTCCGCACCGCTGCCAGGACATGCGTGGAATCGGTCCGCTGCAGACCGCCGGCCTTCAGCAGACCCAGCGCGCGCAGGCGCTCCAGCACCAACTCCAGCGTCTTCTGCTCCAGCCCGTGCTTGACCAGGCGAGAGCGGAACAAGCTCAGAACAGAGGGATCGAACCCGGGATCATCCAGCTCTAGGCCGAGCAGAAACTTCCAGTCCATCCGGGCCCGCACCTGGTCGGCGGCCTGCCGGTCGGTCAGCCCCTCCGCGTACTGCAACACCGACACCAGCGTCAAAGGCCCCGGCGAGACGGCAGGACGCCTCCGGAGAGGGAACGCCCCTGCGAATGCCTCGTCCTCAAACAGTGAGCCCAACGCCTCCCGGATCCGCACCGCGAGCGTCCCCTTCGGGAAGGCCGTCCGAACCACCCTGGCCGTCAGCTCCGGCACTCCCTGATCAGCCCGCGGCTCCAGTGACATCCTTCTCGGCCCTCCCACCCACGACCCCAACAACCACGGAGGACCAACGACACAGACCCTGCTCGAAACACGCTTTCCTCAGCAGAGTCCTTCGGGGCGGTGGTGAAGCGCATCTCAAGAGTGTTCTGACCTCGGGCGTGGGCATGGGTCCGTGCTGTTGACCTCAGCTCACGGGGCGCTGCTGCCGCTCGATGTACTGCTTCACGACCGTGAGCGGCGCTCCTCTGCATGAGCCTGCGAAGTAGGAGCCGGACCAGAAGTGGCCGCCCCACAGGTGGCGGCGGACGTGTGTGTCGTACTCCTTGCGCAGCAGCCGGGCGGAGACGCCCTTGAGGCTGTTGACCCGAGATGGCCGGTGCGAGCGTCGGGATTTGGGGTCCATCGAGGCGACATAGACCAACAGTAGTATGGTGATCACCATGAGTGAAAACACCTTGGTGAAGCGGCAATTCGGGCATCGTGCCCGGCTTGCACTGTTGCCTGCCGGGGTGTCGAAGGCAGATGAGCAGGCGCACGCGGCCCGCACGATGTGGAATCTGCTGCACGCCTGGTGGCAGATGATGCCGAAGGACAAGCGCACGCTTGCGAATGCCGATGCCGCGATCCGGCAGGCCCGCAAGGACCTTGAATTCCTCGCCGTCCTGCCCGCGCAGGCTGCGCAAGCGGTGCTGAAGACGTACGTCCAGGCGTGGCGGAACTGCTGGGACGGCCGCGCCGAGGCGCCGAACTTCAAGTCCCGTATCCGGTCCGTGATGTCCGTGGACGTCCCGCAGGGCCGCGACCTGAACATCGTCCGCGTGCACCGCCGATGGGGCATGGTCAACCTGCCCAAGATCGGCCGGGTCCGGTTCCGCTGGACCAAGAACCTCCCCGTCGGCAAGCATGCCGATTCCGAAAACCGGATCACCGGCGCCCGCTTGGTGAAGGACGCACTCGGCTGGCACATCGCCTTCCGTGCTCAGACCCTCGAACCCGCCCCGGAGTCTCACCAGGGACCAGAGGTCGGCATCGATGTCGGCGTCACCCTGCCACTCGCCCTGTCCAGCGGCGACCACCAGGACCACGGCCGCCCCGCCCGCCACCCGGACGGCACCGCCGACCGGGACAAGTGGCTCACCTCGAAGGAGAAAGCCAGGCTGCTGCGCCTGGAACGCCAAGCAGCGCACCGCAAGAGCTTCCGCAAACGGGGCGAGAAGACCTCCCGCCGCTTGCAGCACACCTACGACCAGATCAGGCAGCTCCGCGCAAAAGCCACGCGCCGCGCCCTTGACTGGCAGCACCGGACCACCACCTACCTCGCCCGCACATACGGCACGGTCGTGGTCGAAGCACTCGCCATCACGAACATGGTCAAGTCTGCGAAGGGCACCGTCGAAGAACCAGGCAAGAACGTCAGGCAGAAGGCCGGTCTCAACCGCTCCATCAGCCAGGAGGCATGGGGGCGCACGGTCACGATCCTGACGTACAAACTTGCCCAGCGCGGCGGCACCCTGCACAAGGTCCCGGCCCCCGGCACCTCCCTGCGCTGCTCGGCGTGCGGCTTCACCACGCCGGGCAGCCGGGAGGGCCAGGCCACGTTCGTATGCAAGAACCCGGACTGCGGCTTCGAGGCGAACGCCGACTGGAACGCAGCCCGCAACATCTTGCACCTGTACCGGATCGGCCACGTGGCGATCCCGGCTGCCGGAAGGTGCAGTCGTCAGGCGCGCAAACGCGTCAAGCCCACCACCGCAAGGTAGGCAGGAATCTCCCGGCTTCAGGACTCCGTTGGGAAATCCGCAAAACGGTTGCGTGCCTGTGGTTTCAGGCGGCGAGTTCGAGGCGGGCCAGGTGGGAGGTTCTGATCTTGCCGA
>NZ_JBSFXG010000064.1:0-34482 GCF_053595235.1 Streptomyces sp. NPDC002520 | reverse complement strand
ATTGAGGGCCTCCTTCCCGAGCTCGCACCTACCCGGACAGTAGGTACCACCGGGCTGAGCAAGGAAGGGGGCCCGGCCCTCATAGGGTCAGGTCAGACGTGTCGTCCGGATGGAGCGGACCCAACTTGGCCAACACAGCAGGGATCGGGGAAGATGAGACAGCGGACACGGGAACCCTCTTGATCACTTGGCTTAGACACCTGAATGATCACGGATCCCGTGTCCGCTCTGTCATCCACCCCAACCTGCGGCATCCTCACGCCAGTTGGGCGATCCCGGGAACTTGCGCAAGCCCTGATGCCGCGGCATGGGACTGTAAATCGCGCGGGGTGCACCTCTTCCCGGCGTCGCAGACTGGGTGCACGGCTGACAGCGCGGAACTCTGACAGTTTCTGCGCTCGCGCCGGACCCATCCGCGGCTCCAGAAAACGGGCATGCCTGTCCATGGGGAACACGCAGGGTGCCCAGGCTGTACAGGGAGAGGTCGCTCTGCCGGCCGCAGTGAGCACCGGATACGAGGGTGAGGCGAGCGCACTGCGCCTGGACGACGCCAAGCGCAGCTACCACTCCACCTTGCCGCCCAGACCTCCCGGTCGGCGCGCCGCAGCCCCGGAGCGGAAGGCAGCGTCTGCGACGACATCACATGCTGTAGCAGCTCAAGGGCCTCGCCATCCGTCGCGAAGGCCGCATGAAACCCCACGACGCCATCGTCTCGTCGGCCTGAGCCCTCGCCCACTGAACGCGCTCGCGGATACAAATGCGCCAGCGTACGCCTGGAGCACAGGTCAGCACAGCCATGCGTCAATTGCGAAGTCTGTTCGTGCGATCACTCGTTCGGACGATGGCGGTCACGGCACGCCGAGATCGCAGCAACGCGCACAGATGAGCCAACTGAACTGCAACGAAAGCGCGTTGAGCCGCCTCGGACGCCCGTCGTCCACCGTCGCCATTACAGGCCCATACACCCCATTTTTGAGGCAGTCGAGTCACTGGATGGAGTAGTTGCCCAATTCACCGAAACGGAAATAATTCGCCTAGTACCCATTCCCCCCTCAGCAACTAATCCGAAATTCTGCATTTTCACGGACGGGTGTACAGGAGGCAATCATGACCAGCACGGCCTTCGATCTGCTCGACTGGTCACCCGAGGCCGTCGTCTTCGACTGTGACGGCACCCTGATGGACAGCGAACGCCACTGGCAGGAGGCCCGCAACCAGGCGTTCCACGAGTACGGTCTCCAGCCGCCGCCCGGGTTCGCCGAGCAGGCCATGGGTTTGCACTACGAGGACTGCGGCCAGCTGATGGCCCACGCGGTGCACAAGGCCGAACTCGCGAAAGACCTCACGGCCGCGCTTCTCGACCACTTCCTGGCGCTTATCACCGACGCCCCCGTGACAATGCCGGGCGCGGCCCAGCTCGTCCGGCTGCTCAGTGCCCGGCTCCCGCTCGCGGTGGCCAGCAACTGCCCGAGGGTGGTGGTGGAAGGCAGCCTGGAACGGGCCGGACTTCTCCGGCACTTCCAGCACATCGTGGTCCCCGACAGCGGGGACGGCCTGCGCCCCAAGCCGCACCCGGACATCTACGACCTGGCGGCCCGGCTCTGCGGTGTCCACCCGGACCGCGCGCTGGCCGTCGAGGACACGCTGACCGGCGTGGAAGCGGCCAGTAGCGCCGGCCTGCGGGTGCTGGGTGTAGGCCCCCGCCCGCAGGATGACGAAGCCAGCCGGGCCGATCTGTGGTTGCCCACGCTCGACGCCCCCGAACTGCTGGCCTGGGCCCGCTCCCTCGACGCCCTCAAACCGAGGCGAGAGAGCTGACGTACATGCCGCCAAGTAACGGCGGAGTCGGCCGGAGCATCCTCGGAGGAACTCGGTGAACCAACGCGGTGACCGTCAAACGGCGGTTCGCCATTCCCAGTTGATGATCGTGGTGCGCATGAGGCGGGCCGCGCTCGACAGGTGGGTGTCGGCGCCCCAGAACAGGGTGACCGTACGACGGCAGTCGGGGCTGTCGACGGCGACCCAGGCGAGCGGGGCGCGGGTGGCCGTACGCCGCGCGAAGGCGGGGATGAGGCCGATGCCGAGTCCCGCGCTGATCAGGTCGGCGATGGCGCTGGGTTCGTCGCCCTCGCAGACGATCTTCGGGGTGAGACCGCGTGCGGTGAACAGCCGCTCCAGCAGGCGCCGTTGCCAGTGCCCCTTGCGGGCGGTGATGAAGGGCTGCTCGGCGAGTTCCTCGATGCTCACCGACGTCACGCCCGCCAGCGGATGGTCGAGCGGCACGCCCACCCCCACCGGCTCATCGAGCAGTTGGGCGCGCTCAAGGCCCTCGGTGTCGATGGGCTGGGAGGCGACACACAGATCGACGTCCTGGGCGCGCAGACGGCGGGCCATGTCCTCGGCCGGGGACCAGTGGAGTTCGACCTCGACGCAGGGATGAGCGCGCTTGAACGCCGCCAGCGGCCCGGTGAGGGTGAGGAAGGTCTCCGAAGCCAGCCGTACGGTGCGCACACCTTCGCCGGTGGCCTCGGCGACCGCCCGCCTGCCTGCCTCGAGCTCACCCAGGGAGCGTTCGACGTGACCGCGGAAGAGCTTCCCGGCCTCGTTCAGTCGGAGGCGGCCGCCCCGGTCGAACAGCGGCGCACCGAGCTCGCTCTCCAGGCGGGCGATGGTACGGCTCAATGACGGTTGGGCGACGCGGAGTTCGTCGGCCGCGCGGCTGAGGTGCTCCAGTCGTGCCACCACGAGGAACTGCCTGAGCGAGTTCAGATCCATGCCACTGTCCCTCATGCCCCCGCATGCATAGCTGTATAGCGATATTGATCTTAGACAAGATAACTCAGCAGTCATAGCGTCGGAGGCGAATCAGGAACGAAGCAAGGGGGATACCTGATGGTCACCGGATGGGTGATGCGGGCTCTCGTCAGTGCGCACGTGGTCGCGATCCTGGGCCAACCCGCGTTCGCCGGCGTGTATCTGAGTGGTGACTTCGACGGCCTGCGCTGGCATGCGCTCGGTGCGAACGTCGTCACCTCCATCGGTTATCTGCAGGCGATCGCGGCGATCGTGGTCTGGGTCCGCTCACGGCAGGCCTGGCCGTTCGTCGCCACGTCGGCACTGGTGGCGGCCGAGACGGTGCAGTACTTCGCCGGGCTGGACGGCGCGCTGTGGCTGCACCTTCCACTGGGCGTGCTGACCATCGTCGGGCTCGTCGTGCTGTTCATCGCCGTCTGGCAGCAGCCGATCCCTCGTGAGGAGGCAGAGCGTGCGTGAGCCGACCATGAACAGGCGCCGGATGCTGGGCGTCGGCGGGGCGCTCGGGGTGATGGCGGCCACCGGAGTGTTGACCGCGGCGACGCTGTCGCGCCGGCCCCCGGTCACCGGGGCCGAGCTGCGCAGCGAAGTACCACTGCCGCCCGCGTTCCAGGTGCCGTTGCCGCTCCCGTCCGTACTGAAGCCGGTCGGCACCGCGGGCGGCGTGGACCGTTACGCGATCACCCAGCGCGAGGCGACCCTGGAGATCCTGCCCGGCGTCAGGACACCGATGTGGACGTACGACGGCACCTTCCCGGGCCCCACGATCGAGGCGCGCCGCGGCCGGTCGGTCACCGTGACGCATCACAACGAACTGCCCGTGCCGACCGTCGTGCACCTGCACGGTGGACGGACCGCGCCGAGCTCCGACGGATACCCGACCGACCTCGTCCTGCCCGACGGCTGGCCGGACGCCGTCCACACCATGCACGGAACCAGCGGCATGCACGGGATGACAGGCATGAGCGGCGTGCAGGGGATGCACGATCCCCGGGCGGTGGTGACCCGGCTCAGGCGGGACTACACGTTCCCGATGGACCAGCGGCCGACGCTGCTCTGGTACCACGACCACCGCATGGACTTCACCGCCCCCGCGATCTGGCGGGGACTCGCGGGGCTGCACATCGTGCGCGACGACGCCGAGGACTCGCTCGGCCTGCCCGCCGGGCGATGCGAACTTCCGCTCGTGATCGCGGACCGTGCGTTCGACGGCGACGGAAATCTCCACTACCCCGCCCTCGACCCGACCCTGCGGGGGCGGCCGGGCGTCCGCGAGGCCTACCTCGCCGGAGTACTCGGGGACGTGATCCTCGTCAACGGCGCCCCGTGGCCCGTGCACGAGGCCGACGCGGCCCGCTACCGGCTGCGCCTCCTGAACGCCTCCAACGCCCGGCACTACGAACTCGAGGCGGTCACGGACGACGGGCGCCGGCTCGATCTCATCCAGGTCGGGGCCGACCAGGGGCTGCTCGCGGCGCCGGTCACCCATCGGTCCCTGCCGATCGCACCGGCCGAACGCTACGACCTGGTCCTCGACCTCACCGGGGTCCCGGTCGGCAGCCTCGTCAGGATCGTCAACCGGCTCGGCACCGGTCGTACCCGCGACGTGATGGCCTTCCGGGTCGTACGCACGGCCCCCGACGACAGCCGAATCCCACGCGTCCTGTCCGACGATCTGCCGGCCTGGCGCCGGTCGGACGCCGTGCGGGTGCGCGACTTCTCGTTCCGTGCCGGGCGCATGCGCGGCGGCCACGGATGGCTGATCGGCGGGCAGCCCTTCGACCCGGCCCGCTCCGACGTCACCGTCCGGCTCGGCGACGTAGAGGTGTGGCGGCTGATCGCCGACGTCCACCACCCCGTCCACCTGCACCTGGTCGGGTTCCGGGTGCTCTCGCGCAGCGGGAGGCGACCGCTCTCCCACGACGCGGGGCTCAAGGACACCATCTCGCTCAGGCCGGGCGAATCGGCGGAGATCATCACCCGCTTCGACGGCTACCGAGGCCGCTACCTCTTCCACTGCCACAACGCCGAACACGAGGACATGGGAATGATGGCCAACCTCGAGATCGTCTGAACGCCGCTGCGAGGTCGTGTCGGCTCCGCCGTACCAGGCGAAGACGGAGTACTCCCGGATGTCGGGACACCCCGTGCGGACCCGGGTGCTGGAGCCGCAGGACGGACCGATGCCGGTGCGGGAGCTGCTACTGAGCTTGATCGGGTGATGTCGGGGCCGTTGGACTGAGCGGTGAACCTGGGCCGCTGTACTGCTTTCGCTGTGAGGTATGCGCAGGGCGGTGGATTGACCGACGCTGAGAGGGACGCCCGGGAGCGGGTGCGCCTGGACGCGGTGACCCGGGTCGAGGCCGGGGCGACGAACCGCGCTGTCGCCACCGCGCTGCGCGTGTCAGAGCGATCGGTGGAGCGGTGGAGACGGCAGGGGCGCGAAGGCGGTGCGGCTGGTGTCGCCTCGAAGGGGTCGCAGTTGCTTGGGGTTAGCCGATGCCGGGTGCCGAGCGACGGAACTCAGCGGGTGGGTACCGGCTCGGACGACGGCTGCCACTCCCGCCTGAGCAGCCCGTAGACCCACGAGTCGGAGACGTCGCCGTTGACGATGCAGTCCTCCCGCAACGTCCCTTCCCGCACGAAGCCGAGCTTCTCCAGCACGCGGGCGGAAGCCACATTGCGCGTATCGGCCTCGGCTTGGACGCGATTCAGGTCCAGCGTGTCGAACGCCCACCCCAGCAGAGCGCGCGCGGCCTCGGTCGCGTAGCCCTGACCCCACGCTGCATGGTTGTAGCAGTAGCCGAGCGATGCGCTGCGGAAGTCCGGATTCCAATTGTTCAGGGTGCACCAGCCGATGAACGCCCCGTCTGAGACACGATCCACGGCCAACCGTGCCCCGGTGCCCTCCTGTTCCATCCGCCGGCAAGCAGTGATGAACTTCTCGGCGCGCGAGCGTTCGGTCCACGGTGGCGAGTCCCAGTAACGCAGGATGTGGGCACTGCTCTGCAGCGCGAAGAGGTCGTTCGCATCCGTGTCTTCGAAGGCGCGCAGTCGAAGACGAGCGGTGTGCAACGAGGGGGTGGGCAGCGACGTCCTCATGTGCCCTCCCTGGTCGGTGGGCGATCAATCAGACATCCGATGCGGGTCACTCGCAACGGGTTTTTTCGGCGGGCTGGCAGACATGTCCGCTCATCGGCGCGACCGAGTGCCCCCAGAGGGCGGCATCTGAGGTGATGCCCGGTTTCGCCTTTCGGTTCGTAATTCCTCAGTGGCAGGGCCAACTTCCCTGCCCAAATGTTCGAGGCCGATGGCCCCACGGGGGCCTGTCAGTCCCTTCTGCAAGCATGCTGCCGTGACAACTACATCACCTGATCAGCGCCCTGCTGAGGACACCCTGCAGTTCCTGCGCGCTCCGCAATTGAGACGGGGTGGCGCGAGCCGGCACTGGGACACGATGGCGTCTCGGCGTGGGAATCCGAGCACGGGGTCGTACTTCCGGAGCCGTACCGGAGTCTGATCGCCGAGATCGCCAACGGGTCGTCCCTCGGACCGCCGGAAGATGGGGGCCTCCTCCCTCTGGGCTGGCTCCCACCGGACTGGCCGTACAACAGGGACCGCAATCCCGCCGCCCCGTTTCCGCTGCAGGAGGCCTGGGCCTGGGAAGGCGCGAACCCCTCGCCGACGGCCATCACGAGCGCGTCGCCGAGGTCTACAACCACGGCTGCATCGTGCTCGGCACTGACGACGGCCCCTCCTACTGGGTCCTGGTCGTGACCGGTCCCCAGCGAGGCAAGGTCTGGGTGATCACGGTGGTGGGCGCCTACCCGTATCCGATGCCGGAGGCGGTCGGCTTCCTGGAATGGGTGCAACGCTGGCACGCCGGCGACGGCTGGTGGGACTGACCACTACCCACACAGAGCCCAATGCACGACGAGGGCACCAGGCCCGAACGAATGCGTGGGGAAGGTGACGCTGCTGCTGGGAGATTACGTGAAGTTCCACGGCGATGGAGGAACGCGAGGAAGTGCTCTGGCTTGCGTTCGTAGCGGCGGTACAGACGGCGGCAGCCAGCGAGCCAGTGCCGCATCAAGCAACGTTCACCCTGATGTGAGGTCCCGCCTGTCGGCGGATTCGGCCGTTGGCGATAATCGATCGATGGCCAACATCGAACGCCCCCTGCCGCCCTTGAACGCCGACGAGCGCACCACGCTGGAAAGCTGGCTCGACTTCCACCGCACCACCCTCGCCATGAAGTGCGAGGGCCTGGACGATGAGAAGGCCGCCGTCGCATCCGTGCCGCCGTCCGTCTTCACATTGACCGGCCTCGTCCAGCACATGGCGGAGGTGGAGCGCAACTGGTTCCGCCGAGTGTTCGCCGGAGAACAGGCCCCGCCCATCTACGACCCGCAGGCGGACCCGTCAGGCCCCGACGGCGGCTTCACACTGGCCGAGGGCGCCGCCCTGGGAGACGCTCTGGCCACCTGGCGCGCGGAGATCGCCCGCGCCCGCGAGCACTGCGCCGACCGCGCTCTGACCGACACCGGCCGCTTCATGGAGCAGGACGTCAGCCTCCGCTGGATCTACGTCCACATGATCGAGGAGTACGCCCGCCACAACGGCCACGCCGACCTGCTTCGGGAACGCATCGATGGCGTCACAGGCGTATAGCACTCCGGATCAGGCAACGTTTGCCCTGTTGTGACCTGACGCGCCGTCTTGGTGCTGTGCCGGGCGGCGCGCGGCCTTCACCCTGTCCGGGTGGCGGAACGAGTGCGCGTACGCGACATCGATGATGACGAGGGCAGACGGCTGCTGCAGATCATCCGAAGGGGCACCGGGTCGGTGGTGACTTGGCGGAGGGCCCAGATGGTGCTGCTCTCCGCGCAGGGCATGCCCCGTGGCGAAGATCGCCGAAGTGACCTTCACCAGTGATGACCGGGTCCGGGACGTGATCCACAACTTCAACGCCGACGGCTTCGACTCTCTTTATCCGAAGTACAAGGGCGGCCGGCCCAAGACGTTCACCCTGCCTGAGCGTCGCGAGATCAAGAAGATCGCGAAGTCCAGGCCGGCCGAGCACGGCCTGCCGTTCTCGGCCTGGAGCCTGACCAAGCTGGCGGACTTCCTGGTCGCCGAGGGGGTGGTCGACGACATCAGCCACGAGGGCCTGCGCATCCTGCTCCGCGAGGAAGGCGTCACCTTTCAACGCCTGAAGACCTGGAAGACCTCGCGCGACCCCGAATATGCGGCCAAGAAGGCCCGCGTCGAACACATCTACGCGATCGCCGACGGCCAGGTCATACCCGAGGAGGGCGAGCCCGAAGTCGTCTTCTGCATGGATGAGTTCGGGCCGCTCAACCTGATGCCACACCCCGGGCGGCAATGGGCCGAACGCGGCGGACGGCACAAGGACCCCGACCGGGAGCCCAGGCCCCGCAGGCGGGCGACCTACACCCGCCCCCACGGGGTCCGCCACCTGTTCGCCGCCTACGACCTGGCCAGGGACAAGCTCTACGGCCATATCAAGCCGAGGAAGAACCGCGCGAGGTTCCTGGAGTTCTGCCGCTACCTACGCAGCCTCTACCCGCCCCAGGTCCGTATCGCGATCGTGCTCAACAACTTCTCACGACCTCGCAGACAGCGGCATAGCTCCACTCGTCGGTCTCGCCGGAGCCCTTCGCGAGGACCGACAGGCCGTGGCCCAGGGAATCACCACCACATACAACTCCGGCGTCAACGAAGGTCGCATCACCGACGTGAAGTTGCAGAAACGTCTTATGGCTGGACGCGCCGGCGTCCCTCTCCTCCGCCACCGCGTCGCTCTGATCGCCCACCTCCGCCGCCGCTACGCAGACCGCGGCCGACCGTGTCACCGAGATGATCTCCGCCTACGAAAATCTTGCCAGAGCCAGCTTAGTCGTACGCCGACAGTCCAGACCGCGCCGCGCCGCCCGCCCCCGTCACCGTGCCTCCGGCGACCCTGGCCGGACAGGACCTGGCTACCGTCCTCAGCAGCCTCCAACGTGCCTCGGGACTCAGCCTCAGAGCCCTGGCCACCCGCACCGGCCTGTCCGCGAGCTACCTGTCGAGGCTCATGTCCGGTGAACGCTTTCCCACCTGGAAGTACGTTGCCGCGCTGGCCCGAGCCTGCGGCGCCGACCCCGAAGTCCTGCGCCGCGTCTGGGAGGCCTCCAACGCCCGCCGCGACAGCCAGGCCGCACCCGCCTCACTCGCCTCCGCGCTGCGCTTCCTCCACCAGCGCGCAGGCAGCCCCACCGCCTGGGCCATCGCCGTCACCAGCGGCAACACCCTCGACCAGGACCACATTGCCGCCCTGCTGAAAGGCTCCATCACCGGCGAGTGGGAAGACGTCGAGCGGCTCGTGCAGCTCCTCGACGGCGAACCCTCCTACTTCTTACCGCTCTGGAAAGCCGAAGCGGCCACTCAGCACGAATCCGCACCACTACCGTCCACGACGAAGTGCCCGGTCCGGGACGACGTCCCACCGGCCAGTACCCGTGTGGAGGACCTCCTCATCGCATTCAGGGGCGCGTTCGGCCGTCCCTCGCAGCCCACCGCACTGTCCCCCATCCGCCGCTGCCTCGCCACCCCCATACCCGGCGCTGTCCACTGGAGCGGCCGCTGACCGACCTGCCCAGCACCGCCGTCTGGATCTGCCGCCTGTCATCACGCACGAAACCCCCGCCTTCGTCCCAACTCATCGTGTCAACAGCCCAGTTCACCAACCAGATCGTCCGGTTCTGCTCATGCCGCACGCCCCAGCTGTGACGCACCCTCAGCTCCGCCGGTCGGTCGGGGCCGACAGCAAGACGGTCAAGTTCTCCTCCAGTTGAGCAGCGCCAGCGTCAGAAACAGACCTGGCCTGTCACTACGGGGGGAAGTGGCAGGCCAGGCAGCCCCATAGTGCCGCTCCCGTGGTGCTGCAGTCCAGCGGCGGCTGCGATCACGCCGTGGTCCGCAGCGCGGCGGGTTGCGGCACGATAGGGCTGCCTGGCCTTCCTGACAGCACGTGCCGCTATCGACGACGGCCGAACCCTGATGACCCTCTGACGTCACTCATCGGCCGGTCCTCCATCCCCTCGAACCGAGCCCTGTCTCCAACGGCGCAGCCGCGGCCCGCTGTAAGCCCAACGACCCGCCGCACCACCGAGTGAGGAAGTCCTGCCACAGCCTCCGGCCCGTCCGACAGCCGCACCAAAACCGTCCAAGCCGGGCCCGGGGCGGCCTCCCGGCTCGAAGAACAAGCACCGGGCCAAGCGCCACGACGTCGGCAAGACTGTCAAACGCGCCAAGTCGATCAAGGAACACCAAGCCCGCCGAGGATAAATGTCAAGCTGAGATGCGCGCTGGGTGAAGCCGTGCCCAGAATCGATGGAGAGGCACTGACGCCGACTACAGAAAGGTAGCCGATCATGCGAAGCAGGATCGTACGCACTCTGGTCGCCAGCGTCGCCGCAGGCATGCTGGTCAGTGGAGTTGCAGTGGCCTCTACGGGTGCGGCCGTCGCAACACCGGCGAACGCCACAGTGGCCCATAACCCGCATGCCCCCAAACCGACCCCCACGAAGACGCCGAAGCACAAGAAGTGCCCCAAGGGCGAGCACTACACGAAGGTCAACGGCAAGTGGGGCTGCCACAAGAAGTAGCAGCAGCGCCGGGCGCCAGGGACAATGTCCCCGGCGCCCACCGCATGGTCGTAGTGCTGTCCTCTGGTAGCTCTTCAGCATCACCACCAGCGTCAGCAGATGCTCCGGCGAGCGTGCCTTGCCGCGCACCCACGCTACCTCGGCCGTGCCGGGGGTGAACGCCTCGTGCAACTCGCCAGAGGAGATCGTGCGCTTGAACCGTGGGTACGCGGTTCGTTCCACCGAAGCCATGCGCCGCATGATCCCGGCCGCATCACCCGTACGGAGCACACACGGCTGAGCCGATCACAGACACCACAAGCACATGACCAGGGAAGAAGCCATCCAGGCACCCCGCCGCGAATCGTCAGAAGAACCCACGAACGGGTGACCCACCGGTGGGGCCAGCGAGCTTCAGATCACCACCGCGGGCGGCCTACGGCACGTTTTCGGCGTATTCCGGCTGCCCTCCTTATAGATCGTTGCCCGACTGCAGCCAAAAGCTGCGCTCAACTCACGTGCGTTCTCACCTGCCTTGTACCGATCCGCGATCCGGCCGGCGGGGAGGGTGTTGACCAGGTACTCCACAGGGGGAAGGCCGCGGAAGGAGTCTTCGAGCAGGGTATCGGGCCCGTCCCGGTCCCTGATCATGTAGCGCGCGTGGCGTCCCGCGTCCTCGAGGTCCATGGCAAGGTTCTTCGCCGCCTGCGCTACCCAGGACGCGGTGGGATGCGCGGTGGCGCCCAGTCGACGAACTCGGCCGGACCGCCGAAGAAGTCCGCATCACCCGCAAGACACTGCTGGAGCTGCCCGACCGGCAACCGCCCGCGCCGCCGGCCCCGAAACTGCCGGACCATCCGGCCTATCAGCAGATCATGGCGGTGTTCACCGCCGCCGACCACCCGCTGCCGGCCCGGCAGGTGTGCGAGGCGATGGACCTGCCGGTCGCGCCCAACAACATCAACAAGGTCCGCCTCAAACTCAAGCGGCTGGCCGACCGCGGGATCCTGGCCGAGACCGAACCAGGCTTGTTCACCCAGCCCCGGCCGTAGCCGACCGACGTCGCCACGGCCTGCCCGCTTGCCCCGCACGAAACGAAGAATCGGGCATCAAGTCTCATACCGCCCTCTCACAGTCATGGCAGATCAACACGGCATGGATGCTCGCCGCGAACCTCGCCTGCGATCTCGACGCCTGGCTCCGTCTGCTGACCCTGCACGACAGCGAGGACCTGGCGGACGCCGAGCCTGACACCATGCGCTTCCGCCTCTATCACCTGCACGCCCGCCTGTCCCGCCACGCCCGCCGCCGCTATCTGCGCATCGAGCGGACCTGGCCCTGGGCATTGGCGTTCACCACCAGCTGGATGAGGCGCACCCAGCTTCCGGCCGTCACCTGATCGCCAGCACCGCCCCGACAAGGATCAGAAAGGAGGAGAACCCCGCAGTCTCCGGGCTTGTGGAACCCGGCGCAGCCGCAGCGTCACGCGACGGCCCGCTCTCCAGGAGTAGAGGACATTACGGGCGAACCGTCGAACCGATCAGCGACCGAACCCCGCTGACGAATCGAGGTCAATCCCCTCGCAGCGTGGAGACGATCTATGCGGCCAGTCCCTCCGACGACGGCGACCCGTTGCGCCGCGCCCGTGACACCCAGCTGTGCAACGTCCCCGGGTGGATACCCAGATCCTCAGCCACTTCCGGAATCGGCTTCCCGGTCTCCGTCACGATCCGTACCGCCCCGTCGCGGGACTCAGCGTCGTAGATGCGCTTCCCGGATGCCATGACCCCAACTATCCCTCCGGTCACGGTCTCCACAGCAGGAGGGGAACCTCATATCTCGGCCTCGTGCCAGTCGCGCCGCCCGGAACATCCGGCCCCAGGCCGCCATGATCGAGGGGCGGCCCGAGAAAGAGAAAACAGGCCGGCAACCAGCCCACTAAACTCACCCAAGCCGCCCCTGAACAGGGAAAACGTCAAGTGCTGCTGGAGTGCTAACGGTCGAGTGCGGTCGCCGCCCGATCGCGCCGGGCTTCGTCCAGTCCCTGCCAGCGACGCGCCTGCGGCGCTGGCAGGTCGAACTGGTCCAGAATCCGCATGGTCACATGGTCCACGATGTCAGTGATGGTTCGGGGTGCGTTGTAGAAGGCCGGCATCGGTGGCACAATCCGAACTCCCATCCGGCTCAATCCGAGCATGTTCTCCAAATGTATTTCGCTGAGCGGTGTTTCGCGAGGCACGAGGACCAGTCGGCGACGCTCCTTGAGTACCACGTCGGCAGCTCGGGTGACCAGATTGTCGGCAATACCGTGACGCACCGCCGCCAGGGTGCGCATGCTGCACGGCACCACAATCATTCCGGCCGTCCGGAACGAACCCGACGATATCGCGGCGCCCTGCTCACCCGGCTTGTACGTGACGTCCGCGAGGCCTGCCACCGCACGCACCGAAAGTGGGGTCTCGATTTCGATCGTGGTCCGCGCCCACCGACTCATGACGAGATGTGTTTCCACTTCTGGAATTTCATGCAACGCCTGCAGGATGCGCACCGCGAAGGGAGCACCAGTAGCGCCGGTGATGCCGACAATGATGCGCCGGATATCCGAGGTTGTCATGACTCCTCCTGCTCGGCTTGCCGGTCCAGTCGCGCCAGCAATGAGTGTCTGGACGTCCAGTCCTGCACCACGATTTCGGCTGTAGCGCAGAACGTCAGTGGCTGCATTGGAACTCCGATGTCGTCACGTTTGCGACTCATGACCTCGGATGCACAGCCCAGCAGATCGCCGTTGTCGATAGTGTTGATCAAACCCAGTTTCACGTGGTGGCACTGCAGGCCGTCGATCGCGATCAGATCTACGGTCCCGGGTCGAAGCACGTTCTCGCGGGAGCCGCTACTCGCCAGCACCGCGAGCGACCGAACGCCGTCGGCGGCAGGCTCGAGCTCCGATCTGGTCAGCAGCACGCTGTGCGGAACCCAGCCCATCCACAGAAAGGAACGGGAAGGATTGCTCTCGCTGTCCCGGGGTAGGGAATTCGCGCAGTAGCCCGGAGAGTTCATCAGGAATGAAGAACATTGGCCGGAGCATCAATGGATATCCGGATGGCCCGGCACGGGTTCGGCATGGTTCACCCGGCCATCCATTCCGCGTCCGACGTCGAGATGGCCCGTCGGCGCAGCTACGGGTCCGTGCGTCCTCGGTTCCCGTTCCTCCGTGTCCGCGATCTGACGGAACAGTGCCGGCACCGCGAACAGACAAGCTATGGATGCGATTGCCACCCACAGAGCCGGGGCGTAGGGGCTCACGGCAGCGGTGGCCCAAGCCATGAGAGCCGGTGTGAACCCCGCGAAGAGGGTCGCGGCGATGTTGTAGCTCAGCGCAACCCCCGTCGCACGCACGGCAACCGGGAAGGCCCGGGGCAGTACGGACGGCGCGACCCCGGCAAATGCTGAGACGCCCGCGCACAGCAGGCTGTGCACGACCAGCAGTGTCGGGACGGTCGGCTGTGCGTGCAACCAGAGGAGGCAGGGCAGCGGTAGCCCGAGCAAGGTGAACGCACCGGCCACCATCACCCGCTTCGCGCCGAGCCGGTCGGCTGCGCGGCCAGCGACCACGCAGCCCGCGATCAGGACGATATTGCCCACCGTCGATGCCAGGAACGTCTGTCGAGCGGTGAATCCCAGGCCGGTCTGCGTGCTCGAGTAATAGGTCGGCCCGTAGATGACGAATGCGTACACGCAGATCGTCCACAGCACCGAGAGCAGAAAGCCGGTCAGTATCTGTCCTCGGTACTCACGGACCAACCGCAGGACGGGACTTCGCTGCTGCTTCACATCGGCATTGTTCTGCTCGAATGCCTCCGTTTCGGGAAGCTTTCGACGGATGTAGACGCCGACCGGGATGATCAGCAGGCCGAGTATGAACGGGAGTCGCCACGCCCAGTCGTTCACCGCTGACTCGGGGAGCACGGTGGTGATGGTGATCCCCGCGAGTGCGGCGATGAGGTTGCACACCCCCATGGACCCCTGCAGCCACGCCGCGTACCGGGCCCGCCGGTCCGACGGGGCGTGCTCGACGAGGAAGGCCGCGGCGCCCCCGATTTCCCCGCCCGCGGAGAACCCCTGCAGGAGACGGGCGACGAGGAGCAGGATCGGCGCCGCAATCCCGATGTACATGGAGGACGGGGTGAGCGCGAGCACCAGTGTTCCGACACCCATGGTGCCGATGGAGAGCGTCAGCGCGGCTTTGCGGCCCCTCCTGTCACCGTACAGGCCGATCACCACGGCGCCGAGCGGGCGCGCCACGAATCCGGTGCCGAACACGACGAAGGCGCCGATCAGCGCCGACTTGGGATCGTCGCTCGTAAAAAAGTTGCGGGCGATGTAGCCGGCGAAGAACGCGTAGACCGTGAAGTCGTACCACTCCATCGCGTGGCCGAGGGACGCCGCGACGACCGAGCGCCGGGCGACAGTGGCTGTGGTCATTGCAGTTCCGCCTCCTACACAGCGCGCGCGACGGCGTGGCGGTCCAGTGACATGCGGTCCAGCGACATCAGGGTGCTCGCGAGTACATGCACCCCCTGTTCGATGTCGGTGATCGCGGTGAACTCCTCGGGGCAGTGGCTGAGCCCGTTCGCCGAGGGGACGAAGATCATGCCCATCGGTGCCAGCCGGGCCAGGTGCGCGGCATCGTGGCCTGCGCCGGAGGGCACCGCCCTCCAGGAGAGGCCGAGTGCGTCCGCGGACCGACTGATCACGTCCTGCAGCGGCTCCGCGGTGGGTACCGGGTCCTGATCGGTGAGGTGGTCGACATCCACCTGCACGCCGCGACGCCGGGCCTCCGCTACCACTTCATCGACGATCTGCTTGCGCGCACCGCGAAGCCAGGAGCTGTCCACGCTGCGAAGTTCCGCCCACAGCCGGGCCTGATCTGTGATCACCCCCATCGAGCCGGGGCTCGACTCGATGCAGCCCGGAGTTGTCACGCCGTGCACCGGCGCCCCGCAACCGACCCGCTCGACAGTGAGCACGGCCGCGGCCGCGGAGACCAGCGCATCGTGCCGTTCGGCCATCGCGGTGGTGCCCGCGTGTCCGGACTGGCCGGCGAAGCGCAGCAGCAGCCGATCGATCCCGGCGATCGCGGTCACCACGCCGATGCTCGTGCCCGATCGTTCCAACAGAGGCCCCTGCTCGACGTGCAACTCTACGTAGGCGTGCACATCAGCCGGGCGCCAGGCCTGCCGCAGCATCCGCTGTGGGTCCAGCCCGAATCCGGTGACAGCGTCCCCCAACCGGGTTCCGTTTCCATCGACGCGGTCGAGGTGCTCGGCCCGCAGCACCCCGGTGACAGCCCGGGAACCGATGCAAGAGATACCAAAGTCGTTGGCTTCCTCTCCCAGGAAGTCCACGACCGCCAGATCATGCTCCAGCCGGGTACCGGTCTCCCGGAGCCGTTGCGCAACCTCAATCCCCGCGAGCACGCCCACGATCCCGTCGAATCGCCCGCCCTGACTCACCGTGTCGGTATGCGACCCGGTGACCAGGGCGGGTCCCCCGCCACGGTGTCCCGGCAGTCTGCCGACGATGTTCCCGGCCGCGTCGGTCACCGGGTCGAGCCCGGCGTCGGCCATCTGCCGGCGTACCCAGTCGCGGGAGGCGCGGTACGGCTCGGAGAACACCTCCCGGCTCCACCCCGGCACCGTCGAGTCGTGGAACTCGGCGAGGGCGGCAAACCGTTCGGACATTCGCTCGACATTCGGTGTGATGAGCTCCGGGTCGCTGATCATGCGTCCTGCTTCCGGCCGTCGCCGAGCGCACCACAGCGGGCGGCTACGGCAGTATTTTCACGCATTGAGTCTCCTTGCCATCAACGTGCGTTCCAGGCACCTGGGGTTGCCCAAGCCTGAGGGGATTCAAATTTCGCCGCGCGAGCCCTCAGCGTCCGGCGACAGCCAGGCGCGGGACACCGCGTGCGGAAGGCCGACGCCGATCTCGTCGACTGCGCTGCGTAGCAGCGCCAGCGGTTCGGTCACGTCGGCGAGTTCGGCATGCCGGCCCACCAGGGACACCGTGCACAGGCACGAACCGGCGACGATCAGCGGTACCCCGAGTGCGCTCATACCCGGGGTCAGCCAGCCGTGCGTCATGTGGTAACCGCGCCGGCGGATACCGGCGAGCTCCTCCCGCAGGGCGGCGGCGTCCGGGGTGGCGGCGGTGAACCGCTGGAGCCTGCCTTGCAGGACCTGCCGGCGCACCGACTCTGGAGCGGTCGCCAGCAGCGGGGTCGCGCTGGCCCCCGAGTGCAGCGCGAGGACCTCGCCGGGATGCAGCGCCACGCCACCGGATCCACCGCGGCGGGTATCGAGGCACAACGCGGCGGTGTGCACGCGCACGGTGAGCGCGACGTCAAGCCCGCTGCGGCGGAGCAGTCGCGTGAGCACCGGACGGGCGATGTCGACCAGGTGCTCACTCCGGTTCACCGAGCGGTCCGTGAGCCGATCCGTCGGCAGCAGTGCGCCGTTGACCTCTGCGAGGAACCCCGCGCTTTTCAGCAGCCGAATGTAGCGATACGCCGATGACGTCGGGATTGCGAGTGCTTCGACCACCTCGGACACCTGCGCCTGCCCCTGGTCCTGGATAAACTCGAGAATCCGCATTCCGCGGGCCAGGGACGACAGCTCGCCGACCGCCGGCTGCTCGATCGTCATGTTCACCTCCGACGCACCTGCAGCCCGCGGCCCGGGGTACCGATGAGTCCCTTGTTGGCATCCCAGACGACCGTGCCGCGGCTGAGCGTCAGTGCGACCCGAGCGCCGGGGACATACGTGTCGTAAGGGCTCCACCCAGCGTTGGAGTGTTGGGCCGAGCCGTCGATCCGCCAGTCCTCGGTCGGGGTAAGGACCAGAATATCGGCGTCGTATCCGGGCGCGAGCCGGCCCTTGCGATGTCCGATGCCATATCGCTCGGCCGGGTTGCTGGTGAGCGCGGCCACGACCCGGGAGAACTCCGGGCCGGCCCCGTAGCGGCGCAGGCACGCACCGAGTGTGGTGGCCACCAGCGTCTCGGTGCCCGGGGCTCCGGAATGGTTGTCCAGGATTCGCTGATGGTCCTTGAATTCCAGCGGCCAGGGAGCGTGATCAGAAGAGATGACCGAGGCCAGACCAGTACTGACCGCCCGCCACATTGCGCTCCGGTTCGCCTCGTCCCGCAGCGGTGGGTTGATCTTCAACCGGCCACGCTGCTCAAGCATGTCGTCCTCGGTGAAGACCAGGTAGTGAGGGCAGGTTTCGAAGGTGATGTCGACCCCCTGCTCCCGATACCAGCGCACCAGGTCGGCCGAGCGGCCCAGCGACAGGTGGCACAGGTGCAGCGCGTTGCCCTGGTGCGCGGCGATCTCCATGGCGGTGAGCACGCCGAGCGTCTCCGACACCGGCGGCCGGGTCCTGCCGTGCGCGCGAGGGTCCGACGCGGTGCGGTGGCGTTCGTCGGCCAGCAGCGCCTGGATGATCTCGTTGTTCTCGGCGTGCACGCACAGCACGGAGTCGGCCTCGCCGACCGCCTTCATCACATTCAGCAGTTCGGCGTCGGAGATGCGCGGGAACCGGAACGGGTCGGTGTCGAACTGCGACACCTTGAATCCGACCACCCCCGCGCCGACCAGTTCCTCGGCGCGACGCCATCCCCCTCCTGGGGTGAGGGTGCCGAGCAGCGCAACGTCGACGACCGCCTCCTCCGCGACTTTCGCCAGTTTGGCGTCGAGGCGCTCGGTGGTGTGGATCGGGCCGGTCGCGTCGAAGGGCATTTCGACGATCGTGGTCACTCCGCCAGCGGCCGCGGCCGATGTGGAGGCCCGCAGCCCCTCCCCGGAATGCGAGTAGGAGTGCACGTGGGCGTCCACCGCACCGGGCAGGACGAAGGAGTCGCCGGCATCGATCCGCCGCGTGGCCGGGACCGACGGGTGCCCCTCACCGACACCGGTGATCACACCGGCGGTGACGGCGACCCATCCGCGTTGGAAGGTGTCCTCTCCGAGTGGCACCACTCCGGTGAGGATGAGGTCTGCGTCCAGCTGGCCGTGAGTTGCTTCCATGGCAGGCAAAGGTGGCACCCTGCCGGCGCCGCGAGAACATGATTCCCGTAGATCGGGAATCATGTGGACCGCTCCGTCATCGAGACCGACAATCGGCAACCGGTCGGTCGGATCGACCGGATTGCGTACGGTGTGGACGAAGGGCACGGACATGGAAGACGATCTGATAGGCGCGGACGCCGGGGTCGGGGCCGGCGCAGTCCGTGGGGGCGATCAGTCGATGCGCGGCCTCGTCGAGGCCCTTGCGCGCTGCGGGGAGCTCGTCGACATTGATCGGCCGGTGGACCCGCGGTTCGAGCTCGGCGGCGTGCTCGCGCTGTTGGATCGGGGCCCTGCGGTGCGGTTCACCAACGTCAGCGGCTCGGCGCTGCCCGTCATTGGCAACGTGCTGACCGATCGCGAACGGATCGCGGCAGCATTGGGGGTGCCGAAGTCCGGTATTCTGGATGCACTGTCCACGGCCATCGCTTCCCGGCAGCCAACCGAGAAGGTCACGGTTGCCCCGTGCCAGGAGCTCCGTTTCCCCGCGGCAGACGTCTGGCGCGAGGTGGTCACGCCCACATTCTTCGAGAAGGACTCCGGCGGGTACATCACTGCGGGAATGATCGTCGCCCACGACCCGGTCACCGGTCACCGCAACGCCTCCTACGCCCGGATCAAGCCGTTGGAACAGACGACAGGGTTTGTCGGGATCGCCCCTAACCACCACCTCAGCGCCCTCGCGCGCTCGGCGGCGACCGCGGGACGCGGCCTACCCGTCGCGGTCACGCTGGGCAGCCACCCCGCCATCCAGCTGGCGGCCTGCTTCTATCTCGGCCTCGGCGACGACGAATTGGAGCACGCAGGTCACCTGCTGGGCGAGCCCGTCCGGGTCGTCAGGGCCACGACGAACGACGTGCTCGTGCCCGCAGACGCGGAGGTGGTCATCGAGGGTGTGCTGCGGATCGACCGGCTGGTCCACGAGGGCCTGGTGAGCGAATACCACGGCATGTACGAAGACTACGGCGACGGGTGCACCCTCGAGGTCACCGCAGTGACCAGGCGGGCCGACGCCTCGATCCAGGTGATCCTCCCGGGCCTCGCCGCCGAGCACTCCTTCCTCGGTGCGCTGCCGATCGCCGCCGGCCTGCGGCATGCGCTGCGCGGATTCGGCTGTCAGACCACTGATCTCGCGGTGACTCTCTCCGGGGGTGGACGCGTGGACGTCGTCGTCGCCCTCCCTCCGGAACAGCGGAAGCAAGCCAAGCGCGCGATCCTCGGCTGCTTCGCCGCCGTGAGCATGATCAAGCAGGTCACCGTTGTCGACTCGGACGTCGACGTCTGGGACGCCGAACACGTCCAATGGGCCCGCACCAGCCGGATGCGCTGGGAGCGGGACCTCGTCCTGGTGCCGGCCGTCCCGTGCGACCGTAACGTGCCCATGCAGCAGGACGGCACCGTGACGAAGGTCGGCATGGACGCGACCGTGAAGCCAGGCGACCGCGCGGCGGGAAATGAGCTCGCCGTCCCGCCGCGCGAAACAACGGACCTGGTCCATGGGTGGTTGACGAGCGACGGCCTGGGCGGCAAGGTGCGGCCGACCCCGACGCTTTGGGGCACTCTCCACGGCGCACACGAAGGTGACCGATGAACCGGCGACGCGTCGCAGAGGCAGACTATCGGGTGGGGTCATCGTGCTGATCTCCTTCGAGCTTCGACACCTCGAAGATCAGCCGGTGGCCGTTCATCTACGCGGGCTTCAGCCCGAAGCCGGAGCAAACCGGCGACTATCCTTGAGCGGCGGTCCCGACAGGAGCCGCGGCGGGCAGGCGGACGCCGGCAGCAGGCCGGCAAACGACTCATGCACCTCAGCGACCCGGCCACCTGGGCACTGGCCCCAGACGACAAACCGCCCGCCGGCCCGACCTCCCGCCGCCCTGCCCGCGAGGCCTGCGCCCACGTTCACGGAGCATTGCAGCGCCTCGCCCGCGGCTACGGCCGCCACCACCCACCACACCCTCCACCCGGCAGACACACGACCGACCCGGCACTCGCCGCAGCATCACCCAATCCAGCAACCCTGAGCAACGGCAGCAGCCGATCGAGGCCTTCGTACACGGCAACCGCGACAGCCGGCGCCCCACAGCGACGTCGCCGACCACGTCAGCCCAACCGCGGGATCGGGTCCCGGCTCGGCACAGCGAGCGCCGGAACGGCGGGTGGCCAAGGCTCTACGGGACGGGGGCCACGCCCGGGGCCCGCCCAGGAGCAAGGGCCCGGAGGCGGTCCCACGCGGCGTGATCGAAGCGCGGGACCGCCAGGCCCTGCTGTGTTGCGAGAAACAGTCACCGTCAGCGAACTGGACCTCGCCCTCGTCAACGCGCTCCAGCTGCGGCCCCGGGCCTCGTGGACCGAGCTGGCGCCGCCGCTCGGCGTCACCGCGGGCACCCTCGCTCGACGCTGGGAGCGGCTCACCGGCGAGGGTCTGGCGTGGGTCTCCGCCGTGCCTGGCAGGGAATTCGTGCGCCCGCGCTGCCGCCCCGGCAGCCGCGCCCGGATCGCCGAACGGCTCTGCGCGTTCGAGGAGGCCGCGACCATCGAGCTCACCGGCCCCGGCAGCGCGGACCTGCCACGCACTACTTCGGCCTTTCCAGCGGACTCTGCGTTCGGGGTTGTGCACGGGGCGCCACACGGGCTCGGCAGGGCCGCCGTGGAGCAGGTCGACCAGCGGTGCCGCACACACGGTGCGGCAGACGGGCTGACGGGGGCGCTTCACGAAGCAGTGACGGCCTTCCTGCTGAGCACGGGCCGTGAGGACGTTGCTGTAGGCGGCGTCGATGAAGTCCTTGTACTCGCCGCGACGCATGGCGTCCCGGCGACGCGCGGATGGAGTCGCGGACGGAGTGTTTCGGTGCTAAGCCCAGTTCGCTCCCAGGGCTTTCGACACTGGGCTTCGACGCCGGGCGTTTCCCCCCGACGCCGCCAGTCTGCTACCGGGCCTCCTGGCAGCTACCCGGACCGGACTTAAAGTCCTGGGCCGTCACTGACCCCGTCCGGATCACCACTGCATGTCGTCCAGCAGCGGCAGCAGGTCCATCTGCTGCTCCCCGTGCAAAGACTGCTCGGCCCAGATGATCTTGCCCCGGGCGGTGTACCGGGTGCCCCACCGCTGCGAGAGCTGGGCGACCAGGAACAGGCCGCGGCCACCCTCGTCCGTCGTGGCCGCCCGGCGCAGGTGCGGGGAGGTGCTGCTGCCGTCGGCGACCTCGCAGATCAGACTGGCGCGGTCGTACAGCAGGCGCAGCCGGATGGGAGCGGTGCCGTAGCGGATGGCGTTGGTGACCAGCTCGCTGATCACCAGCTCGGTGCTGAAGGCGACCTGGTCCAGCTCCCAGGCCTCCAGCCGCCGACGGGTGTCGGCACGGATGCGGGAGACGGCCGCGGGATCGGCCGGCACGGCCCAGTCGGCGACCTGGTTGGCGTTCAGCGTCCGGGTGCGGGCCACCAGCAGGGCGATGTCGTCGCTGGGGCGCGGGGGGAGCAGGGCGTCGAGGACGGCCTGGCAGGTCTGCTCCGGGGTCCGGCCGGGGCCGGCCAGCGCGGAGCGCAGCAGTGCCAGGCCGGCGTCGATGTCGCGGTCGCGGTCCTCGATGAGCCCGTCGGTGTAGAGAGCCAGTCGGCTGCCTTCGGGCAGCTGCAGTGTGGCGGTCTCGACCGGCAGGCCGGCGCCCAGGCCCAGGGGTGGGGAGACGGGGACGTCGGGGAAGGTGACGGTGCCGTCGGGGTGCACGAGGGCGGGCCCGGGGTGGCCGGCCCGGGCAAGCTCGCAGCGTCCGCTGACCGGGTCGTAGATGGCGTACAGGCAGGTGGCGCCGGTGATGGACGCATCACCACCCCCGTCCTCGGCCCGCTCGTCCTGGTCGATGTGGGCGACCAGCTCGTCGAGGTGTACGAGAATTTCGTCGGGAGAGAGGTCGAGGGAGGAGAAGTTGTGTACGGCGGTGCGTAGGCGGCCCATGGTGGCCGCGGCGTGCAGGCCGTGGCCGACCACGTCGCCGACCACCAGGGCCACTCGGGTGCCCGGGAGGGGGATGACGTCGAACCAGTCCCCGCCCACGCCTGCCTGTGCGGGCAGATAGCGGTGGGCGACCTCCAGGGCGGTCTGCTCGGGCAGGGCCTTCGGCAACAGGCTGCGCTGGAGGGTGACCGCCAGGGCGTGCTCGCGGGTGTAGCGGCGGGCGTTGTCAATGGAGACCGCCGCCCGGGCCGCCAGCTCCTTGGCGAAGGACAGGTCCTCCTCCCCGAAGGCATCGCTGTCGGAGCGCCAGAAGTTGACCACTCCCAGCAGGACGCCGCGGGCCTGCAGCGGCACCGAGATCAGGGAGTGGATACCGTAGTCCAGGATCCTACGGGCACCCTCGGAGTCCTGGGCGTGCCAGCCGTGAGAGGTGGCCAGGTCGGCCTCGAGCATGGCACGGCCGCCGACCACCGCGGCAGCCATGGGGGTAGTGGCAACGAACCGGATCAGCTCGCCGACGGGGTAGAGGGGCTGGTCCTTCCGGATGCCGGCAACGGCGGTGCGGCGCATGTCGGTGCTGGCCCCCAGGGGCTCCGCGCCGTGCAGGACCGGGTCCAGCAGCTCGACCGTAGCGAAGTCGGCGAACTGGGGCACCGCCACCTTCGCCAGCTCCTCGGCGGTGCGCACCACATCGAGGGTAGTCCCAATCCGCACGCCAGCGTCGTACAGCAGCTGCAGGCGTTCTCGGGCCACCTCGGCTCTGCCGGCGAGCGCGCGCAGCTCGGTGGTGTCGCGCAGTGTCGCCACGCTGCCGGGGGGCCCTCCGTAGCGGTCGGTGGGCCGAACGTTGACGGCCAGCAGCCGGTCCCCGGCCAGATGCACCTCATCCGTCGCTGTACGTCCCGAGGTCAGCAGCTCGGCGGTGTCCGGACCGAGGCCGAGCTCGGCGACGTGCCGCCGCTCCGTATCCGTCGGCAGCTCCAGCAGCCGCCGCGCCTCATCGTTGGCCAGCAGCAGCCGCCCGTCGGCCCCGACGATGAGCACGCCTTCCCGGACGGAGTGCAGGACCGCGTCGTGGTGCTCGTACATGCGGGTCATCTCGGCGGGGCCCAGGCCATGCGTCTGCCGCCGCAGCCGCCGACTCACCAGCGCCGACCCGCCCCCGGCGAGGGCTAGCGCGGCGGCCGTGCTCCCCAGGAGGACCGGCAGCTGACGGCCCACGGCGTTGCTCACGGTCTCGACATTGACCCCGGCGGAGACCATGCCGACGACCTCGCCATCGGCATCGGTGACGGGCACGATGGCCCGGACTGCGTCCTGCGGTTTCCCCTTGAAGTTCTCGATGAAGGTTTCGCCTCTCGCCGCTCGCGCGATGTCGCCTGGGGCACGCTTGCCGATCAACTCCGGCCGGGAGGCGGTATAGCGGATCCCGGCCGTGTTCAGCACGGCGATGAAGTCGACGCCGGAACCTCGCTGTGCCGCCTTGGCGCCGGGCTGGAGTGCCGCCGTGGGATCGGGTGAACGCAGGGCTTCCACGATGCCTGGAGCGTGCGCGAAGGACTCCGCGGCGGCAAGCGAGCGATCGCGAGCGTCATCCCGTCCGCCGTTCTGCGCCTGCAGCACCAGGGCCACCACCGCGGCGACGACGAGCAGCACCACCACCGCGATCTGCAGGACGAGCACCTGGCGGGCGACGCTGTACTCACTCCGGGTTCCCAGACGCCGTCCAAGGGAGCTGGGCGGGCCCTCTTTATCGGACCGATGAACTCGGCGTGTGTCAGCAAGTGGGCTCGCGCGGGAGATGAGGGATCGGCGAACCGCCGCCCAAGGATGGAAGCGAAATATACCCATTTTCAGAGGATTGCTCACTTCTGCGTGGAATAACATCGTTGCACGCGCTAAACTTCGCTTTTTACCGATAGTTCACCGGCCCAAGCCGGAACCCGACCATAACGAAACCCCCTGAGCACCCGAGGCGAGGCCATATCTCAGACATATAAGAGGATGCGGAGTGTCCGAGGAATCGCCACGTACACCCGATAGTCGCCGCAGGAGTGTCCCGCACCGCCACGCACACGGCCCCCGGCCCGTGACATCGACTGAGTGCCAAGGGTCGCACTGCGATCTCTCGATTTCGTGTCAGTACGCGACCTGCGCCTATACAGCCCGGTGACCTGATCTGCCCGGGATCGGCGATTGGTGCGGGGAGTTGGCGGAGCGGAGCCGCTAGCCCCAGGGCTCGGTGCGGCCAGTGCCGGTTGTAGAAGGTCTCGAACTCGCGGAGCACGTGTAGGAGGCGGCGCCCCTGGTTCCACATCAAGGTGCGGTCGAGGAGCTCGCGCCGGCAGGTCTGTATCCATCGCTCCATGAGGGAGTTCATCCGGGTATCCGAATGCCGGTGGTGACGACCTTCAGGCCGGTTTCGGTCAGCAGTGCGTCGAAGGCGGCGGTGAACTTCGAGTCCCGGTCCCGGATCAGGAACCTGACCCTGGTGCCCGCGTCCTCCAGATCCATGAGGAGATTGCGGCCGATCTGCACGACCCACTCCGCGGTCGGGTGTGCCGTTGCGCCCAGGATCCGGACGCGCCTCGTGGAGTGCTCGATGACGGCGAAGACATACAGCTGGACGCGGACGCCGACCAGCATCTTGAGTATCTGGACGTGCGAGGGGTGCCGGAAGTGGCCGCGGCGCAGCGGCGGTGGGCCAAGGTGGCGCGGCGGGCAGCACGGGCCGGAGCCGAGCCGGAGAGAGTGTTCGCGCTGGCTTATGCGGTGGTGACCCGGTGGTGGGAACAGGCCCTGCACTGGGAACGCGAAGTGGTCTGGCCGCGGCGGCTGCACCAGGTCGCGGGCGGCAACGCCGGGACGGAGCTGGAGCGGTGGCGGATCGTGGGCCGGGACACGGTCATCTTCCCCGAGGTGGCGGTGGCCGACGCACTGCTGGACCCGGACATGGCCGAGCTAGCCTGGCGCGCAAGCGGGGGGATGCGGCCTCGGGTGCGAGGCGGGGGCGACCCGTTCTGCCACCGGCTGGGCGAGCGGGTGGACCGGGACCGGCTGGGGTCTCTGGTCGCGGCCGACTACGGCGGCCCGCTGAGCAGTTGGAGGGGCGCGATCGTGCGCGCCCGCCGCGGCAGCGGGCCGCCGGGATGGCGGGACGATCCGTGGCATCTGAAGCGGGAGTAGCAACCCGCAACGATGGCCTGCCAGCTGCGTGTCATGGCGGCGGAGGCACAGGCGGGCGGCTCGGGCACCCAGTGGCGTGCCACCGTTTCTACCGAACACCGCTTCCACATCACGCAGTTGCTCAACGAGGCCCGCGAGGAGCTGGCGCAGCTGCGCGGCGCTCAGAGCGGCACCACCGCCGAGGTGGCCCGGGTACTGCTGGAGCACCTCAGTCAGAGTGCCGAGCTGATCGACCGGGCCGTGCTGCATACCGCCGCCGCGGCCGTCGCAGCCGGGGTGGCGCTTCACGACGTGGCTCAGTGGTCCCGCCTGCCCGCCGAGGAGCTGTCACAGTTACTCGCTGCGGGCCGCAGTGAAGACTGACGCACCCGACGCCAGGCCGGGCAGCGGCCCTGGCATAACGGTCCACTCTGCGTGCGGTGAGCAGCGGTCGAAGAAGGGCGGCCCGGCAGCCGAAAAGGTGCAGGGGTGCGCACCGACACCGGCGATCTTGGATGGCACCCTGCCCCCACGCGCAGCTCAACAGGCTTGCCAGGCACCGCAGTTGCCGCGACTGGAGGTTACCGGCCGGTTCATCTGCGCAGTAGGACAGGCATGGCGTTATGTGGAGTTCGTGATCACCGACAGCCACCAGGACAGCGCGCAGGCCGGCTTACCCGCCGTCGCGTCCGGCGCCTGCCGGGTGCCGGAACCGGGCGCGGTGAAGGCTGAGTTCGCCAGGGCGGACGGCACGCTGGTGCAGCGCCGCTGGGTTGAGGCCGCCGTGGCGGTGCGGTTCGAGCAGCTTGCGCCGATGGCGGCGTTCCCGGTGGTGCCGGGGCGGCGGTGGAAGCCAGGCTGGTGGTGGTCGGCCACGACCGGGCGGCATGTGATGCACGGCTCGCAGGCGATGTGTACGCAGCTGATGGTCCTGGACCGCGATCCGCAGGTGGTGGGCCTCTCAGCGCGGCCGGTGCGGCTGATCTGGCGCGATCCGGACAGCGGACGGGCCCTGACATGGGTGCCCCAGCTGTTCGCCCGCTACGCAGACGGCCGCGCCCTGCTCGCCGACTGCCCCGACACGGCGCCCGCCGCAGGCCGTGCCGCGCGCGCAGCCGCAGTGCTTGCCGCGGCGTGTGCGGCGGTGGGGTTCACCTACCGGCGCCTGCTGCCACCGGACAAGACGGTGGCGGCGAACGTGCGGTGGCTGGCCGGCTACCGCCATCCCCGCCACCGCGACGTCGGCGGACTGGAGCAGGCGGTGATGGAGGCGTTCACCACCCCGCGGCCTCTGATGGCCGGGGCCGCGGCGGCGGGCGAGGTCCTGGCAACCCTGCCGGTGCTCTATCACGCGCTGTGGCACGGCCGGCTGGCCGCGAACCTGACACGACCGCTGGGCGAGCACACCCTCGTGACCCCCGGTCCGGCCACAGGCGACGGGGAACAGGAGCAGCACGGCAGGTGAGCAGGCACAAGGTAACCGCCCCCGGCGGGCTATGTGCTGAAGTGGGCGCTCACGTCAGGTTCGAGGCCCGCACCTGGCAGGTGAGTGGCCTGGTCGACGGAAGAGTGCACCTGGCCGCCGACGACCGATCCACCGGGTGCGTGCTGGCCGCCCGCTTGGTGGCCGCCGACGGCTTCGAGGTCCTCGGCCAGGCCGCCCCGCAGATTCCGGCCGCCACCGTGTGGGCGGCGCTGCAGCTGCCTGCCCAGGAGCGGGCGATGGCCTGGTGGGACACGCAGGCGCAGGCCGAGCGGTGGTGAGTACACCCGGTCGTCCGGGCCGCACCGTGGCCGCTGCGAGCGGCAGGCAAGTGAAGCTGGGCGCCTATGTGACGTTCCAGGGCTGTACCTGGCAGGTGGCCGCCGTGGCCGGTGCGTCGGTGACGCTGGTCGGCGAGACCGGGCAGACGGCTTCGGTCCTGGCCTCGTTCCTGTTCGCCGACCCCGCGTTCACGGTGGTGGGCTCCCCCGCCACCGGGGTGCAGCCGTGGGGGCTGCTGGAGTCGGTGCCCGAGCGGGAGCGGGAGCGAGCTCTTGCCTGGCAGCGGCACATCCGCGAGATCGAGACCGGACTGCCCGACGGGCCCGGCAGCACCGGCGTCCCCCGGCCCGAGTACGACCCGCAGCGCCAGTCGATGGCCGAGCGGGAGCAGGCCAAGGCCGACGAACTCACCAGACTGGGCTGGCCGCGGGTCAGCCGGGCCACCGTGCGCCGCATGCGTGCCCGCGCGGCTAGGGAGCTTAGGTCGTACGCCGACACCAATACGCTCACCCGCGGATCTCCGTTCCCAACCCTCCGCCAGCAGAGATCCAGATCGACGGTGAGACCCTCCACCTCGCCCGCTACGGCACCAGAGGAGCCCACTACAGCCGCATGCCTCCTCCCGTGGAATGGACCCCCGAGTCGTGATCCGCACGTTCGAACGATAGGGCGGGGAAGTTGGCGCCACGGGTGGGGAATTACGTGATGTTCCACAGATGCCGTCGTAGCCGGACGCGCCAGGGACCCAGGAGTCGGACATGGTCTGCCTCCGCGTGTCCTCGAACTGGCCCCGGCAGCCGGGGGTGCCACTCCCCCAGCCACCAGGGCGGATTCGTGCTGTCCGGCGCCGTCAAGCAGCCAGGACGTCGTGCCCGAGCCGGACGAGCCGGAGGGCGATTCGGGCGGCCGCCTGTCGGTCCTGGCCGGGTTGGGTGAAGGCTTCGATGTCGGGCTGCCAGATGAAGGCGGCGGCCTCGTGCGGGCCGAAAACGCTCAGCCGTCGGCCCCGGCCGGGGTCGTGGTGGTGGTGAAGCCCTCCTTCTTGTTGGCGTTGATGGCGAATTCGTTGGTGAATGTCTTGCCGAGGTCCACCGACGTGGTCACGGTCCCCACCATCTTCTCCGTGGCCAGTGAGGTCTTCGGGCCGCCGGCCGGCATGATTCCGTCGGGCAGGAACTGGCCCTTGTCCTCGTCCAGCGCCTTGATGTAGTCGGCCTTGGTGACCAACTGGTTCTGCACGAACGAGGACGGCAGCTTGTCGGCGATGTCGGCCGCGCTGTGCGTGTTGATCCAGTGCATGGTGGCCACGAGCGCGTCGACGACCTTCTGCACCGCGTCCTTGTGCGAGTTCACCCAGTCGGTGCGGGCGAGCACGCTCGCGCCCGGGAACGCGCCCCCCAGCGCCGCCTTGGCGCCGTCGGTGGTGGCCAGGTCGACCGCGGAGGCGCCGACGCCCTTCTTCTCGATCGCGGCGACCGTGGGCTGCGTCGTCATGACACAGTCGGCCTTGCCGTTCTGCAGAGCGGCGACGGCCGTGGAGCCCGCGCCGACCGCGAGCCGGTGGAACTGGCTGGTCTTGACGCCCTTCTGCGCTGCCATGAACTGGGTGAGGGTATCAGTGCCCGAGCCCAGGTCGGTGACGCCGAGTGTCTTGCCCTTGAAGTCGGCGGCCGACTTCACGCCGCTCTTCGTGGTGCACATCTCCCGCTCGCCGGGGGCGCCGGACAGCTGGACGACGTCCTCGACCGCCTTGCCCTTCGCCTGGAACTCGATCGTGTGGTTGTACCAGGCGCCGGCCATGTCCACCTGGCCCGAGGCCATGGCCTCCTCGGCACCGACACCGCCGTTCTGCTCGGTGCTCAGCTCGACCTTGACGCCGTACTTCTTGTAGAAGCCCAGGTTCTCGGCGAGCTGGTAGGGCAGGTAGATCTGCTTGTCGATGCCGCCGACCATGAGCTTGACGGTCGGAGTGGAGCCGGGGCCGGACGACGCGGAGCTGCCGGAGTTGCTCGAACACGCGGTGGCGGCGCCGAGGGCGAGGACGGTGATGATCGACGCCGTGAGAGTTCTCTTGAGCATGGCGGGGATTGCACCTTTCGGGTTGCGGGTGCCCTTTCGGGGATACGGGGACTGCTTTCGCAGGATGCGGAGGTCAGAGGACATTCGTCTCGGAGGGGGCCGGGGGGCGCCAGGCGAGCAGCCGGTGTTCGAGCTTGCCGATCAGCCACTCCGCACCGAGGACGATCACCGCGATGACGAGCATCGTGGCGAACACGCCGTTGGGGTCGAAGTTGTTCTGCGCGGTCTTGATGACCAGGCCCAGTCCGCTCTGCGCGCCGAGCACCTCGCCGACGAGCGCGCCGACGATCGCGAAGCCGAAGGCGCTGTGCAGGCTGGCGATGATCCAGGTCAGTGCGGAGGGCACGATGACGTGCCGGGTGATCTGCATGCGGGAGGCGCCGAGCACCCGGACGTTGGCGAGGACGTTGCGGTCGACCTCGCGGACGCCCTGGAAGGCGTTGAAGAAGACGATGAAGAACACCAGCACCGCGGCGAGCAGGATCTTCGGGGTCACGCCGATGCCGAAGGCGACGATGAAGATCGAGCCGAGGACGATGCGCGGGATGGCGTTGACCATCTTGATGTAGGGGCCGAGTACGTCCGAGAGGTAGCGGCTCTGTCCGAGCGCGACGCCGAAGACGACCCCCGCGAGCGAGCCCACGACGAAACCGACCAGCGCCTCCTGGATGGTGGTCCAGATGTTCTGGTAGAAGGAGCCGAACTGCGTGCCGTGCTGGAAGAGATCGATCAGCCGCTGCCAGATGCCCGACGGCTGCCCGAAGAAGAACGGGTCGACGATGCCCCAGGTGGTGAACGCCTGCCAGCCGCCGATCACGAAGGCCGCGAGGCCGATCCGGCCGGCCCACACGAGGGCGAGGCGCCGCTGGGCGGCGCGTTGCGCGGCGGTAGCTGTCGGGCCTTTCCCGCCGTCGGTGACGGGGACCGCGGAAACGGTGGACGTCGTACTCATTCCTTGCCTCCTGCGGTGAGTGCGTAGGCGCGCTCCACCTCTTCGCGCAGCGTGTCCCAGATCTGGTGCTGGAGTTCGATGAAGCGGGGCTGGAAGCGGATCTCCTGGACCGAGCCGCGTGGGCGGGGCAGGTCGATGTCGAAGACCGCCTTGACGGAGCCGGGGCTGGACGTCATCACGACCACCCGGTCGGCGAGTGCGACCGCCTCGTCCAGGTCGTGGGTGATGAAGATGACGGACGGACGGATCTGCTCCCACAGGCTCAGCAGCTCGGTCGACATGATCGCCTTGGTCTGTACGTCCAGGGCGCCGAACGGCTCGTCCATGATCAGGATCTTGGGTTCGTTGATCAGGGCCGCGGCCATGGCCACGCGCTTGCGCATACCGCCAGAAAGCTGGTGCGGGTATCGGTCCTCGAACCCAGCGAGGCCGACGCGGCGCAGCCAGTCGCGCGCCGACGCCTGTGCCTTCTGCTTGGGCACGCCGCGGAAGACAGGGCCCATCAGGACGTTGCCGAGGACGGTCTTCCAGGGCAGCAGCGCATCGGTCTGGAACATGAAGCTGACGCCATCGGTGATGCCGTTCACCTCACGGCCGCCGACCTTGACCGAGCCCTCGCTGGGCCGGTCGAGCCCGGACACCATGCTCAGTGTCGTTGACTTGCCGCAGCCGGTGGGCCCCACCACGGCGCAGAACTGGCTCGGCTCCACGGTGAACGAAACGCCTTGCAGCGCCGTGAACACCTCACCGGCCGGGGTCAGGAATCGCTTGGTGAGCCCGGAGATCTCGATGCGTGCGTTCGTGTTGTCCGCCGCACCGGCACCCGGGCTCGTCGCGACATTGTTTCGCGAAGCCATGTGGGGGCCGCTTCCTTCCTTCGTTCGGAGTTCCTCGCAATCCGAGGAAGGCAGACGCTAGGGGCGGCCGTGGATGACGTCGCTGTTTCCGAGCTATCTCGCGATAGTTGCGTAAACCGGACTTCTGCTCGTTCTGCTCAGCGGACGCGGGGTGGGCAGGGTCTCGGCCATGGGGCACAATCGCGCCACCCGGGTGACCTGAAGGGACCGGCCGGGCACGTCGCACCATCGGAACGAAGAGGCACCCGTGACACCCATCCGTTTGTGGACAGGCCGCGGCGGAAAGCGCCGGCTTTCCACGCGGATCCTCGCCAACCAGCTGGTCATCCTCGCGCTCACCGGCCTGATCGGCTTCGTCCTGTTCGCCTTCGCCCAGCGGGCGGAACTCGACCGCTCCTACGAGCAGCGGGCCCTGGACATCGCCGAGACCACGGCTGCGGACCCGCAGATCCGGCAGGCCATGGAGTACGGGGGCGGCGACGGCGTGGTGCAGACGGTCGGCGAACGGATCCGTCGGGCCTCCGGGGCGTCGTACGTAGTCGTGATCGATCTGCACGGCGTACGGCACTCGCATCCCATCCCCGCTCTGGTCGGCGAGCCTGTGGGGGAGCCGGTCGTGGTGCGGGACGGCCGACCGCACGTCGGCACCGACCAGGGCGCGACAGGGCGATCCGCCAACGGCAAGGCCCCTCTGTACGACCCCTCCGGCGCCTTGGTCGGCGAGGTGTCGGTGGGCATCCCGGAACACGACGTGCTCGGCGAGCTGTGGCGCGAACTGCCCACCTTCGGGCTGTACGCCGCGATCGCCACCGCCCTCGGCGCGGCGGCGGCCTATCTGCTGGCGCGACGGTTGAAGCGGACCACGTTCGGCCTGGAACTGGAGGAGATCGCCGGACTGTTGCAGGACCGCGAAGCAATGCTGCACGGCATCAGGGAGGGCGTGGTCGCCTTCGCCCCCGACGGGCGGATCACCGTCGTGAACGACGAGGCCCGGCGACTGCTCGGCCTCGGCAACGCGCTCGGTCACCGGCTGGAGGAGGTGCTGCCCGACGGCCGGCTGCGCCGCGCCCTGGACGGCACCCTGACCGGCACCGACGTCAGCGTCCTGACCGACGACCACTGTCTCGCCGTCAACCGCATGCCAGTCACCCTGCACGGCCGCGAACTGGGCGCCGTGGTCACCGTACGCGACCGCACCGAACTGATCGGCCTGCTGCGCGAACTGGACTCCGTGCGCGGACTGACCGACGCACTGCGAGCCCAGCAGCACGAGTTCACCAACCGGATGCACACCCTGGCCGGACTGCTCGACATCGGCGAGCACCAGTCCGCGTACGAGTACGCCATCGAGACGGCCCGCTCCGGGCAGGCCCTGACCGAGGCCGTGCGCCGGCACGTCGGCAACCCGCTGATGGTCGGGCTCATCGTGGCCAAGACCACCATCGCCGCCGAACGCGGGGTACGGATCGTCCTCACCGACGACTCCGCGCTCGGTTCGGACCCGCCTCACCTGCGGCGGCTGCTGACCATCGTCGGCAACCTGCTCGACAACGCCATCGACGCGACCGCCGAGGCGCCGCCCGCCGACGGCGGACGCCAAATCCGACTGACACTGGCCGAGGGCGACGAGCTGCTCCTCGTACGTGTAGCGGACAATGGTCCGGGCATTGCCTCAGACGCTTCCCAGTCGATCTTCGAGGACGGCTGGTCCAGCCGCCCCGAGCGGGGCACCGCGCGCCGCGGCCTGGGGTTGGCCCTCGTACACCGGCTGGTGCAGCGGCACCGCGGCACCATCACGGTCAGCGAAGGCCAGGGCGCGGTTTTCACGGTGGTGCTGCCACTGCCGGACACGGCACCGGCACCGCAGGGAGCCCTGTTCACGACGGCGTTGCCATGGGAAGGCGAGAGCTGATGATCCGGACCCTTGTGGTGGACGACGACTTCCGGGTCGGCCAGATCCACAGCGAGTACGTGCACCGCGTGCAGGGCTTCCAGGTCGTCGGCGAGGCAGCGACCATAACGGAGGCACTGACGGCGGTCCACACCCTGCACCCGGACCTGCTGCTCCTCGATGTCTTCCTGCCCGACGGCAGCGGACTCGACATCCTGCGGCAACTCAGCCACGACCAGGGCGACACTCGCCCCGACGTCCTCATGATCACCGCCGACCACGACATATCGTCCGTCCGAGCCGCGCTGAAACTCGGCGCCATCGGCTACCTGGTGAAGCCGTTCGGCTCCGCCGACCTCGCCGAACGGCTCAACGCCTATTGCCAGCTCCGCGACCGCGTCGACGCACTCAGCCGGAGGACCACCGCCAACCAGGCCGACGTGGACGCCCTGTTCAGCGCCGCCCGCCCACCCGCCGTCCCCCGGATCCCGGCCAAGGGCCACTCCGCGCCCACGCTCACCGCGATCCACCAAGCCCTGCTCACCGCCCACACCGCCCTGTCGGCCGCCGAAGCCGCCGAAGCGACCGGCGTCTCCCGCGCCACGGCCCAGCGGTATCTGTCCTACCTTGTCAAGGAGGGCGCGGTCCGCCTCGAACTCCGCTACGGCACCAACGGCCGCCCCGAACACCGATACCGCATCGCGCGCTGAGCCACTGCGAGCACTCCACGGCGATCCTGCCCGCGGGCCGGAACCCTCCTGGACCATCCGTTCGGCTACATCGGACACCGGCGTGAGCAAACGCAACAGCAGAGCGGCCAACTTCCCTCTTCTGGCACCCCACAGCCAAGGAAGCATTCTCGCCAGACCGGGTGCGCATACAGGGCTCACACGAGCACGCCGTGTCAGTTCGACGAACCGCCAGAGCCCTCAAGGTCATCGAGCCGGATGCCGGGATGCAGTCTGAACCGTCCGGGTTCGGTAGGGACTCGATCATTTCAGAGGAACGTTCTTCCCAGTACCCGCTTGAGCTGCGCCGTCGCGCGGTGCGGATGGTCGCCGAGGTGCGACCGGAGTACGACACCGAGTGGGCCGCGATGAAAGCGGTCGCCCAGAAACTGGGCATCGGTACAACCGAGACGCTGCGCAAGTGGGTGCGGCAGGACCAGGTCGACGCCGGCGTGCGGCCCGGCGTGACCACCGAGGAGTCGGCCGAGCTGAAGCGGTT
>NZ_JBSFXG010000063.1:0-35591 GCF_053595235.1 Streptomyces sp. NPDC002520 | reverse complement strand
CAAGATCAGAACCTCCCACCTGGCCCGCCTCGAACTCGCCGCCTGAAACCACAGGCACGCAACCGTTTTGCGGATTTCCCAACGGAGTCCTTCAGGTCCTCGATGTTCTTCATAGACCCGTCGGCCATCAGCACCTTGGTGCCGGGAACGAAGCTGTTCTTCTTCGCCCCCTTCTCGCAGGTCTTCTTGGCTCCCTTCCCCTTGCCCTTCGGCTGGGCGTGCTTCGGCTTGGCCTTCTTCGTCTTCGACGCCGCCTTCTCGGCCTTGGCCGTCTTGCCTGCCTTGGGCGCCTTTCGGCCGCTCTTGACCGCGTCGACGGCCTTGGCGCCCTTCTTCACCCACTTGGCCGCGGTGACCGCGTTGCCGGCGCCCGGGATCGCGGAGGCCATGGACAGTGCGGCGTCGGTGTAGTTGCCCTCCGCCGCGTACCAGATGCCGTTGGCCACATCGGCCGCTTCGCCGATGACCGGGACCATGCCCGCCACGTCCAGGGCCGCGTGGCCCCAGTCCGACACCGACATGCCGAACAGGTGGCCGTCCAGCTCCACGAAGGAGATGGGTTGCCGCCTGTGAAAGGCGTACCGGTTGCCCGTGTACGGGTCGGTGGTCAGGTCCATGTCGTCGAGCGCGCCGCCGAACATGTCCCGTGTGAGGAAGCGGTTCAGGCCCGGGCTGCCCCGCAGCCAGGAGTCTGCGGTGCCCTTCGCGCCGTTGTCCCAGCTGAAG
Source organism: Streptomyces sp. NPDC002520 (assembly GCF_053595235.1). NCBI lineage: Bacteria > Bacillati > Actinomycetota > Actinomycetes > Kitasatosporales > Streptomycetaceae > Streptomyces > Streptomyces sp. NPDC002520. Next base: position 34,865 of record NZ_JBSFXG010000063.1, on the reverse strand, counting down.
TCCCGGAGCTGGCCCCAGAACCAGTTGTCGTACGTGTCGTCCTTCGGCGGCTTCCCGTCGCCGCTCGGCACGGAGTCGCCACCGCCGCCCCCGTCTAGCATGTGCCCGTCGAGTTCAACGCAGCTGACGGTCGACTCGGTCAGCGTGCCGGCGACTTTCTCGTCCAGGACCTCGCTCGACAGCCCAGGTACTTGTAGCCCGTCGTTTTGCTAGCCGCCGTCTTCGCGGCGGTGCGGCCCAGCGGGTCGAAGGTGTACGTGGTGGTCTTCATCGCGCCTGTGGTGTCCATCTCCTGGGACTCCACGACGTTGTCGAAGCCGTCGTACACGTCACGCTGGGTGATCTTGCCGCCGCTGCAGATCGACTCCTCACGGCCGAAGGGGTCGTAGTTGATGTTGGCTGTGACGCCGTTCGTCGTCATGCTCAGCCGCCAGTCCCGGTCGTACTTGTAGGTGCTCGGGACACCTTGACCGTCTGGCTGATGACGTTGGCATTGTTGTCGTGAACGTAGCTCTTGGTGCCAGCACCCGTGCCGGTCTTGACCTCCTTGGCCATCTGGTCGACCGGGTCGTATCAAGGGCAAGGTTCAGTTCGCATGGTGTGTGCATCGAAAAGTCGGTTGCCGCATCTGCGGCAACCGGCTCATCGACTACCGTAGGACCTTTGGTTACCCCTCAGCCCACGAGTATTCCAGGAACAACGAGTCGAACTCGTTGACCTTCATCAGTAGCTCCAACCCCATGTCCCTCGGAAGGATGCCTCCCCGCGGCCACATGAAGTCGTCCGCACCCAAGCGGATCTCGACCTTCTCCTCATCCTCGGAAACCTTGAGATTCCAGAATGAACGGTCACGCCCCATGGTCACCGTGGAGAATTCAGGCTCGACTCCGACGATGAGGCACTCTTCCTCGCAGTCATTCCATGAGAACGAGGCAGACACCTCCACAGGGAGATTCCGATAGGCCTCCACTGCCTCTTCGAGGCTGATCGTCCTGCGCTCGTAGGCCGGACTCCATGCCTCGAATAGCACGGTCATTGAATCGCACCTCCGCTCATGACAACAGGAACCGACCCGCCGCCCGGGTGTACGTACCTACCAACCCGTTGGGGCCGAAGACCTCGAGAGAGTCGAGATCCAACTGCTCGGCGTACCCTGCGATGGAGTTCCTGCAGAACCTGCAGGTGTCACGGTCGGTGTACATCTTAGCGTTTCCACCCTGGTGACCAAGAGCCAAGGCCTGGGTCACCATGTCACCCTCCGCATGGTCCTCATATGACGTTGCAGTCATACGGTTACCCTTGCCCGGGAACGGGACTGGGCGATCGAAATGCCCATTCTGTCCATAGACGGACGCTCGGCCACCATCGAAGTCCATGCGCCCAAGGGTGTTCGCCTTGGCCTTCGAGTTCACCAGCCGATCCGCATCCTCCTGCGCAACGGACTTCATGTTCATATCCTTGCGCATCTGCGCCAGTTCAGCCTGAACTTCACAGTTGGTGGCATTGTGAACCAGAACACCGGATCCACCCGCACGCACGAAGTACGTGTGCTGGCCTTCAACAGTGAGGTTGTGGACCCGCTGGGTGCGGTGGGTGACGTCGATCGCGGTGATCTGGACCCAGGTGCCTGCTGCGGTCTGCAGCTCGTCGACTTCGCCGACGCACCCGTACCTGCGGTGTGCTTGGCGATGCGGTCGAAGCCGTCGTAGGTGTGCTTCTCCTGTGTGGAGCCGTTGGACGAGACGGTGTCCGGGCGGCCCAGCGGGTCGTAGTTGTACGTCGCCGCAACACCCGCCGTCGTCGTCTTCAGCAGACGGTTGCGGTCATACGTCGACGTCGACGTGACCCCGCCCATCGTCTGCTCCACGATGTTGGAGTTGCCGTCGTAGACGTAGTCCTCCGTGCCCGCCGCATCCCCGGGTCTCGCCCGTGGCTGTCCGGGATGATCACTCTTCGGCGATCCTAGGTGGTGTGGTGGGGGTACCGTCTGAGTGTTGCCGCAGAACGGAGTTCGCCGTGTCGCAGAGCATCGATGAGCACACCGGCGCTCGGATCGCCCGTATCCGAAGGCAGCGCGGCCTGACGCAGCAGGGTCTGGCGATGCGTGCACACGTGTCGAAGTCGCTGTTGTCGAAGGTCGAGTGCGGGCAGAAGCCCGCCTCTCCGGCTCTTGTCGCTGCCTGTGCCCGCGCGTTGGGCGTTTCCACGTCCGAGCTGCTGGGACAGCCGTACACCGAGGAACTGCGCCGGGACCGGATGGACGCACTGATCCAGCCAATCCGCGAAGGGCTGGAGAACTGGGACATTTCTCTGGGCTGGGAGACGGCTCCGCGTCCGGCCACGTTGATCTGGACGGATGTCCAGCGGGCTCTGGAGCAGCGCCGTCAGGCGCAGTACACGGACATGGTGCGCGATCTGCCGGTGCTGATCGACGAGTCGGTTCAGGCGGTGCACTCCAGTACCGGGGAGGAGCAGCGGCTGGCCTACGAGTGTCTGGCGGAGACGTTCCGGTGTGTGTTCACCGTGGCGTGGAAGCTCGGATTCCTCGATCTCGCGACCGTCGCGCTGGACCGGTTGGCGTGGACCGCCCCGCGCGCTGATGAGCCAGGGCTGGATGCCATGCACGCCTTCCTGCGTGCGCAGACCACGATGTCGTCGGGTCGGTACGACGTGGGGCTGCGGGTGGTCGACCGTGCTCTTCGGGATCTCGATGGCCAGGAGTCACGTCGCCCGGCGGGCCTTGAGGCGATGCGGGGGATGCTGCATCTGCGAGCCGCGACCATCGCGGGCCGGATGAAGGACCGGGACCACGCCGATGCCCGCCTGTCCGAGGCTCATGCCCTTGCCCAGGCCACGGGCGAGTTACCCGACTTCGGTGTCACCTGGGGACCTGTGAATGTCGGTGTGCATGCCGTGGCCATCGCCTCGGAGGCCGACGACTTCGGGCTGGCGATCGAACTCGCCGCGGACGTACGCATTCCGCGCGGCTGGACTCGCTCCCGCGCCGGGCATCACTGGATGGACCTCGGCCGGGCCCACGCCTGGGCAGGCCACCCGGAGCAGGCGCTGGACTGCTTGCACCAGGCCCGGCGCATCGCCCCGCAGCAGACGCGCTACCACCCCACTGTGCGAGAGACGATCCTGGCCCTGAAGCGGCAGGAGCGGGCACGCAACGGCTCGCTGGCGCAGTACGCGGAGTGGGTCGGGATATAGCAAATGCCAGGCAAGGGCAGTTGCACCACCTGGTGCAACTTCCGTACATCGCCGATCGGCAGGCTGATGCCCCGTCAGAGCCCCCTGCAACCGAGCGAACGGTCCGGGGGCGTGGCCAACGCTGACAAGGAGCGTCGACGTGCCGTACCGCACCGCCCGCATCTTCGAGCCGCTGCTGCGGCTGCTGTGGCCCGCGCTGGGCCGCCATCGCAGACCTGGTCCCCCGTCTGTCAGGCTTGCTGTAGAGGCATCGACCGCGTGTCCGCCCCACGTACCGGCTGCCCGAGTTCGACACGGTGAGGAGGCCGGCCTGGTCAGTTCGTACCTGGTTGCGCACGAACAGCAGGAGGCGCAGAAGCGGCAGGCTCGGCGTCGCACACTCCGGCTGGCAGCGCGCGGCATCGGCATCACTCCTCGACTGATCCACGAAGCGGAGGTCACGGCATGACAAACAGGACCGGACAGCTACGCCTGCTGCCGTGGGCCGGGCCCGAGGGCAAGCCCTGCTACCTCGCAGGCGACGAGACCGGATACCTGTCCCGGCTCGCCGACAACATGGAGGCAACGCAACTCGGCCTGGCCAGGGAGCTGTTCCACGAGTCACTGCATGTCCTGGACAAGCGGCAATGGACTTCGGGGGAACTGCATCTGCTGGCAGTCCAGTTGACCGAAGCACTCGGCAATGTGCACCGCATCGCGGTGAGCTGCGGCGCACGCCTGCCCACACCCGCCGACGACGATCTCGACACCGCGGACAGCCCGGAGAACGAGGAAGACGGGGGCGACAGCCCGTAACCTCTCGTGCGCCACCGGCGGACCACTGCGTTGAACGTCGGGCCTGGCTCGGCGAGTTCGCCGCCCTTGGGCTTCTTGACCCGGTGGCGGAACCCGTCGCCGATGTTCTCGTAGCCGAGGTTGATCAGGGTGGGGACGCCCAGGGCGACGGCAAGCCGATTGAGGGCACGCACTCATGCACCGCAACCGTCACGTTGCTGAGAAGACCTCATTGACATCGCCGGAGGGGGACTTCCAGCACCAAGCAATTGCTCGTGCGGGGCCGCACAATGGCTGCGACCGCACCGATGGCCTCGGCGCGGCCGCAGTACATTTTCCGAATGCGCTAGATCAGGCCACTACTCTGCCAGTCCCATTCCGCGGAGATCATTGAGTTCCGACAGCACCTGATCGAAGGTCTTCGAACGTCGCGGGGCTACGGCGACGATCGAGTCCCAGGGGCTCACCTCGAATCGACCGGCGGCGATACCCGCGTACACCGGCAATTCTGAGAGGTCCACCCCTGAGAAGCTCTCCCGCCGCAGCAGGAACTGCGTCTCTTCGTCCCGGCGAATCCGATCACCCGGGAGGAAGTAGAAGTCCGCGTCACTGAACTTCGCCTCTCTGATGTCAAGCGCCCATTCCACCTCCTGATAAGCGACATTCATGGCCTCCACGAAGCTCTCCCGCACCTCTCCCGGCAGAGCATCGCTGGGAGGAGTTGTCACCAGTCTCCCAATGTTCCCCCGTAGCGTGACGCGATCGAAGACGCACGCCTCCAAGAGCAGACCTCCCGCAACCGAGAGGTCATCGACCAGAACATCCCGGAAGAGAACACCATGGGCACCGCAGTTGTCCAACTTGCACCGCCGAGCCTCGACGCCTTGGACAACGAGCCCGAACCCGGGGTCGTCGAACTGGGCGATGGTCGCCCCCACACCAGTGCAACGGGAGAGACTGACGTTCCCCAGAACCCTGGGCCCCCCGATGATCCTCTGAGATCGGAAAATGGCGGCATTCACCTGTTTCATGAACGACATGCTGCCACCTCAGCCGAAGATGTCATCGACGTAGCTGTCCGAGACCGTCGGTTAGTCCAGAATCTGACCGCGGCTGTCGATGTAGTCACGCCCGAGATGGTTCGCGATTGACGTGGCACTGCCACCCGTAACGTCGATATTCACGACGTCCGTACCATCCTGGATGGTGAAGTCAGGAACCGAATGCCCCGGAGCGGATGTACCCATGTGCCGGATGTTCGGGTCTGCGAGAACGGCGGGATTGTTCGCCGCAGCCTTCTCGATGTCACTGAGCCTTTCCCAGTAAGCGCCCGTCGCTCGCTGTGATCGCGATGCTTGCGCTGCGGTCCGTGCGGTCCCGAAGTCCGGGCAGGCGTAAGGCCCCTGGTAAGAACGATCTTGCGACGGATTGTTCTGACCGAGGGGCCTCACGTGTCGACCAGTGTCACATACACCGCGGTGCTCGATGTGAAGCGGTCCACCGCCGAGCACCTGGCCCAGTTGCTGCGCGATCACCGCATCGTGGCCGGAACCCGCAAGGGCAGGCGTGCGCTGGGCTGTTTCCGGCAGGCGGTGCTCGTCCTGCGCTGGTTCATCGACGGCACCCGCCTTTCCCAACTCGCCTGTGACAACGGCCTGTCGGCCTCCACCGCCTACCGCTACCTCCACGAGGGGCTGACCGTTCTGGCTGCCGGGGCACCGGACCTGGCGACCGCGTTGGAGCGTGTGAAGGCGGCGGGGCTGACGCATGTGAACCTCGACGGCACCGTCATCCGCACCGACCGCGTCGCCGCCCCCGGCCCCAACGGCGCAGACCTCTGGTGGTCCGGAAAACACAAGCACCACGGCGGGAACGTGCAGGTCATCTCCACCCCGGACGGCTGGCCGATCTGGGTCTCACCGGTCCGCCCGGGCAGGGAGCACGACACCACCTGCGCCCGCCACCACGGCCTGATCGACGCCCTCAACCGGATCGCCGCCGAACTGGGCATGCCGGCCCTGGTAGACCTTGGCTACGAGAACGCCGGCGACGGCTTCCGCCACCCGCACAAGAAGCCCGCCGGAGGCGAATTGACTGAGGCCCAGCAGACCTACAACAAGGTCATCCGCGGCATCCACGGCGTCTGCGAACGCGCCAACTCCCTGCTCAGGACCACCTTCAAGGCCCTGCGCAGGGTCAGCCTCGACCCCAGCCGCATCACGAAGATCGCCGCCGCGGCCCTCGTCCTGCTCCAGATCGAGCGCGACCGCACCATCTGAACGATCACACAACGTCATGATCCATCACTGGGAAAGGCTCACTGTCACCGCCCTCGGCATCGACTTCCCGCAAGCTGCGCAGATCGTCTGGCACCGAAATTCACAGAAGACCTGCAGACCCACCCGCGAGATGGTTTTCGTGCTGACCGACCTCACCAGCCGCCAGGCATCCCCTGAGTGTCTCGCAAAGATCGTGCGCTCGAAGTAGACCATCGAGAACTGGCTCCACTTCGTCCGTGACACCACCTCTGCCGAGGACGCCTCGAAAGTCCGTACTGGCCACGGACCGGAAAGCGTGGCCACCCTTCGCAGCTTCGCGATCAACCGGCTCCGTGCGGCGGGCCACGCGAACATCGCGGTCGGCCTCCGCGAGATGTCCCACGAACCCTTCCGCCGCGCGCTCGACCTCTTGGACCTCACCTGATCAGCAACAATCCAAGATTATGAAACTTTACAACGGTCCTGACTCATCATTGGACGCCCTGGAAGTCGACAGAATCCCCCCACTCCCAGTAAGTCTCGGCAACACGGGCCTGCACTCCCAGACGAATCACACGCTCGATTTCGTCCACCTGGCTATTTCCTGGGGGGACGTCAATCGCCAAATGCCGATTGCCACTCCATTCATACAGTAGGCCGCGGCTCGAGATTGCAGCTGAGATGGAAGAGACCATCTCCGCACCTTCTTGAGCCGTATCCCACTCGGGAAACAGAACCCGTCGGCATCGATGCCCAGAGCGCGACGCGACTTCTTTCAAACGATTCTCTGCATCCAGGACGACACGATCGAAGAGGGCAAGACCGTATACCCGAAACGGTATACAACGCACCTCATATTGGCCATCCTCCAGCGGTTTGAGCCAAACCTGCTCCATGAGACCCGGAAATCCATATCGCGCAAGATTCGCGTTAGCAATGAAATTATGCGCCCCCATCCCCACGGGGTCTTCATGAAGGATGTACTTCACCTGCTCTTCTTGCATGAAAAGCTCCAAAGATCAGTGGGGCAGTCAGCAATTTACCGACTGCCCCACTATACCGCTAGGCCTCTACTCCACTAAACCCTCCCCCCGTACTGGACATGCCACGCCAGTCGCATCCATCCCGGCCAGTGGTCGGGAGGCCAGTTGCCCGAGTAGCCGGCGGGCGGCGTCTTAGGAACCAGCCTGCTCTGCTTCGATGAATTACAGTGAGTGCAGGCCGGGAGGAGATTGTCAGGCTCCAGGTCACCGCCATTGATTCGGGGTTCCACGTGGTCGACCGATGTCGCAGGATTGGTCCTGCAATACCCGCAGAGAGGCGCCACCGACCCGGGACTTGCGTTCACGCCGATGTTGTGATCACCGAGAATCTCAGGAGTAATGCTCTTGTAGGCGCCCGTTCCGCCACTGGACCCCGGCGGAATGTCGTATATTTCCCGCCTTGTCGTGACGTCACACGCGATCGGCTCTCGCTTCGCGTTGTGAACAAGGACTGGCGAGTCCCCGGCCAGCACGTAGTACGTGTGCTGTCCGTCGACGGTGAGGTTGTGGACCTTCTGGGTGCGGTGGGTGTCGTCGATCGCGGTGATCTGGACCCAGGTGCCGGCTGCGGTCTGCAGCCACATGCCCGGTTCGAGGTCACCGGCCTCGGCCCACGTACCGTAGTCCGGTAGCCAGAACGGGTGGTTGGCCGTGGCCGTGATCTTGCTGGGCTTGGCCTTGCCGTTCTTGCCGTCGGGGTCGACGGTGAGGGTGATCAGGTGCTTGAGGCCGTCACCGGTGATGGTGTCGGTGACCTGGCGGGCCTGGAGGTTGCCGGTCTCCGGGTCGGAGGCCAGGACGTACTCGCCCTGCTTGACGTCCTCGATGGCCTTCGTGGTGCCGTCGGCCATCAGGACCTTGGTGCCGGGGACAAAGCTGTTCTTCTTGCAGCTCGTCCGCTTGACCTTGTCCTTAACCTTCTGGCCGACCTCCTTGGCCTTCGCCTTGGCCTTCTGGCCGACGTTCTTGGCCTTCTGGACTGCGGCCTTGGCCTTCTTGCCTGCCTTCGCTGCCTTTCGGCCGCTCTTGACCGCGTCGACGGCCTTGGCGCCCTTCTTCGCCCACTTCGCGGCCGTCACGGCGTTGCCGGCGCCCGGGATCGCGGACGCCATGGACAGGGCGGCGTCGGTGTAGTTGCCCTCCGCCGCGTACCAGATGCCGTTGGCGACGTCGGCTGCTTCGCCGATGACCGGGACCATGCCCGCGACGTCCAGGGCGGCGTGGCCCCAGTCCGACACCGACATGCCGAACAGGTGGCCGTCCAGCTCCACGAAGGAGATGGGGTTGCCGCCCGCGAACGCGTACCGGTTGCCCGTGTACGGGTCCGTGGCCAGGGCCATGTCGTCGAGCGCGCCGCCGAAGCTGTCGCGGGTGAGGAAGCGGTTCAGGCCCGGGCTGTAGTTGCGGAAGCCCATGTCGTAGGTGCCGGAACCGTCGTCGTAGCGCTGGGCGTTGTAGCGGTACTCGTTGTACGGGTCCTTGTCCGGGTTCTGTGCGTCCGGCTTGTCCGTACCCGTGAACTGCTTCTCGTCGTCCGAGCCGTAGGCCGTGTAGCCGTAGGTCGCACGCGTCGTGCCGGTGTCCTTGGTGATCGCCTCCACGTCACCCTTGGGGTGGTACGTGTAGTGCGAGTACTCCTTCGTGCTGTCGGTGTTGTGCTTGATCTGGGTCAGCTTCTGGCCCCACGGCGCGTACTGGTAGGACTTGGTCGCCTTCCCGGCGACCTCCTCCCGCAGCACCTTGTCCTCCATGCCCAGGTACGTGAAGAGCGTCGTCTTCCCATTCGTCCCGGACGTGGTCTCCGAGGCCGTGCGGTCGAAGGCGTCGTACACGTACGTCGTCGACTTCGCCGACGCACCCGTACCTGCGGTGTGCTTGGCGATGCGGTCGAAGCCGTCGTACGTGTACTTCTCCTGTGTGGAGCCGTTGGACGAGACGGTGTCCAGGCGGCCCAGCGGGTCGTAGTTGTACGTCGCCGCAACACCCGCCGTCGTCGTCTTCAGCAGCCGGTTGCGGTCGTAGACGGACGTCGACGTGACCCCGCCCATCGTCTGCTCGACGATGTTGGAGTTGCCGTCGTAGACGTAGTCCTCGGTACCCGCCGCGTCCCCGGTCTTCGTGACCTTCTTGATGCGGTCCTGCGGGTCGTAGTCGAAGACGGAGGTGGTGTTGACGTACGCCGCCGAGTTGTCGGCGTTCATCACCTTGGCGATGTCCTTGGAGCGGTTCCCGTTCGGGTCGTACTCCAGGTCGTGGCGAGCCACGTCCGTGCCCGCGGAGGTCTTCTCGGCCTGCGACTTGGCGGCACCGTTGAGGTAGTAGGTGAAGTCGACGGTGTTGCCGTTCGGCTTGACCTGCTTCAGCGGCTGACCGCGGTCGGTGTAGGTGAAGGTGGATATCTGCTGGTTGCCGGCGGTCGGCGTGTCCGCGTTGGTGACCTTGCTGATCAGGTCGCGGACGTCGTAGTCGAACTTCGACCAAGTCACGTCGTGCGTGGTCGAGTCGATGTTGCCGTTGGCGTCGTAGGTGAGCGACGTCGTGTTCTTGACCGTCGCGCCGAGCTTCTCCTCGACCTTCGTGAGCTGGTCCAGCTCGTCGTAGGACGTGGCGTAGGCGTCGGCCTTGGCGCCGGGAGAGAGGTCCTTGACCTCCTTCAGCAGACCGTCGGCGTCGTAGGTGTAGGTGAAGTCCTTCTTCTCGTTGTCGGTGTCCCCGGTGTTGGAGCGGACCAGCTTGATGCCGTCCGCGACGACGGTGCCGTTGGCGTTGTCGGACAGCGTGATCTTCTGCGTGCCCGACTCGGTGAAGGTGTACGAGCCCAGCGACACCCAGTCACCCGAACCCGTCGACTCGTTCACGCTCTTGGTGACCGAGCCCGTGGAGTGGGTGATGGTGAACGGCGCGTTGGTGGCCGCACCCGTCACGTTCCCGTAGCGGGTGAAGACCTCGTACGTGCCGTCCTGCGGGATGTTGAGCTGCCAGGTGAACGTGTCCGCACCCGTGCCCGCCGCGTTGGTCCGGACGTCGTAGCCCCACTGGCCCATGGCCTGGGACGCGTCCCAGTTGCCCTGCGTGGCGGTGTTGTTGACGTCCGTCGAGTCGACGACCACGACCTGCTTGCCGACCGGGATGCCGTCGTCGGAGCGCGCCTTCTGGTTGCCCGAGGGGTAGAAGTCCCAGGTCATGGTGCGCTGCGAGGAGCCGCCGGCCGAGGTCAGCGTGTTCTTCGTCTGCTGGCCCAGGTCGTTGTAGTCGTACGCGGTGGTGATCTCGAAGGGGTCCTTCGCGGACTTCGTCCAGCCGTTGTCGTAGTAGTCGTACGACGTGATGTTGCGGACCGTCTGGCCCTGCGACGGCGGGGCCGAGACGTCCTTCAGCTGTCCGACCGAGTCGTACGTGTAGTACGTGATGTCGGGCGTGGAGTAGCGGGTGTCGGCCGCGCTGAACGGGCTGCGCTGCTCCTTGACCCGGTTCAGCTCGTCGTAGACCGTCTCCGCGGTGAAGTCGGTCGCGTCGGTCGTCGTCTCGACGCCGCGCGGGCTGATCTCCTTCGTCTGGTTGCCGACCTGGTCGTACTCGTACTTGGTCGTGCGGTAGACGATGTTGTTCGAGGCGTCCTTCGTGTACGGGACCTTGACCTGGGTGGTCAGGCCGCGCCGGTCGAAGGTGGACTCGGTGGTGTTGTTCTCGGCGTCCGTCGCCTGGTCGGTGCGGCCGTCGAGGTCGTAGTGGACGGTGGTGAACTTGCCCGTCGCGTCGGTGGTCCTGATGGTGCGGTGGTCCAGGTCGTACGCGAACTTCGTGGTGAAGTCCGTCGTGTCGGCCGTCGCGTTCTTCTTCGGGTCGATGACCGTGACGACGTTGCCCACGTTGTCGTACTCGGCCGAGGACGTGTTGCCCTTGGCATCGACCGATGACAACGGCTGGTAGATCTCGTCGTAGTTGTACGTCGTCGTGTAGTCACCGGCCGTCGTGGTCAGGTTGCCCTTGGGCTCGGTGACCGTCCTGACGTTGCCGACCTTGTCGTACGTCGTGGTCGTGCGCCGCTCCGGGTCGCCGACGACGTCGACCGGGTCGATCTGGTCGGTGACCTGGTCCGCCGCGTCGTACACGGTGGTGGTCACGGCGCCGTTCGGGGCGTACGCCTTCTCGATGTTGTTGTTGACGTCGTAGACCGGGGCCGGAGTGGTGATGAAGACGCCACCCGCCTGGTCCTTCGGCTCCTTCTTCGTCAGCGGGCGACCGAAGTAGTCGTAGTCCTGCGTGACCTTGGCGCCCTTGGCGTTGGTGACCTCCTTGGTGTTGCCGCGCTCGTCGTAGACGAAGGTGGTGTCGTTGTTCTTGGCGTCGGTGATCTTCTCGGGGTAGCCGGTCGGCCCGTAGGTGAAGTACTGGGTCGAGTGGCCGTTGGCGTCCGTGTCCTTGATCGGCTGGCCGTACGCGTCGTACGTGGTCGTCGACGTGTAGTCACCGGCCGTGGCGGTCGCCACGCCCTCCGGGTCGGTGGTCGACGTCAGGTTGCCGAAGCTGTCGTACCCGAACTGCCAGATGTTGCCGAGCGGCGACGTCTTGCGGAACAGGTTCGCGGAGTAGCCGTCGGCCCGTGTCTGGTACTCGAACGCCGTGGCACCGGTGGGGTACTTGGCCGGGTCGCAGTAGTCGGTCTGGTTGAACGACGTCCACGACTTCGTGGTCTCCGGGTCCCACTGGCGCAGCGGGTAGCCGGTCTTCTGGTCGTAGCAGTACGTGGCCTTGGCCCCGTTGGCCTCCTCCATGTACGTGACGTTGTTGTCCGCGTCCCAACCGAGCTTGTTGGTCCGGGACTTGGCGTCGGTGATCTGGACCGGCCGGGCGAAGTCGTCCGTGACGTAGTTCGTCGCGTGCGACTCGGCGTCGGTGACCTTCGTGTCGGTGAAGCTCGGGTTGGCCGTGTCCGGCGTGTACAGGAAGTCGGTGGTGCCGTTCAGACGGTCGGTGAGCGTCTTGGTCCACCAGTGGTACTTCGGGTCGTCGCCCGCCTTCGGCTCGTTGTACGCCAGCCGGGTCGCGTTGCCGCGCGGGTCGGTGGCCGTGACCAGCTTGACGTTCTTGTTGCCCTGAGTGGCGTCGTAGGTGAACTTGAAGACCTTGGGCTGGCTGGACAGCTCACCGTCGGTGATGCGGCCCAGGAGGCCCTTGGTGGTGTAGTAGAAGTTGATCTTCCGGCCGCTGATGTCCGTGACGGACTTGATGTGGTCGTAGATCTTGGAGTTGGTCAGGTTGGTGCCGGCGACCTTGGCGCCCGTGTCGTCGATGTAGTCGTACGACGCGTCGCCCTTCTTGAAGTAGTCGACCGTCAGCGACTGCCGACCCGCCGGGTCCGTGATGTAGACGAGGAACTTGGTCGGCTTGTTGTTGGACTTGCGCTCCTCGTACGTGTACGTCTGCGTGTTGCCGTCGTTGTCGACGACCGACGTCAGATAGCCGTCGCAGCCGAAGAGAAAGCGCGTGCCGTCAGGCCGCAGCAGCGTCCAGGCGTCCGGGGTGTTGTCCTTGTCCGGGGTGCACTGGGTGCCGGTCTTGAACGACAGCTTGAAGTGGACACCCGCCGGGGCCTTCCACACGCTGTTCGTCGCGTCCCACCGGAAGACGTGCGTGGTGCCGTCGCCGTCCGGGAGCCTGACCTCGGTCGGGTTCGGGTTCGGGTGGAAGTCCAGGGGCGCGCCGAGCCGCAGCGGCCCCGCGGCCTGGCCCGACCAGCCGTGCCCGAGCACGGTGTCCGAGGTGTCCAGGGAGTTGTAGGCGACGCGGAAGAAGGTGTTGACTCCGCGTCCGGGGTTGTTGATGGCGTTGTACGACCAGACGCTGTTGCCCGAGGCGGTGTTGTTCATGAGCGACGCGCCGGCGCCGGTGTTCTTGCCCGTGTAGGAGTAGAACTTCTCCAGGCCGAGCGAGTTGGACGTCGGGTCCTCGACCGCCACGTTCTGCTTCAACGTGGGGATGCCGCCGGTTCCGGCGGACAGCCAAGTGCCGTCGGAGACCTTCTTGACGTCCCAGCCCAGCACGTATTCGGTGCGCTTGCTGCCCGAGTCCGAGTTGATCGGCGTCTTGACCTGCGCCTTGATGGTTTTTGACTGGCCGGGTGACAGTGCCGGGATGGCGGTGGAGAGCTGGTTGCCGCCGGTCGTCACGTCCGTGCCGTCGGGCAGCTTCCACGTGTACGACAGGACCCGCTCACCGGTCGCCCAGGCGGCGCTCGTGGTGTTGGTGACCGTGAAGTCCACCGTGTAGGTGGAGTTCGGGGTCATACGGGCCTGGGTCTGCGGCGCGTAGTACGTGTCGTCCGTGGTGGAGTCGACGTAGATCACGCGCAGCAGCGGGCCGAGCTGGGGGTCGGCGGCTTCCGAGGCCAGGAACAGGGTGCGCTCCTGCGGGCCCGTGGTCGACTCGTCCTTCAGCTTGACCAGGGCGCCGTGGTTGGAGGTCGGCGTCTTGATCCAGCCCTGGGTCAGTGACGTGGCGTCCCACCAGTGGCGGCCCACCTCCGAGACCTGGGCGACCGTGTCGGAGACCGTGCCGGAGTAGTCGCCGCCCGCCGTCGTCCACGCGGTGCCGGTCGCGGCGCTGCTCCAGGTGGCCTGGGTCTCGTTGAAGTCCTTGTTCAGGCCGTGGAGTTCGTAGATCGCACCGTTGGTGTCGGTGGTGGTCTCCGCGCCCCACATGAACAGGCGGGACTCCAGCACCGTGGCCGTGGTCGGAATGGCGCTGGTGGTGAACTTCGTCACCGCACGGGCCTTGCCGTAGGTGGTGGAGTTGTTGCCGACCTCCAGCCACTTCTGGCCAACGCCGAAGGACTGGATGGTGTCCTCGTTCGTGGTCGGCTGCGCCGACGACAACGTGGTGTCCGTGACCCCGGACGTGCCCTGGATCAGCCGCATCGTGCGGCCCGCCTTCGGCACACCCACGATGCGGGTCGGCGAGCCGAGGAGCTGGCCGTCCTTCGTCTTCACCGCGAGCTGGTAGTAGTACGACCGGCCGATCTCCACCGAGGAGGAGTCCGCAGTCGGAGTCGCGGTCGTGTCCGTGTATGCCGTCGCCGACTTGTCGACCGGGGCGACGAGGGTGGCCGCGGACGGTGTGAACGCCTGCTGCGTGGAGCGGTGCAGCTGGTACTCGACGATGTTCAGGTTCGGGTCGCCGGTGGTGTTCGAGTACGCCTTCCAGGACAGCTCCGGGCCGGTGCCGTGGACGACCGTCGGGGAGTTCAGCGTGGTGCCGACCTTGCCGTAGGTGACGGTCAGCCGCGGGATCGTCGCCGTCTCGCCGCCGTAGTCGCCGTCACCGGACTCGTAGCGCGGGCCGCCGGTCTTGGCGGTCGACGACTCGTCCGTGGCCTTCAGCACGAACCCGTTGTTGACCGAGCTGCCGTCCAGCCACTGCTGCACGGTGTCGGTCACCGGGAACTTGTGCCACTGGTTGTACTCGCCGGTGTTCTTCACGATCGACGCCGGGTTCACCCAGCGCACCGCGTCCGCGATCACCGCAGTCGTGCTGCTGGTGTCCTTCAGGACGACCTTGCCGGCCGTTCCCTTCGCGAAGTTGATCTGCGAGCCGCCGTTGAGGGAGGCCCACACCCCGTTCGTACCGGCCGCCTGGTTGACCGTGTACGTCGCGGTGGGGTCACTGCTGGTCACCGTGTACGGGGCGGCCGTGGACCGGTCGGCGGACTGCACATAATGCGCCTCCACCCGGTAGGAGGCCGTCTCCGGCAGGTTCGGCTGCCAGGTGTAGGAGTCCCCGAGGATGGCGTCCTTGTTGTACAGGTAGTCGCCGTCGATGCCGTAGGACGTCGACCCCGGCTTCCACGTGCCGACCGCCGCCGTCGTCCCCGGATCCCCGTCGTCCACCTGAACGCTGGTACCCGACAGCTCACCCACCAGGGAACTGGTGTTGGACCACGTCGCCGTCGACTCGTTCCACGCCCCGGTCGCCCGGTACGCACCGATCGTCACGTCATTGGCGTTGGTGGTGTGCGCCTGGTCGAAGTACATCTCCAACCGGGCCGAGTCGATGGTCGTGCCCGACGGGATCTCGCTCAGCGGGAACTTGATCAGCGAACGGGCGGTGCCCGTGTCGGTCTTGCCCGCCGACAGCTTCCAGGTGGTGTTGAAGTTCGTCGACGCCTGGTCCGACAGGACCATCGTGTCCTGCGAGTCCGACGGCGACGGCGCGATCGTGATCGTCGGGTCGATCACCACCGGATACTGCCGGTCCTTCGACGCCAGCCACTTCGCGTCCGGTGTCACGGTCAGCTTCCAGGACTCGCCGTCCTTCGTGAGCTTCTGCGTCACCCTGGTGCTGTAGGTCTTGCCGAAGACGGACCTGTCCGCCTTCTTCGCGTCCGTCATGAACGGCGCGGGGATCACCATCACCGGCGTGTGCGGCAACTCCCCGAACAGGGCGATCGAGCCGTCTTTGCGCGCCTTCGGCGTCAGCCCCTGCGTGTCCAGCGTGAACGTGAACTTCAGCGGGCCGGTGGGCCGTTCGGCGAGGGTGATGTTCTCCTTCACCCGCCCCGGACCGACCCCGTACTCCAGGTCCGCGCCGCCCACCGCGTCCTTGTACGTGACCGTCGAACCCTTCACCGACGGCTTCAGCGCGCCATGCTCGCCATCCAGGCCGAGGGTGACCGAACGGCCGTCCGGCGAGCGGAAACGCACCAGATGGTCCGCGTCCGAACCGAACCAACTCCGGCCCTCATTAGTTGTGTTGGCGAAGTCGAAGCCCTTGGCGTCCGTCGGGTGGACGGCGGTGTCGATCGCCTTCCACGCCGCCTTCTCGCCCGAGCCCGAGCGGTACGACGTCGGCACCGCCGACAACTCCGCCTGCACCCGGCCGTCCGACAGCTGCCAAAACCGCGCACTCGACGTCCGCCGACCCGTCAGCTCCTTGACCCGCTGGGCCTTCGGGGCGTTCTTGCCCTTCGGCAGCTTCTGCCGGTCGGCCATCCCCAACTCGTCATGGGACGGCGGCTCGGCGAGCTCGGGACCGTCATCGTCGTCGTCGCCGCCGAACCAGCCCTTGACGGTGTCGACAATCCCCTTTCCGCCACCGTCGTCTGATTCGGACGCCGCATACGCGACCTGTGGCAACGCGGTACCAACCACCGCGGACACCACAAGGCATGCGATAAGCCTGCCCAATCTGGGTTTCACCGCAACCCTTTCCTCTCGTCCATCGTCATAAACATCGACCGCAAAACATCTGACTCACCTCATGACAGGCAGGCCGGACGTAGCGGCGACGAGTTTGTAATCACGCAGGTAACGGCGTGTCAACTGACTTCTCAGATCACGACAGTTCGCCCATTGCAGGAAATCCGTGCCCGGTTTGTCCGCTCGCTGGCGGACCACGCCCGGCGTCAGGTATAAGACCCCGGATCGGGAATTCCGGCGCAGGCATGCGAATTCCGAGCGGCTGACCTAAGAGGGACTTGTCATGGGCGATGAAGAGCGGGAAATTGGGGCGGAGGCCGCCGATGTCGAGGAGAGCGGCGGGAATTCCGGGGCTGGTGGCCGGTCGCGCGCCCTTCGTCCGGACCGCACCGGCCTCCTCATCGGTGCAGCCCTGCTGGCCGCATGTGGCGGGCTCGTCCTGTACGGCGTACTCGACACCGCCGACAAGCCGGGCAAGCCCCCCGTCCCGACCGCCGCGGTGACGTACGAGGTCACCGGCGAGGGCACCGCTGACATCGCCTACCAGGCACGCAGCGCGGACGGGACCGCCGCTGTCGACCGCGCGGTCACCCTGCCGTGGAAGAAGACCGTGCACGTGCCGCTCGGCAAGCCGCCGCTGGTCTCGATCACGCTCGGCGAGAAGGGCGGTCAGGCCAGCTGCTCGCTCGCCGTACGCGGCAAGCACGTCCAGACCGCCTCCGCGTACGGGAAGTTCGGCCGCGCGACCTGCCAGGCCGAACTCGCCTCCGCGACGCCACAGCAGCAGACACAACAGCAGGCACAGCAGCAGACGGAGGCCGCCCGATGAGTGCCGTGCGTCGGAACACCTACCGTCTCGCCCTCGCCACCGCCGTCGTCCTCAGCGCGGTCTCCCTGTCCGCCCGCAGTCACGCCGGCGCCTCAACTGACCTGGCGGGCAACCCAGTTCCGCGCGGCGCTCTGCACGTCGTCCCCGTGCCCGTCGGCAGCGATCCGGGGAGCCGTGTGCTGTCGGCCCGTGGCACCGAGCCGTTCCGTATGGTCGGGATCACCTGGTCCGACGCGCGGGCCGAACTCAGCGGCATGGCACAGGTGCGCACCCGGGACGCCGCGACCGGCCGCTGGTCGCAATGGCGCACGCTCGATCTGGAACTGCACGCGCCCGAGGCAGGGCCCGACAAGCCTGGCGCTGCCGAGGGGCTGCGTGGCGGCACCCAGCCACTGTGGGTCGGCCCGTCGGACGGCGTGCAGGCACGGATCACGGGAGCCGTGCGGCCGGGCGGGCAGGCCGCGCTGCCGGGCGGGCTGCGCGTCGACCTGGTGGACCCCGAGGCCGGGGCCGCGGTCGCGCAGACCCCGGATACCCCGGTGAACTCGGCCTACTCGCCCAGCGCCGCCGGTCAGCCCGACATCGTCCCGCGCTCCGGCTGGGGCGCCGACGAATCGATGGTCGCCGACCCGCCGACGTACACGTCCGACACGAAGGCCGTGTTCGTGCACCACACCGCGGGCGGCAACGACTACACGTGCGCCGAGTCCGCGTCCGTCATCCGCGGGATCTTCGTCTATCACGTGCGGAGCAACGGCTGGAACGACATCGGCTACAACTTCCTCGTCGACAAGTGCGGCACGGTCTTCGAGGGCCGGGCCGGCGGCGTCGACCGGCCGGTCCTGGGCGCGCACACTTACGGCTTCAACACCGACTCCAGCGGGGTCGCGGTCCTCGGCGACTACAACACGGCGACCGCGTCGTCCGCCGTCCACGGCGCGATCGCGAAGGTCGCCGCGTGGAAGCTCGGCCTGTACGGCATCAACCCGTCGGGGACGGTGGTGATGGCCGCGGGCGCCGACAACGGCAAGTTCACCAAGGGCCAGTCGGTGACCCTCAACCGTATCGCCGGGCACCGCGACGGCTATCCGACCGAGTGCCCCGGCAACAACCTGTACGCCGACCTGCCCGCCATCCGCACCCTCGCGTCCGCCGCGAACTCCACCGCTCCCACAGGAGACATGAACCGCGACGGACACGCCGACCTCGCCGCGGGCGTCCCGGGCGCCACCGCCAACAGCCAGGCGGGGTCCGGTCAGGTCAGTGTCGTACCGGGGGCGCGCTCGGCGCCGTACAGCGGGAACAGGGCCGTCATCACGCAGGAGTCCGACGGCGTGCCGGGCGGGTCAGAGGCCGGGGACGGGTTCGGATCGGCAATCGCCTACGGCGACTTCGACCACGACGGCTACGAGGACCTGGTCGTCTCCTCACCCGGTGAAGAGGTCACCTCCGGGGCCACCGACGAGGGCGCGCTGAGCCTGCTGCGCGGCACCCCGAACGGGCTCACCGGGCAGGCCGGGATGATCAACGAACCGACGGGGTCGCGCACGAGCAATGCCCGCTTCGGTGCCGCCGTCGCCACCGGCGACTTCGACGGCGACGGAGGTGACGACATCCTCGCGGTGGCACCGGGCGCCGGGCGCGCCTGGGCCGTCGACGGCACGGACCGTACGTTCTCAGCCGCCGTACCGCTGCCCCAACTCGCCGGTGAGAGCGGGGCGGTGAACGGAGCCGCCCTGGCGACCGGCGACTTCGACAAGGACGGGTACACGGACGCCGCCCTCACCTTCCGCACTGCGGCCGGCGTCAACCCGCTCGTCGTGCTGCGCGGTTCGGCGAGCGGTCTGCGCACCGACGCGCCCGACGTGTTCCTCGGCAAGGGCGGTACCGCGCTCGCCGCGGGTGACCTCGATGGGGACGGGTACATCGACCTCGCCGTCGGCAGGCCCGACGCGGGCGTCGGCGGCGAGATCGCCACGCTCCGCGGCTCGGCCGACGGTCTCATCGACACCGGAGCACCCGACGTCGGCCTCGGGGCCGCGGGCGACGAGTTCGGCGCCTCGCTCGCCGTGGCCGACGTGAACGGTGACGGTTACGCGGATGTCCTGGCCGGGGCGCCCGGCACCGACGTGACGGTCTCCGGTACACCCGCCGCCGACGCGGGCGCCGCCCTGCTGCTGCACGGCAGCGCGGACGGACTCACGGCCACCGCTGCCGACGTGTACGACACCGAGCGCGCCGGCGTGCCCGGTGCCGCCGAGGCGGGCGACCGGCTGGGCAGCGCGGTCACGCTCGCCGACCTCACCGGCGACGGAGTCCCGGACCTCGCGATCGGCTCGGACGGCGAGAACGCGGGCGACGGCACCGTACTCACGCTCAACGGTGGCCCGGACGGGACGCCCGTGCCGGCGAGCGGGGCGTACTACGGCCCCGTGGCCCTCGGGCTGAGCACCGGTTCGGGCCTGGGAGTGGGTGCCGTACTGGCCCGGTGAGGGGCCGCCTGGTGGGGGGAGCGTGGCGTACGCGGCGCGGGCCAGTGGGCTACCGCGTCAGCGCCAGCGCCCCCACCGACGGCGCCCCCACCGACGGCACCACCGCGCACGCGGCCAGTACCGCGCCCGTGCCCATCAGCCGGGCCGTCCACACCCGAACCGTCCGCCCTCACCGGAGTCCCACGCCTGCCCCGGCGCCAGAAGAAGAACCGCAATCAAGCCATGGTCATGGTGAGCCCGGCGAGCCGCGGTGCCCACATCCGCGCGGACCTCCGTCAGGTGGGCGCACGAGCCTGTCGACGTTCTGCGCGGTCGGGGTGCCGGTGTGGACGGCGACCCGCTGCTGCCGCACCGCTGGGCCCGGCGGTGCCCTCGTGGGCCAGGGCCTCCACTGAGCGCGCGGGCGGCGCGCAGGGTGGCTAGCGTGAGGGAATGATCCGGTTCGATCAGGTCACCAAGCGGTATCCGGACGGTACGACTGCGGTGGACGACCTGTCCTTCGAGGTCTCCGAGGGCGAACTCGTCACGCTCGTCGGCCCCTCCGGCTGCGGCAAGACGACGACCATGATGATGGTGAACCGGCTCATCGAGCCGACGTCCGGGCGGATCTTCGTGGACGGCGAGGACGTCGCCGGGGTCGACCCGGTGCGGCTGCGCCGGCGGATCGGCTACGTCATCCAGCAGGTGGGGCTCTTCCCGCACCGCACGGTCCTGGACAACACGGCGACGGTCCCGGCGCTGCTCGGCTGGAAGCGGGCCAGGGCCCGGGCGCGCGCCGCCGAGCTGCTCGATCTCGTCGGTCTTGACCCGAAGACGTACGGTCCGCGCTACCCGGAACAGCTGTCCGGCGGGCAGCGGCAGCGGGTCGGCGTGGCGCGGGCGCTCGCGGCGGATCCGCCGGTGCTGCTGATGGACGAGCCGTTCGGCGCCGTCGACCCGGTGGTGCGCGAGCAGTTGCAGGACGAGTTCCTGCGGATGCAGGACGCGGTGCGCAAGACGGTGCTGCTGGTCACGCACGACATCGAGGAGGCCGTCCGGCTGGGTGACCGGATCGCCGTGTACGGGCAGGGCCGGATCGAGCAGTTCGACACGCCGGGGGCCGTGCTCGGGGCGCCCGCGACCGCGTACGTCGCCGAGTTCGTCGGCGCCGACCGGGGGCTGAAGCGGTTGTCGGTCACCACGATCGAGCCGGACGACCTGGAACAACCGCCGGTGGCGCGCCCGGACGAGCCCGCCGAGCGTGCCGTGGAGCGGCTGCGGGCCGACGGCGCCCGGTGGGCGGTCGTCCTCGACAGGCACGGCGATCTGCACGGCTGGGTCGGCATCGACGAGCTGGCGGCCGGCGGCACGGTCGGGGGCCTCGCGCACCGGATGACCGCGTGGGTACCGGTGGGCGCCCCGCTGAAGCAGGCCTTCGGGGTGATGCTCCAGTACGACGCCGGGTGGGTCGCGGTGCTGGACGGGGCGCGCTTCCTGGGCGTGCTCACCCCGGCGAAGCTGCACGAGGCGCTGCGCCGCTCGGTGGACGCGGACGCGCGGGGCGTGGCGCGGGGTCAGGTGCCGTTCGACTCGATCGCGGACGCCTGAGGGGTCCGGTGCGTGGGGGGTCCGGTGTCTGGGGTTCAGGTGTCTGGGGGGCCGGCGCCTGGGGGTCTGGGCGCCTGAGGGATTCCGGTGCCTGAGGATTGCCGTGCCTGAGGGTCGCGGTGCCTGATGCTCAGGGGCGTCACTTCAGCAGGCCCTTGTCCTTCAGGTAGGTGTGTGCGACGTCGGCGGGCAGCCTGCGCAGGCTGTCGACCTGTCGGTTCAGGTCGGCCAGGTCCGCGGTCGTCAGGACGGAGTTGAGCTTGTCGAGTGCCTTGACCACGCGGGGGCTTCCGGCTCGGGAACGGTTGACGACCGGGACGACGTAGTCGGCGTTCTGCAGGTGCTTGTCGTCGGCGAGGATGACGAGGCCGAACTGGTCGAGGGTGGCGTCGGTGCTGGTGGTGAGCACCATCTGGTCCCGGCCCGACTGCACGGCCCGTTTGGCCTGGGTGGTGCCGACGCCTTTGGGGTCGATGCCGGTGATGTCGATGCCGTACACCTTCTTCAGGCCCGGCTCGCAGTAGGGCCGTTGTACGCACTCGTCCCCGGCCGCCAGCCGTACCTTCAGGCCGGAGGCGCCGAGGTCGCTGAGGGTCTTGAGGTCGTGCTGCCGGGCGTAGGCGGCGGTGACCGCGAAGGCGTTCTGGTCCACGGCCCGGCCGGGTGGGAGGACGGTGAGCCCGCGGGGGTCGGCGAGGGCGTGCAGGGCTTTCATCGTGGCGTCGAGGTCGGGTGAGCCGACGGGGCGGGCGTCGGGGCCGTGGGTCTTGGCGTTGAGCCAGTCGGCGAAGGTGGCCGCGTACTCGGGGACGACGTCGATCTGGCCGGATTCCAGGGCCGGTTCGTACAGTTCCCGGTTGCTGACGGTGAGCAGGGAGGTCTTGTAGCCGGCCTGGTCGAGCAGTTGTGCGTACATCTGGGCGAGAAGATCGCTCTCGGTGAAGCCGGCGGAGCCGATGGTGAGGTGGTGGCTGTCGCCGGGCGGCGCGGTGACCTGACCCCGGTTCTCCAGGGAGGGGCCGGTGGTGCAGGCGGTCAGCGCGAGGAGCGCGGCTGCCGCCGGCACGGCGCTGTGCCTCATCGTCCGCCCCCCGTCCGTCATCGCCAGCCTTCGCCGGTCATCGGCGCCGCCCCCCGTCATCGCCAGCCCCCGCCGGTCATCAGCGCCCGCCGCCCGTCATCGCCAGCCCCCGCCGGTCATCAGCGCCCGCCGCCCGTCATCGCCAGCCCCCGCCGGTCATCAGCGCCCGCCGCCCGTCATCGGCCGCCCCTGGCCCATGCCGGTGCCAGGCGTTCGGCGATCTCGAAGACGGCCTCGACGACGAGGGCGAACACGGCGACGAGGAGGGCGCCCGCGACGACCTGGGGTGTGCTGGCCAGGTTGAAGCCCGCGGTGATGATCCGGCCGAGTCCGCCGCCGCCCGCGAGCGCGGCGATGGTAGCGGTGGCGACCAGTTGGACGGCGGCGATCCGCACGCCGTTGAGGACCATCGGGAGCGAGAGGGGCAGTTCCACGCGAAACAGCATCTGTCGCCCGGTCATCCCCATCCCCCGTGCCGCCTGGACGACACCGCGGTCGACCTCGCGCATGCCGACGTAGGCGTTGGTGAGCAGGGGCGGTACGGCGAACAGCACCAGGGCCACCACCGTGGGCCCCTCGCCCCACCTCCCCACCGGGGTCAGCAGGAGCAGGACCAGCACGGCGAACGTGGGGACGGCCCGGCCCACGTTGGAGATGTTGACGGCGAGTGCGCCGGCCTTGCCGAGGTGGCCGAGGACCAGCGCGACCGGCAGTGCGATCATGCAGCTGATGACCAGGCAGACGACGGTGAGCACCAGGTGTTGGAGCAGCCGGTGCCGGACACCGTCGTCGCCCGACCAGTGCGCGGGGTCGGTGAGCCAGTCCCAGGTGGCGTTCAGGATGTTCATGCGCGGGCCGCCCGTCGCGCCCAGGGGGTGATCAGCCACTGCACACCCAGCAGGAACAGGTCGGCGGCGACGGCGATCACCACGCACAGCACGGACGCGGTGAGGACCTGGGCCTTGAAGTAGGTGTTCATGCCGGCGTAGATCAGGTTGCCGAGGCCGCCGAAGCCGACGATCGCGCCGACGGTGACCAGGGAGACGGCCGAGACGGTCGCGATGCGCAGTCCGGCCATCGCGGCGGGCAGGGCGAGGGGCAGTTCGACGGCGAGCAGGAGCCGGACGCGGCCGTAGCCGAGGCCGCGTGCCGCCTGCCGGGTCTCCTCGGGGACGGCGCGCAGTCCGGCGAGGATGTTGCGTACGAGCAGGGTGAGCGAGTAGAGGACCAGGCCGGCGACGACGAGGGTGGCCGAGAGGCCGTAGACGGGCAGGAGCAGGGAGAACATCGCCAGGGACGGGATGGTGTAGAGGATCGTCGTCACGGCGAGGACCGGTCCGGCCGCCCAGCCCCAGCGGCGGGCCAGCACCGCCATGGGTACGGCGATCACGAGGGCGATGACGACCGAGACCGTCGTCAGTTCGAGGTGCTGGACGACGGCGTCGAGCAGGATGTGGCGGCGGGTGTCGAGATAGGCGCCGCAGATCCATTCGTTGCGCGCGAGGCAGTCGTCCGGGGGCGCGGTCACGAGTCCATTGCACCGGCCGGCCGAGCCGGTCGGCGCGCTGGGGTGGCCCGTTCGGGGCCCGGCTGTCGCGCCCCGGCCGCGAGGCCGCACGGCCGGACTGCCGCTGTCCGTTCGGAACCCGGGCACTCACACCCCGGCCGCGTGCCTGGGCTGTCGCACTCCGTTCGGAACCCGGGCGCTCACACCCCGGCCGCGCGCCTGGGCTATCGCACTCCTGCCGCGTCCAGCAGCGCCGTCACCGTCGCCGTGGCGAGTCCGTCGTCCAGGTGTTCCACGCGGGCTCCTGCGCGAGCGCTCGCGCCGTCGAAGACGAGCATGAGCTGGCGGGCGAGCAGCTCGGGGTCTCGGGCACCGCCCCGTTCGGCGTCTGCGCGAAAGGCGTCCCGCAGGCTCTCCTTCACGCCGTGGGCGACCCGACTCGCCGGGTGCTCCGGGTCCTTCAGTTCGACCAGCACGGCCAGGAAGGGGCAGCCGTGGTATTCGGGGTCGGCGGAGGCCTTCGCCACCTGTTCGAAGACGTACAGGATCCGCTCGCGCGGGGTCCAGGCCGCAGCGTCGGCGGGCGTGAGCTGCGCCTGGTACCAGGCGATCCGCCGCTCGAGGCTCGCGGCCAGCATCTCGTCCTTGCTGCCGAAGAGCTGGTACATCGACCGCTTCGAGACGCCCGCCGTGCGGCACAGTGCCTCCACGCCGACGGAGACGCCGTCGCGGTAGACGAGCTGGGCGGCGGCGTCCAGCAGCCGGTCCCGGGGGGACGCCGGGGACATCTGATCCGTGGAGGCCATAGGGCGAGGTTACCGCGCCCGGCGACGCGGAGAAACCGATCGGTATACAGGATCGGGACAGGCGTGCCGGGTGCCGGCGAATTCCGTGACAAGGACGGTGAACAAGCGCTTAGATAGTAGAAGCACGCTGGACGTAGACCGCCGCACGCGGATCCCGACCCCTTCGGAGGCCCCGTTGTTCACATCCGTCGACGACGTCTCCGCCCGTCTCGCCGAGACCGGGTACCTCGCCTCGCCCGCCGTCGCCACGACGGTCTTCCTCGCCGCCGAGCTGGGCAAGCCGCTGCTGGTGGAGGGCCCCGCCGGGGTCGGCAAGACCGAGCTGGCCAAGGCCGTCGCCCAGGTCGCGCAGGCACGGCTGGTCCGGCTGCAGTGCTACGAGGGCGTGGACGAGTCCCGGGCGCTGTACGAGTGGAACCACGCCAAACAGCTGCTGCGCATCAGCGCCGGCCGCGACGAGAACTGGGACGAGACCCGCACCGACATCTTCAGCGAGGAGTTCCTGCTCCCCCGCCCCCTGCTGACCGCGATCCGCGGCGACGAGCCGACGGTCCTGCTGATCGACGAGACCGACAAGGCCGACGTCGAGATGGAAGGGCTGCTGCTGGAGGTGCTCAGCGACTTCCAGGTCACCGTCCCCGAGCTGGGCACGATCACCGCGACCCGCCGCCCCTTCGTCGTGCTCACCTCCAACGCCGGCCGGGAGCTGTCCGAGGCGCTGCGCCGCCGCTGTCTGTTCCTGCACATCGGCTTTCCCGAGGAGGAACTGGAGCGGCGGATCGTGCGGCTGAAGGTGCCGGGGCTCGGCGAGGCGCTGACCGGGTCCGTGGTGCGGGTGGTGGGGGCGCTGCGCGCGATGGACCTGCGCAAGGTGCCCTCGATCGCCGAGACCGTCGACTGGGCCCGCACCCTGCTGGCCCTGGGCGCCGGCACCCTGGACGAGACGGTCGTACGGGACACCCTCGGCGTGATCCTCAAGCACCAGGAGGACGTGCAGAAGGCCGCCGCCAAGCTGGACCTGAGCGCGCTGTGAGCCCAGGCGAGGCAGGGATCACCGGTACCGAGACGCCGACCCCCGGCGTCGAGGCCCGGATCACCGGGGTGGAGACGCCGATCCCCGCCGTCGAGGCCCGGATCACCGGGGTGGAGACGCCGATCCCCGCCGTCGAGGCCCGGATCACCGGGGTGGAGACGCCGATCCCCGGCGTCGAGGCCCGGATCACCGGTCTGGTCGGCGCGCTGCGCGCCCACGGCGTGCGGATCGGTACCGGGGAGACCGTCGACGCGGCCCTCGCGGCCGAGGCCCTCGGGTTCGCCGACCGGGAGCTGCTGCGCGAGGGACTGGCCGCGACCCTGCTGCACGGCTCGGGCCAGCGGACGGTGTTCGACCCGGTCTTCGACCTGTACTTCCCGCGCGACGTCGGCGCCCCGGTCACGGAGGGCGCGGGCCGCGAGGAGCTGCGCGACCGCCTCGCCGACGCACTCGCCGCCGACGACCGGGCACTGCTGGCCCGGCTGGCGACCGAGGCGGTCGACAGCCTGGGCGGCTACGGCGCCACACCGGGCTCGGACGGCTGGTCGGCCTACCAGACCCTGGACCGGCTCCGCCCGCAGACCCTGCTGGCCCGCGTGCGCACCGACGTCCGGGCCAAAGGCGGGGAGGCCGGGTTCGCGGACCGGCTGCTGGACGACGAGATCCGGCGCCGTATCGAGGAGTTCCGGCGGCTGGTCGGCGCGGAGGCGCGGCGCCGGGTCGCCGAGCGGCGCGGGCGGGACGAGATCGCCCGGCGGGCCATCGCCCCCACCGCCGACCGGGTGGACTTCCTGTACGCCGGCCGGGACAGACTCGCTGAGCTGCGCAGAACGGTCCAGCCGCTGGCCCGCAAGCTGGCGACCCGGCTGGCCGCGCGCCGCCGCCGGGCCGCACGCGGCACGATCGACCTGCGCCGCACCCTGCGCTCCTCGCTGTCCACAGGCGGCGTGCCGATACGGCCGGTGCTGCGCCGGCGCCGCCCGGTCCGGCCCGAACTGGTGCTGCTGTGCGACGTGTCCGGCTCGGTGTCCGGCTTCTCCGACTTCACGATGCTGCTGGTGCAGGCGCTGCACGACCAGTTCAGCAAGGTGCGGGTGTTCGCCTTCGTCAACCGCGTCGACGAGGTGACCGGCCTGCTCGACCACGGCCGGGCCGACCCCGACGGACTCGGCGCCCGCATCCGCGAGGAGGCCGCCCTCACCGGCTGGCACGGCAGCAGCGACTACGGCGTCGCGCTCGGCGAGTTCACCGAACGCTACGGCGCCGCGGTCGGCCCGCGCACGACGGTGTTCGTCCTCGGGGACGCGCGTACGAACATGGGCGACCCGAACCTGCCCGCCGTCCGCGACCTCGCCCGCCGCGCCCGCCGGGTCTACTGGCTCAACCCCGAACCCCGCGCCCAGTGGGGCACCGGGGACTCCGCCGCGCCCGACTACGCCGAACTGGTGGAGATGCACGAGTGCCGCACGGCCGGACAGCTCGGCACGATCATCGGACGGCTGCTGCCGGTGTGACGAGCGCCGGCCGGGCGTGCTCGACCGGTCACCGGCCGGCAGGACACCAAAGGCCTACCGCCGGCCGCAGACCACCGAAGGACCCTGCGCGGCCCGTCGCCCCGAGCGGCACGACGAGGAGGTCTGGTCGGTGCCGGCCCCGGAGTGGACCGGCACCGCACCCGGCACCGGTCACCGCGGCTGAGCGCCCCGACCACCGGGCCGGAGCGCTCGGGTGGCGAACTACGCGCCGGGATGGGCGAGTTCGATGTCGTGGTCCCCGATGTCACCGCGGACGGTGACTCCGGCGGCCCGGGGCGGGTAGCCGGACGCGATCACGGTGTACGCGCCGCCGTCCAGGTCGGCGAAGGCGTACGCGCCGTCGTCCCCGGTGGTGGTCGTGGCGACGACGTTGCCCGCGGCGTCCACGAGCGTGACCCGGGCGTCGCCGAGCGGCCCGTCCGTGCCGTGGACCGTGCCGCGCACGTGCGCGCCGGGCCACAGCTCCACCTCGGCACGGGTGACCCCGTCACCCGTGATCTCGACGGGCAGCGCGAGCGGCCGGTGCTCGGGCGAGCTGACGGCGAGCGTGATCGTGCCCGGCACGAGGTCGCCGAGGGTGAACTCGCCGAGGGCGTCGGTCTGCGCACTGCCGAGGACGTCCCCGCGCACATCGGTGACGACCACCAGCGCCGCGGCGACCGGCGCCCCGCTGTCGGCCGAGCGCACCAGCCCGGCCAGCCCGCCGACTCCGCCGAGCCGGATGTCGTACACCACCGGGTCCGCGCCGACGACCAGGGTGGTGGCCCCGGGGCGGCGGCCGTCCGCGGCGGCGACGAGGACGTACGTCCCCTCCGCCGGCGCCTCGAGGGCGTAGGAGCCGTCGGTGTCGGCGACGGACCGGCCGAGTTGCCGGCCGCCGAGCGAGATCAGCGTGACCGCGGCACGGCCGACGGCTGCCCCGTCCGCCCCGCTGACGCGGCCGCGCACGGGTATGCCCCCGTTCGCCACTGGCGGCTCGGCGATATCGACGGGACGTACGCCGTCGCGATCCGCGGCGTCACCAGCGGCAGCGGCCACCGGCTCCCCGGCCACCTCACCGGCGGCCTTACCGACGACTTCCCCCGCAGCCTCGGCCGGCGCCCGGCCCACCGCGCTCTCTCCCGGCTTCACCCGCCGGGGAATGAGCGCGGCCACGAGCAGCGCGAGCACCGCCGCACCCGAACCGACGGCCATGACGACCTTGAAGCCGTTCTCGGAGGGCAGCTCGACCGTGCCGAAGGTGGTGGTCATCTGGGCGAGGATCACGCCGGCGACGGCGCTCGCGGTGGAGGTGCCGATGGACCGCATGAGGGTGTTGAGACTGTTCGCCGCGGCGGTCTCGGACGGGTCCACGGCGCCCATGATCAGTGCGGGCATCGCACCGTAGGCGAAGCCGATGCCGGCGCCGATGACACAGGACGCCACGAGCAACTGCCAGACGGTGTCCATCATCACGACGCTGATTCCGTACCCGCCGGCCACGATCACCGCGCCGCACATCAGGGTGACCTTCGGGCCCCAGGCCCGGGAGATGAGCGCGGACACCGGCGCCATCGCCATCATGACCAGGCCGGTCGGGGCCATGACCAGACCGGCGTCGAGCAGCGACTTGCCCAGCCCGTATCCGGTCGCCCGAGGCAACTGCAGGAGCTGCGGAAGGACCAGGGACATCGCGAACATCGAGAAGCCGAAGGCGACCGAGGCGAGGTTGGTGACCAGGACCTGGCGGCGGGCGGTGGTGCGCAGGTCCACCAGCGGCTGCGCGGCGCGCAGTTCGTAGATCCCCCAGGCGAACAGGACGACGACGGTCGCCGCGAACAGACCGAGGGTGGTGCCGCTGCTCCAGCCCCAGTCCGCACCCTTGGAGACGGCCAGCAGCAGGCAGACCAGACCGGCCGCCATGCCGAGCGCGCCGAGCAGGTCGAACCGGCCGCCGGAGCGCACCGCCGACTCGGGGACGAGGAGCAGGACGAGCACGGCGGCGACGACGCCCAGCGCGGCCGACGTCCAGAACAGCATGTGCCAGTCGTAGTGGTCGGCGAGGAGCGCGGCGGCGGGCAGGCCGAGGGCGCCGCCGACGCCGAGGGAGGCACTCATCAGGGCGGTGGCGGAACCGAGCCGTTCGGCGGGCAGTTCGTCGCGCATGATGCTGATGCCGAGCGGGATGACGCCGGACGCCAGGCCCTGCATCGCCCGTCCGACGATCATCGGGACGAGCGTGTCGCTGAGCGCGGCCGTGACCGAGCCGGCGACCAGCATGACCAGGCTGGTCAGCAGCATCAACCGCTTGCCGTACATGTCGCCGAGCCGGCCCATCACGGGCGTGGCGACGGCCGCCGCGAGCAGCGTGGCCGTGATCGCCCAGGCCGCGTCCGAGGCGGAGGCGTGCAGCAGTGCGGGGAGTTCGGGGACGATCGGGATGATCAGGGTCTGCATCAGCGAGACCACGATCCCGCCGAGGGCGAGCACCGCGACGACGACGTTCGAGCGGGGTGCGGCGGCGAACTCCCCGGCCTGGTCGGGCCGGGGTCGTGCAGGGGTCATGGTCGGGCCTCCGTCGGGGCACGCGGAACGCGGGGCAGGACACGCCGAAATGTAAGTCCGTTGATTGACTTAAGCAAGGAGAGGCCGGTGATGTCGGGTGCGCGCACGGTGAGGCGTTCGGTTCCGGGACTGCCGCCGGACGGCTCCTTGCGCGCGAGCCGGGCCCACGGTGGCACGGCGACGGTGACCGGCTGCCGCTAGGTTGTGCGGCATGAGCAACCTTGACCGCGCGCCCGAACCGAGCGTGTGCGGCGGCCGCGGATTCGTCGTCGCCGAACCCGTCCGCGAACTGCTGAGCCCCCGTCGCGTGCAGCTCGGCGAGTCGACCGAGGTGCGCCGGCTGCTGCCGAACCTCGGCCGGCGCATGATCGGCGCCTGGGCCTTCGTGGACCACTACGGCCCCGACGACATCGCCGACGAGCCCGGCATGCAGGTGCCGCCGCATCCGCACATGGGGTTGCAGACGGTCAGCTGGCTGCACGAGGGCGAGGTGCTGCACCGCGACTCCACCGGGAGCCTGCAGACCATCCGGCCCCGCCAGCTGGGCCTGATGACCTCGGGCCGGGCGATCAGCCACTCCGAGGAGAGCCCGCGCCCGCACGCCCGGTTCCTGCACGGCGCGCAGCTATGGGTCGCCCTTCCCGACGAACACCGCCGCACCGAGCCCCGGTTCGAGTTCCACGCGGAGCTGCCCACGGTCACCGCACCGGGTCTGACGGCCACGGTGCTCCTCGGCGACCTCGACGGCGCGACGTCACCCGGTACGACGTACACCCCGCTCGTCGGCGCCGACCTCGCGCTCACCCGGGGCGCCGATGTCCGCCTGCCCCTCGACCCCGACTTCGAGTACGGCGTCCTGGTGATGTCCGGCGAGGCCCACGTGGACGGCGTACCGGTCCTCCCCGGCTCGATGCTCTACCTCGGCTGCGGCCGCACCGAACTCCCCCTCCGCGCCGAGTCCGACGCCGGAATCATGCTGCTGGGCGGCGAACCGTTCGCCGAGGAGCTGGTCATGTGGTGGAACTTCATCGGGCGTTCGCAGGACGATGTCCAACAGGCCCGTGAGGACTGGATGACCGGGACGAGGTTTGGGGAAGTGAAGGGCTACGACGGCGCCCCGCTGCCCGCGCCGCAACTGCCGCCGGTGCCGCTGAAGGCGCGTGGGCGAGTGCGCTGAGCGGGGACTTTCCAGCCTGGCGCGCAGATAGCCGGGCGAGATGAAACGCACTCGCCCGGTTCACTCGGACCACGTGAGCAAACCTCCTTCACTCCACCCGTTCCACGCCACCTTGACGTGCGAGCGCCGGGGCACTGGCAGGAGGCGGAGGCGCGGTCAGAGGTGCCTTTCTCCCGCGTTCCGGGTGTCAGGGTCGACGCCGCCGCTCAGCGCGGTGGGGACGCCGTGGCGCCTCCCGACCGGCCCAGGAGGGCATGGCCGAAGGCGCCACGCGGAGATGGGAGCAGGTGCGCCCGGCAGTAGCCGTCGGTGATCGGCAGCGTCGGGAACCTGACCCGTCTTTCCGGCTTTGGATGGTCAGCGGGCGGCGTACGGCAGCAGGGCCATCTGTCGTGCGTTCTTGATGGCGGTGGCGAGGGCCCGCTGCTGCTGGACCGTGACCCGGGTGACGCGTCGGCTGCGGATCTTTCCGCGGTCGGAGATGAACTTCCGGAGCAGGTCTGTGTCCTTGTAGTCGATGTACGTGATGCCGGCCGCGTCGAGCGGGTTGGGACGGGACTTGGCGGGCCTGCGCGAAGCGGCGCGTCGGAGCATGGGCCTTTTCCTTGAGTGGACGTGTGCGAGCTGGTGTGAATGTCTCGGCTGTGGCCTCACTGGGCCGTGGCCGGGTGGGTGGAGCTCAGGCGGCGTCGAGGAGGCCGTCGAAGGCTGCGGGCAGGTGCTTCCACCCTTCGCGTCCCGACCGGTACTCCGCGTCCGTCAGGAGGCAGGAGTCGAGGAGTCGTTCCAGTCCGTCCCGGTCGAGGCCGGGCGAGGTGAAGACGAGGTGCTGGCAGCAGTCGCCGTGGTCGGGATGCCAGTCGAGCGCGGCGGCGGCCCGGCGCATGGGCTCAACCATGTCCCAGGCGGCGTCCGGCAGCGACGCCAGCCAGGGTCCGGCGCTCTCCACGCACAGCGCTCCGCCGGCGGCGTCCCAGGCGAGGAGGGTGTCGGGGCGGTCGGCGAGCCAGAAGCGGCCTCGACTGCGGGCGGCCGCGCAGCACAGGTCCTCCAGCGCCGCGTAGAGGCGTTCGGGGTGGAACGGCCGTCGGCGGTGCCAGACGTACGTGGTGACGCCGGCCTCGTCCGCTTCCTGGGGCAGGAGCGCGCATGCGGGGTGCTGGGCGGCCGCGGCGGCTTCGACGTCGAACCCGGCGAACGCGGCCCGGGCGAGTTCGAGGGAAGCGGCCGGCACCCGTCGTGCGGTGGGGTGGAGCTGGGCGAGGAGGGCGTGGTCCTCGTCGTCGGCCTCGTCGCTGTCGACGACGGCGAGGACGGGTGCGTACTCGAGCTGGCGGGCCCAGGTGTCGCCGACGGTCCGCCGGTCGGTGGGGGCCGCGGCGAGGCCGGCTTCGGCGAGGTCGTCGCCGTTGGCGAGGCACGGGAGGACGAGCGCCGGGTCGACGGCGGTGATCACGTTCGTCACGACCAACCGGTCCCCGCCGTGTCCGGCGACGACCTCCGCCATGGCCTTGGGTTCGACCGAGTCCCACAGTTCGACCACCGCGAGGCAGGTCAGGCCGCTGTCGGCCATGCGCTCCAGTTCCGGGACGAGGTCTTCGCGCAGTGCGCAACAGGCGCAGTCGTTGATCAACGGCGTCTCGCCCTGGGAAACGGTGCCGGAGGCGTCGCGGACGACACGGAGCACGGTGCCGTCGGACGCTCGGGCCAGGTCGTGGTGCAGTGCCACGCTCCCCGGAACGGTCCGCAGGAGGCGTTCGACGACCTGCTTGCGGGCATCGGCGTGGAGCCCGGCGACGATGACGACGGGCAGCTGCTGATGGTTCATCAGCGGGCTCCGTAGCGGCGCTCGAAGCGTTCGACGCGGCCGGCGGTGTCCAGGACGCGCGCGGTGCCCGTGTAGAAGGGGTGGCTCGCGGACGAGATCTCCACATCGACCAGCGGGTAGGTGGCGCCGTCCTCCCACTCGATGGTCTTGTCGCTGGTCATCGTGGAGCGAGTGAGGAAGGCGGTGCCGGAGGCGGAGTCGCGGAAGACGACGGGCCCGTAGGCGGGGTGGATTCCGGGCTTCATGGCAGGGACCTTTCGGCGGTCGGGACAGGGGTTGGCGGTCAGCGCTCTTCGCGGAAGTCGACGTGCCGGCCGACGACCGGGTCGTACTTGCGCAGCACCAGTCGGTCGGGGTCGTTGCGGCGGTTCTTGCGGGTGACGTAGGTGAACCCGGTGCCCGCGGTGGAGCGGAGCTTGACGACCGGGCGGATCTCGTTGCGTGCCATGGCGGTACTATATGGCAACGATTTCCATTACCAACAAGTCCGCTCGCCCCGAGGAGGAGCAACACCCATGTCTGCCCACTGCCAACTGACCGGCGCCAAGCTGGGATTCGGCAACACGATCTCGCACTCGCACCGGCGCAGCTCGCGCCGCTTCGACCCGAACATCCAGCGCAAGCGCTACTGGCTGCCCAGTGAGGGGCGGTACGTCCGTCTCACCCTGAGCGCCAAGGCGATCAAGACGGTCGACACGATCGGCGTCGAGGCCGCCGTGGCCCGGATCCGCTCGCGAGGAGGGAAGGCCTGATGGCGAAGAGGAGCAAGATCGCACAGAACGAGAAGCGCAAGCAGGTCGTCGAGCGGTACGCCGCCCGACGGGCAGAGCTCAAGGAGATCATCCGCCGCGCTTCGTCCACCCCGGCCGAGCAGGTCGCCGCCCTCGCGGAACTGCGCCGACAGCCGCGCGACGCCAGCGCCACCCGGGTACGCAACCGCGACAGCGTGGACGGCCGCCCTCGCGGGTACCTGCGAAAGTTCGGGCTCTCCCGGGTACGGGCACGACAGCAGGCGCACGCGGGATTCCTGCCGGGAGTCACCAAGTCGTCCTGGTAGGCGACACCGCACCGCAGGCGGCCCAACGACGCCGGCGCGTCGACGTGCGGTGCCCCTCATGGGCCGGACGGTGTTCGCAGCCACGGCATCGCCCGGCCCGGTTCGCCGCCTGAGGCCGACGCACCCCGAACCGTGGTCCGCGGGCGAGGTGTTCGGCGCACGGCGGCCAGGACGCGGCTCTTGCCGTGCTGCCATATCGTGCGAGCGCCAATTCCCAGGGGGTTTCCCGTGCACGGCGGGAACAGCGTGTCCGGTCGGCACTGTTGGACCGGACGAGGGACCGGTGCAGCGCGGGCGGGGAACAGAGAGACCAAAGATCGTCCGCCCCGACGCGATCCGGGCCCCGGGTCCGCGGTACGCCTGCCTCGCCCGCTGTCAGGGCGACCGCTTGTGCGCCTGCCGCGGACCCGGACCGAGGCCTTTTCACACAGGAGGACTGTTTCATGACTGACCGGCCCTTGACGCTCATGGCGGTGCACGCCCACCCCGACGACGAGGCCACCGGAACCGGAGGTGTCCTCGCGCGGTACGCGGCGGAGGGCATCCGCACGGTCCTCGTGACGTGTACCGACGGCAGTTGCGGTGACGGACCCGGGGGTGTCAAGCCCGGCGATCCCGGGCACGATCCGGCAGCGGTCGCCTTGATGCGGCGTCAAGAACTCAAGGCGAGCTGTGACGTCCTGAAGGTCAGCGATCTGGAGATGTTGGACTATGCCGACTCCGGGATGATGGGCTGGCCGAGCAACGACGCCCCCGGATCCTTCTGGCAGACCCCCGTGGACGAGGCCGCCGCCCGACTCGCCGAACTCATACGGCACTACCGACCCGACGTGGTCGTCACCTACGACGAGAACGGCTTCTACGGCCACCCCGACCACATCCAGGCGAACCGCATCACGATGGCGGC
>NZ_JBSFXG010000062.1:0-35867 GCF_053595235.1 Streptomyces sp. NPDC002520 | reverse complement strand
TC
The DNA here is from genome assembly GCF_053595235.1 of Streptomyces sp. NPDC002520. Taxonomy (NCBI): domain Bacteria; kingdom Bacillati; phylum Actinomycetota; class Actinomycetes; order Kitasatosporales; family Streptomycetaceae; genus Streptomyces; species Streptomyces sp. NPDC002520. The sequence goes on along the minus strand of NZ_JBSFXG010000062.1, from coordinate 35,865 downwards.
ATTCGTGCTGGCCACCTGGGCACTACTCCTTCTCCGCCCTCGACTCAACGAATCATCCAGTATGCCTGACTCGACCTACTTTGACAGAGAGGGGTGGTGCTGCGGGCCGTCTCCTGGGGGCCTTCCTACGATGGTGGCACCTGGTGGTCCTGGTGGACGGATACGGCAGCCGGTGTGCGCGCCGGCATCGCCGAGCCGACCATGCTGATGATCCACGGAGGGCTGGCCTTCCACCAGGAAGTCTACGCCGAGCCCGACTTCTGGCCGGTGCAGGCCGATGACCCCGATCTGCCGGAGCACCCGCAGTTCCGTGCCCTGCTGTTCACATGGATGGCGATCTCCTGCGGACTGCTGGTGTACCGCGACTCCGTGGACTCCAGCCAGGACATCTCGGGGCATCTGCGCCGCATGAGTGTGGAGTCCAGGGTGGTGCACCGTGTGATCCCGGCCAGCAGCGGCGACCGGCCGGGGCTGGCGCAGATCCTGCGCCGCCAGCTTCAGCTGGACGGAACGGTCACCGAGGAGCGGCCCTACCCGGGGCACCTGCCCGCGCAGTTGGCGCCGTGGCACGTCTATGTGCCGGATCTCGGACACCGCCTGATCGTGGAGATCCCTTCCCTTGAGCCCGGGCAGACCGCGGTTCCCACGCTCGGCGCCAGCCGTAGGGTCGGCAACCTCGCGTTCGCGCCGGTCAGGACGGTGCTGCGCCAGGGCTGGCAGTTCCACAACGGCTATGTGCAGTCCCCGCTGCACTACGATCCAGAACTCGGGCTCCTCACCGATCCCGACGATGACGAGTTCTGACCGCATGAGACAACCCACGGCACCCGTGACCGCTGTCTCGGGCAGCTCCCGGGCCGGTCCTTTCCCCACAGACCAGCCCCGGCCTGCCGGAGGCGAGGGGGGTCTTGCCGACGGGCATCACCAGGCACGGCGCTGTTGCGGATCGGCTTCGGGGACGACTGCCTGCAGCGCCTGGTGATGTACGTGGCGTTCCTCCTGGATGCCCGGTTCGCCTCACGTGGAGCCGGGCCCGGCCCCACGGCAGCAGGCACTCCTGTGGCGCGGGCCGTCATCTGCGCTGACCGCTTTGCTTTACGACGCGTTCTGAACGCTGCGCCAGACACTGCCCACTATTATCCGATGATCGCTATTACTCAGAGTGATGTGCCGGGGATGGGGGTGGGCGGTGTACGTGGCCGAGGTGCTGGTGGAGCGGTTCCGTTCGTGCGAGCGGGTACAGATTCCGCTGCGGCCGGAAGTGACGGTGTTGGTCGGCGAGAACAACGCGGGCAAGTCGTCCGTGATCGACGCGCTCCGGCTGCTCACGGACCCCCTGGATGGGCGGCGCGTGCGGTATTTCGAGGAGTCCGATGTCCTCACCACCGCGGCCGCGCAGGGCGGCCCCAGCCTGCAGCTGGACGTGGCCGGCATCGGCCCGCGGGAAAGCGGCGCGTATCTGGAGGCGCTGTTGCCCCAAGGGGCTCCTGACAGCCGTACCGCCCGATGGCAGGTGTCCTGGACGCCGCCGCAAACGGGCGGGCGGCGTGGAAGCACCGTCTGGGCGCAGGGCGCGGGCCTTCCGGTCACGGGGGACCCTCCGGCGCGGGGCGGTGTGCGGCATGTCTATCTGCCGGCGCTGCGCGATGCCGAGCGGGAGCTGGCCTCGGCGGGCGGGGATCGGGTGCGGATGATCCTTCGCGGGCTGCTGGGCGATGACGAGCAGGTCGATGCCTTCGTGGAACGGATCGGCACCGAGCTGAAGAAGGTGGCTGCGGACCCAGACGTGGTCAAGGTCAGCGAGAAGATCAACGAGCCGCTGCGGGATCTGACGGTCGGCGCGCATCCCCAGGCGAGTGAACTGGCCCTGGCCGAACCGACGTTCGCGTCGATCGCCCGGTCGCTGCGCATGCTGCTGGGTGATGTCTCCGCCGAGCCGTTCCCGTTGTCGGCCTCGGGGCTGGGTTACGCCAACACCCTGTTCATCGCCACGGTGATGGCCGAGCTGGACGCGGCGGCGGAGGCGGATCTGACCGTGCTGCTGGTGGAGGAGCCCGAGGCGCACCTGCATCCGCAGCTGCAGACCCTGCTGCTGCGTTACCTGCAGCGGCGGGCGCGCGCCTCGCGCCGGCAGCCGTCGGAGGATCCGGCTGAGCCGGCCGGGCATCTGCAGGTGGTGGTCACCACCCACTCCCCCATCCTGTCGGCCGCGGCGAGCGTTCAGGACCTGGTGGTCATGGCGCGCTGCCCGGGTGAGTTGTCGGACGGCTGGCAGGCGCGGCCTTTGCCCATTCCCCGGCTGCAGTTGAGCCCAGACCGGGTGCGGCATCTGGACCGCTATCTCGATGCCACGAAGAGTGCTCTGCTGTTCGCGTCGCGGGCGATCCTCGTGGAGGGTATTTCCGAGCTTCTGCTGCTGCCGGCTCTGGCCGAGCGGGTCCTCGCCGCAGACGAGGGCGCCGATGTATCGGCAAAGCGGGAGGCGTTCGAGGCGGTGGAACGGTTCTTCGGCACCACCCGGGTGATCGTCGACGGGGTGGGGTTCGAGGTCTATCTGCGGGTGCTTTTGGCGCCCGTTGACGGCATCTGTCTGGGCCGGCGGGTTGCCTTGATCACCGACACGGACGTGGCGCCCGGTCAGCCGGAACCGCCCCGGCTTCAGTCGCTGCGGAAGCTGCCGCGCGGCTGGCATTCTCCTGGCGAGCTGCACCTGGCCGCGGCGCCGAGGACGCTGGAGCCGGCCCTGTGGTCGCAGAACAACATCACCGCCTTGCGGGCGGCGTTCCTGCGCTGCGCGCCGCACTCGCAGGACCGCTGGGAGCAGGTCGTTGAGGCAACGGATCCCGCCCTGGCGTTCGGGGAGCTGTTCGTCCCGAAGACCAGCCGGACCGTCACCGGCACGGACGGAGAAACCCTGAAGGGCACCGAGATCTCCAAGGGCCGGTTCGCACAGGAACTCGCCGACGTGCTGGCCGACCGGGTGGTGCCGTTCACGGTGCCTGACTACCTGGCGGGTGCCATCCGTTTCATCACCGCCCAGGACACGAGCACGCCTGCAGTGGGCGCGCCATGACGACGCCTGAGCAGACGGATCCGGTGCGGGCCGACGCCGAAAAGCAGCAGCAGGCCGCCATGGCCGTGGCCGCGCCTGCCTACGTGGCTGCCTGCCCGGGTGCGGGCAAGACGCATGTGATCACCAACCGGCATCTGCAGTCGCCCCGGCGACGGCTGCGGAAGGGGCGGGCGCTGATCTCGTTCACGCGGGTGGCGCGGGATCAGATGGCCCGGCGCTGCCGCTCGGCGGGCCGCGCCGATCTGGTGCAGGCACCGCACTTCATCGGCACGCTCGACTCGTTCCTGTGGGAGTTCCTGGTCAAGCCGCGGCGGGCGGCCCAGCCGACGCCCCGTCTGCTGGAATCCTGGGCAAGCATCAAGGCCCCGATGCAGGGCACGGACCGGGAGATCAACCTGCACCGCTTCCCCATGACGATAGATCCCTCCTACCGCGAAGCGCGCGAGACTGTTGCCTGGGACAAGCTCGACTATGACACCCGCCAGCTCATCAAGGACACCTCCTACAGCCGCGCGCAGTGGGAGAAGAAGATCTTCGAAACCCGCAAGGCGTGGTGTGACGAAGGCTATTTGACCGGGCACGAGGCGCGGGTCTTGGCCCTGTGGAACCTGCGCCACGCCAAGACCGCGGCCGCTCTGCTGCCCCCGCTGCTCTCCCGGTTCGCGGAAGTCGTCGTCGACGAGGCACAGGACTGCTCCGCCGCCGACCTGGCGATCTTTCAGCTGCTGCACGACGCCGGCCTGCCGCTGGTTCTCGTCGGCGACCCGGACCAGGCCATCTACGCCTGGCGCGGCGCCGAACCCCGGGCTCTCCAGTCCTTCGCCGCTCAGCTCTCCCCCGCCCCGCACCGTCTGACCGGCAACTGGCGCAGCTCCCCCGTCATCTGCCGGCTCGCGTCCACCCTACGCACGGGGCAACGCCCGCCGGACACCTCCGTGGTGCGCGACGACGACATCCCCGTCCTCGTGCTGCCCACCCGGTTCGTCGACTCCGGCAGCCGACACCTGCACGCCCCGACCGGTGCCGGCATCGTCGACGCCTTCCGCACGCTGGCCGAGGAGTACGCCGTCCCGTCCAAGGACTGCCTGGTGACCGCCTACAAGTACGCCACCTTGCCGGGCATCACCCGGGAGAAGCCCAACACCAAAGCCATCACCAGCCTGGCCTGGGCCCGCACCGTCACCCACACCCCGAGCGCCAGCGGCGATGACCTCGCCCGGGCCTGCGCGGTCGCCGTGCGCGTCCTGTTCGGCTACTGGTACCCGGGCGAGACCGGCGGCCCCGACCGCATCATGGCCCGCCACCGTCTCTCGGCCGGACAGGTCAACCGCACGGCGTTCGCCTTCCTGCACAGCCTGCCTGCGCCCCACCGGGAATGGGGGCCGCAGGTCTGGCAGGCCATGAAGGCCTGGCCCGCTCTGCCCGGGGCTGCTCCGCAAGGCAGAAAGGGCCGCCCCGCCGGAAAACCCACCGTGTCCCGCCCCCAGGCGGCTACCGGGATCCGCACCAACATCGTCCACCAGCTCAAGGGCGATGAAGCAGACGGTGTCCTGCTGCTACTGCCCGATGCCGGAAGCGTCCAGCGCTGGGCCACCGCAGACCCGGCCACCGACGAGGTCCTGCGTGTCTGGTACGTCGCCGTCACCCGCGCCCGCCGCCTGGCCGCCGTCGCCCTGCCCGACGAGGAGAGCGACCAGCTGGCCCGGCTGCTGGCCGAGCGGCAGGTACCGTTCCGCGTCGCATGACCCTTCGTGTTGTCTGTCCCGCAACCGGCCGGGGGCAGACAGCACGATCCTCGCGGCAGCCTGCTGCTCGGCGTGCCCGCGCTGTCGGCATTCTGCGGCAGCCCGCAACAACAGCACCGGTTGCGCTGAACTGGCGTCAAGGTTGAAGGAGTTCACCGATCTGGACCGGCAGACTGCCCACGCATGGTTCCCGTTGCGGAAGGAAGCCCGCAGGTGGCAGCAGACCGTGAAGGCTCTGCTGAGTGAGCTGCCCGGATCGGCATGACCGAGAACAGGGCTCCCACACCCGGCGGGAAGGCTGCCGGCGTCCAGCGGGCCTTGGGCAGCGTCCGTTGGACGCCTGGGCGTCGGGCACCCCTACCGGTTACGGGCAGGCTTGGGTGTGTGTCACGCCGGGCTCAGCAGCACCTCTTCCAGGTCTTGCCAGCTTGGCGGCGGCTCGGCTGCAGAACGCACGACGGTCAGCAGACGTCCGTCGAGGCAGGCGTCGAAGCGGCCTTCGGCCCGTGCGAGGCGCTCTCGGACGCCGGCCTGGGGTGGGGGCTGTTCGGCCAGGACGGCCAGCAGCACCTCGTGCTGGGCAGGTCCCAGCGCGTCGGCGGGTACCCAGGTGCCGCGGACGGGATTGCCGACGAATTCCGCATCGAGTTCGGGGGCGGTGTCGTACAGCCGCTGCACCAAGCGGCCGGTCTGTGAGAGCGGGTCGGCCGTGGGTTGTGTGCGGGCAGCGACGGGCACCGGCATCGCGGTCCGCAGTGCGTCCGTGGCGGACGGCGGGGTGAGCGGCGGTTCAGACTCATCGGTCGGCATCTGCCCGAGGGGGCCCTTTGGTGGTCTGCGCCGTCGCTCGTGCACGGGAAAGCGCCACTGGTGGCCTTCGCTCTGCCGCTTCCAGCGGACGTCGAGTGCACCGTCCCAGCGTTTGTCCTGGGGGAGGAAGATGTCCACGGCGACGCCGGAGTGGCCGATCCAGACCCAGCTCATGAAGTAGGCGTGGTCCTGGTGGGCGGCGGACCAGCGGGCCAGGTCCTGCAGCCGGTTCTTCTGCTCGGCAAGGGGCCGTTTCGGCAGGAGTGTCTTGGTGCGGCGGTGTCGGCCGCGGGCCTCTCCCGCAACCCGGCCGCCGGGCAGGTGGAACAGCAAATCGGGCCGGATCCCGTCGTTCTGATAGTCCGTCAGACTACCGGGCAGTGCGTCGAAGCTGTGCAGCGGATGCGCCGTGTTGTCCCAGGCGAAGAGCGCTTCACCGGCCGCCGTCAGCATGCCCAGGCCTGAGCTTTCGGCGACGAAGCCGCGGATATGCCGCGAGCTCGCCGTGAACGCGCGGTGATCGACCCGAAGTGGGCCGTCGGCCCCGGCGGTATGGAGGTAGCTGGCAAGGAGACGGACCTCGAGTTGCTTGGTCCGGTAGTCGAAGACGCGGTTGTGGTCGCAGGCGAGCGCGTTGATGTGGATGAGCCGGGCCAGCCCGACCGGCAACTCGCCCTGCCCGACCTCCGTGACGGTCACCACCGCCTCCTGCACCTGGAACTGCCACACCCGGGCTCGTACCGTGTTCACTTGCGCATTCCTCTTCTCGCTTGCGTCGCACCACGCGCCGTTCCCGGACGTGATGTGGTGCGCAACTCCCCCGCACCGTCGGGGCCTTCACATCATGCCGTCGGTCCGGGGCCGTCCGGCGCGTGTCGGCAAGCCGCTGCAGGGCGGACCACGCCGTCACTGACCGGCCCGGACCCCGGCCGGTCCCGCTGAGTCCTGCCGTGACCGGATCACCGGGGGACGGCGGGGGCGGCCGCGCGGTTTCCGGTCTGCTGCACGGCCCTTTCAGCAGAGGGCTGTTGGCTGTGACGGAGCCCACCAGGAAGCCGAATCAGCCCCGGAATATTTCGTGTTAATGTTTTGAGGTCTGATCTGAGGTGGTGGGGTGTGATGGCGTCCGGTGACCTGCAGGCGCATCCCGGCATGCTCGCACTCGCGCGCGAGTCGCGGGGCATGACGCAGGTCGACGTGGCCGCGGCCATGACCAAGGCCGCTCCTGCCGGGGCCGCGGTCGTGTCCCAGGGGTATGTCAGCCGCGCGGAGTCGGGACGCCTTGTGGTCGCCGACGATCGTCTTCAGCTGTATGCCGCCGCCCTGGGTTACCCGGTAGACCTGCTGTGCCTGGATCCCCGGGTGAGCGGGGTGGGGGTGGGACTGATCCATCACCGCAAGAGAGCCTCTCTGTCGTCCTCTGCGCTGCGCCGCATCCACGCTCAACTCGCCCTGGTACGGGTGCAGGTGACGGGTCTCGCGCAGGCCGCCGCGGCAGCGGGCGTGCCGCACCGCTTCTCCCGCGTGCTACTGGATGACTTCACGACGGCCAAGGATGCGGCCCGCCAGGTGCGCCGCGCCTGGGGCCTGCCCAGGGGCCCGGTGGCGGATGTGATCGCCGCGATCGAGGAGGCCGGCGGCCTGGTCGTGATGCGCAGTCTCGGCAGTGAGCTGCTGGATGCGGTCAGTCAGTGGGACGACCTCCAGGTCCCGCTGGTCCTGGTCAACGACCATGCGCCGGGCGATCGTTGCCGCTTCAGTGTCGCGCACGAGCTGGGCCATCTGGTGATGCATCCCGCGCCCGGCACGTCGAGCGAGCAGGAAAAGCAGGCCGACGCGTTCGCCGCGGAGTTCCTGATGCCCGCGGCCGATATCCGGCAGGCGTTCGCCGACGGTGTGGACTTGGCGCGGCTGGCGGAGCTCAAGCGCGTCTGGCGGGTGTCGATGAGCGCGTTGCTGCGGCGCGCGCTCACCCTGAACGCCATCACCGAATGGCAGTACCGCACGGTGATGGTGGAGATGTCGGCGCTCGGCTACCGCACGGCCGAACCGGTCGAGGTGGAGTTGGAGCGGCCCACGCGTGTGCCGGCGCTGGTGGACACCCTGTTGTCCGACCGGGGCCTGGCGATCGACGAGGCGGCCGCGTGCGCCCGCCTGCTGCCCGAGGACTTCAAGCGCCTGTATGTGGCAGGCGACCGCTCGTTATCCCCTGAGCCGTTTCGAAGGTGAGGCCATGATCGACCCGTCTGCTCCGCTGCCGCGTCCGCGCTCCGATCTCACGGAACCTCCTGACGCGCCGCAGGCCCTGTCCGGTGCGCTGGGTGTTCTGCAGGGGCGCATGCTGCTGCAGGTGTCTCCAGCCCGTGTCGGTTATCTGCTCGGACAGCTTGATGCGGGCCGCAGCGGGCTGGTGCTGTGCGGGACGAACGCGCTGCGGAAGGCGAAGAGGCTGCGCGAGCAGGAGCAGTTCAGCGGGCCGCTGCTGGTCGATCCGGCCGTGTACGAGGTGCGGGCGGCCAGCGAGGAGGAGCCGTTCCCGCCCGCGTCGGAGGACACCTTCGCCTTCGACGATCCGCTTGAGGTGTCGCTGGCGGAGCAGCGGGCGGTCGGTGTTACCGCCCCGGTGACCCCGACCGGCTACATTCGCGCCGAGGACTCCGATGCCCTCAAGGCGGCGGTGCGGCGGGTGGCCGACCTGGACGATGCGCAGGTGGTCTTCGCGGCGCCGGTCGACGTGGGCTGGCTGCGGGAAGAGGACGCGGTGCGGCAGCTGATCGCCTGTTTGCGGCTGGTGAAGGGGCCCAAGGCGATCATGCTGGGCGGGCAGATGGACCCTCTCGCGCGTCATGCACGGGCCGTCGACCACCTGCGGCGGGTGATCGAGGAAGTGCCGGGAGCGGCGTTGCTGCGCACCGATCTGGCGGCCTTCGGCGCGCTGGCTGCGGGGGCGACGTTCACGGCGTTCGGTGCCGGCAGTCGGCTGCGGCACTTCGTGGCCCCTGGCGAGAAGGCCAAGACCAGCAAGGGCTTTTCGACGTCGCCGCACGTGCTGTTCGCCGAGCTGATGGATTTCTTCCTCGGCAAGACCCTGGCCGACCGCTTCGCCGGTGCGGAGGCTCCCGTCTGCGGCTGCGCGGCGTGTGAGGGGGTGTGGGCACTGGATGATTTCGCCAGCAATGCTGGCGAACGGCCGGCACGGGCCACCGCGCACAATGTGGCCGTGCTGATGGAGTGGCTGCGCACGCTGACTGCGATCACTCCCGGGCTGGCGCGCCAGCAGTGGTGGCACGAGCGCTGCCGCGCGGCGGTGGAGCGGTATCCGCTGGTGAACGCGCAACTGCGGCAGCCGGACGCCTTCAAGGTGCCCCAGCAGCTCAAGCGGTGGGCGCTGGCCGCCCCGGCCTCGGTGACGGACGGAGCGACCGGGCAGGCGGAGGCCGACCATCAGCGCAGGAGCTGATACAGCTCCTCGACGAAGCACCAGGCGGCGGCGGTGTGCCGCTGCGGCCGGTACTCCTGCGGCGCGAGCAGCATCTCCACACCGTGCTCGGCGGCGAGGAACACGCCGATGCCGTAGAAGTCGGCCTCGGCCAGCAGCTCTTCCAGGTGTGCGGGGCGGCGGGTGAGCAGCATGGCGCGGCGGCAGAACGGCGCGAACCGGCCCGCGTCCCGCAGTCCCTGGCGCCATCCGGCGGCGCGCACCACGGCCAGGTCCACGCGCACCGGCCGGACCGCGCGCCGGGTCACCGTCGTGCGGTCACGGTCCGCGGCGCCCGCTGGCAGGGCGCGTACGGCCCGCCGCCGGCCGGCCTCGAGGGCAGCGAGGGGGACGGGGATGCCCACCGGCAGCGTCAGGAGGGTTTCCAGCGCCGCCATCCGATCCAGCCGTCCTGCGGCGGCGTCCTGGCGCCGGGCGTGCTCGGCGGCGTCCAGCCGGTGGAAGAACAGGGCCTCAATGCCCTGCAGGGAGGCGGCCTTGGTCTGGGTGCCCGCCTCCAGCAGGGCGGCCGAAGCCGTCCGCACGGAACGGCTGATCACGGAGTTCGCCAAGGTCACCATGGCCTCCACCCTGCCTCACCGGGCTCCGGCCGCACGCGGCGGCCCCACCGACTATCCAACCCGCATGGGTACGGACTGTTCTGCCAAACAGCTCAACAGGCCTTTAAGGCACTGCCAGAGCGTCTCGTTGTCGCTGCGCCGGTACCAGCGGCGCCGCTCCCCCGGCGTCCTCGGTAGCCGCTCGGCCAGCCCGGCCTCCACCAGGGCCCGGATCGGCGCCTGGTAGACACTCGCCGGTGCGTTGCGGGCGGCGGCAAGGTCTCCCAGGCACACGCCCCGCTCGCCCGCTGCCGCGAGCGCCCACATCAGCTCTGCCCGGTAGCGGTTGCCGAAGACCCGCACGGACGCCTCACGCAGCCGCTCCACGTCCTGTTGAGACATGATTCATGATTCGCGAATCATTGCTCAAATGTCAACACTGCAGCGGGGGTTCCTTTCGCGGGGGCCGACCCACCGTTGTGGGGGTGGTCGCTGCTCTGTGGCCCTTCTGGATCGGTGCCTGGAAGGAGTTCAGGGGTCCTCGCGCATTGTGCGCCTGGAGGTTGGAGGTGCACGGTGACAGCGGCCATTCCCGTGGGACTGCCGACGATGACCGCGGGAGCGGTAGTGCGGTTGGCGGAGCTGGCGGGGAGTACGACGAATGAGGTGACGGGTGCGCCGGTGACCAGGCGGAGAACCTCCTGTCCCGTGTGGTGGTCCCACACGCGGATGCTGGCGTCGTCCGAGCAGGCGCTGACGAGCAGGTCACGTTCGGCGTCAGAATGGGCAGGGCAGCAAGGGCGGTGACGGGGCCTTGGTGCCCAGTCAGCGGCACATGGTTTTCTGAGCGCGGGGCGAATGGGTCCCACAGCCGGATCACTCATGGCACGCAGCCAGGTCGGGCGATGCACGGGTCCGGACATCGCCCAACTCAGACAGCCCCCGGGGCCCCTGAGCGGTAGCCTGTCGCTGTTGAGCGGGACGGACGAGGACATGCGGGATGGCTCAGAGCGGGCACGCCAGTGGAATGATCTGCGTCCGGCCAGTTCGGGTCGGAATGGTTCTCCAGCCTGACGCCGAGGCCGTCTCCAGCGCGGTGCAGGCCTGCACCTGTGTCTGGGGCGGGGCGTACTTTCCGTGGCTGGCGCCCGACGCCCCGGACACTCTTCACACTGCCGAGGCTCTTGCGGTCGACGTTTTCTACCCAGTGGCGGGCGATTCCGCAGCGTGTGAGGTCGCGGGTCAAGAGGGCTACCGGTGGAAGCCTGATCACGGCACTCCCTTCGGCAGTCACGAACCGCTGGCGGCTCCGGGAGTGTTGGGCGTGGAGTGGCTGCTGGATGACCCCGCACCCCAGCACGCGTTCGTGCTGCCCGAGTGGGACACGGCAGATCCTCTGGGCCCGTTGTTCGAGGTGTGGTTCGGCCATTACGGCGACTATCCTGCCGCGGCCGAACTGCGGTCCCGCTTCGCTCGCGTTGCCGAGAGCCGCACGATCGGGGTCGATGCCCCCGTTCCTGCCTTCGAGGGTCTGGTCACCCCGATCGGCCTGACCTGCCTCGATATGGAGTACGACTCGGACGACTCCACGAGCGTGATCGTCCTGGTGGATGCAGCGGATCCCGCTGATCTCATGCTCTTGTGGACCGCCCGGGCTGCCGGTCACCACGTTCTGCCCTGGCCGGCAACGCATGCCGACCGGGTTCGCGCCGTGGCTGAGCAATGGCTCCGCGCCGCCCTACGCGAGGACGCACTCGGCCGTTCGGTGCGGGGCGACGGTCTCGACCTGGGACCGACGATCAGCGTGATCACCCGGCATCTTCCCATTCCTGAGGATCTCGCCGTCCTGCTGGATGACTTGGGCATCACCGCGCTGCCCGGCAGCTCGGTGAAGCACGCTCTGCCCCGGCGTGGGCGTCATCCGTTCCTGACTGCCTCGGTCAAGGAATTCTCGGTGCCCCTTGCGCCGCAACAGAGGACTCTGGCCGTACCGATGCCGCCGGTGGGGCCGGCCCGCTGGCGGCCGGACCGTCACTACGCCGGAATCGTGGCGGCCCACGTCACCTTCACCGATGTGCGTGACGTTCATCCCGGTTGGACGCCCCTGGTGCCCAACCTGCGTTCGCTGAGCAATCTGCTCGATACACAGCCCGCGAATCATCCGGAACCATTTCACCGGCCCGCCCGCGGCGGCAGGGTCTGCGGTGTCCTGGCCGACAGCGGCACCGACGAGGTGCGCCTGTGCCTGCTGGACAACGCCGACATCCTCAACGGCCTCTTCCGCGGTTCCGGCTGGCAGCCGCGCCAGGAGGTCAACGGGCGCAAGGTGACAGGGCTGATCCGCCGCCTGGGAGGCATCAGCAGCGCGGCCGGATGCGAGCCCGCCGTATGGCAGGTGCTCCACACGGCGTCCAAGAGTGCCGACGGCCTGGTCCACGACCGGCTCGTAGGACTCGCCAACAAGCACCGGGAGCACTGGCCGGGGCCCGTGAGCACGCCGGACGGTCGCGCGAGCTACGCCACGAAGGTGGTCCTGGCCCTGCAGCAGCGTGGCCTTCTGGAGCCGGTCGCCCCGCTTCACTGCCCTGAGTGCAGGGGGTTCACCACAGTGCCCGCGCCTCGGCTGGAAGCGGAAATGACCTGCTCGCACTGCGGGCGCCAGTTTCCGCTCGGCTATCTCCTGGGCTCATCACCACGGCGCTTTGACTGGCATTTCCGACTCGCGGATGGCATCACGCGGAACCTGATGGCCGAGACCCGGCCGGTGATGGCGGCCGCGACTGTTCTTGCCTGTTACCACCAGCAGCTCTTTCCTGCCGGTTTGCTGCCCGCTGTCGGCGGGACGACGATGACGTGCCAGCTCGGCGTCAGCTTCGAGTTCCCGGGTGGGCCGCGTGAGGTGGACCTCGTGGTGGTGCTGGACGACGGGCCGCAGCCGGTGGCGGTGGTCGGCGAGGTCAAGGGTGGGCTGAGTGCCCAGCCGGGCGATCTCATCAACCAGGACGACCTCGCCGTGCTGACCGCCATTCAGACCCGCCTTCGGGAGCAGGGGGTGGAGTGCTACCTCCTGGCCGCCGTGCTCCGCGATCACCTTGAGCCCAGCGAGCGGGACGCTCTGCAGAGACTGTGCGCGCATCCCCCGATCACACTCAATGATCATCAAGGGTTCGTTCATCCCGTCCTGCCGATCGTGTTGACCGGGGCGGACCTCACCCAGCCGCAGTTCTCCGACGGGCACCTCCACTGGTGGTCTCGGCACGGCCTGCCCGGACTGGCCCAAGAGAGCTGCCGTCGCAACCTGTAGCCCGTACCGGCTCACGCACGCCGCGGCGATGGCCCGGGGTCTGAGGGCGTGGTTTCTCACCCTCCCCTCGCCGCGCTGCGGTCGACGGGCTTCCTGGTGTGCGCATCGTAGGAATGCGCTGGCCGCTGTATGTCAGCGCTGGGAAGAGCGCAGGTACATCGGCAGGACAGTGCGCATGAGTTGTTCGCCGCGGGTGGTGATAGCGTCGAAGTGAGTGCGGTTCATGGCACGAAAGTTGGTGGGGTAGGTGGCGACCGCGCTGCGCGGGACGAGGTCGGCGGGCGGTGCGGGCAGGCGGTGGTCCTTCATGCCTAGGTAGGCCAGGGCGAAGCCGTCGATACGTCCGCTGGCGGCCCATTCGTGCAGGCGGGAGCGGGCGGAGTCCTGGGCTTTGCGATGGACGGTGACGAAGGAGCGGCTGAGGCGGCCGGTCATGAAGTGCGGTGTTTGCAAGGGGAGTTCGCCCACGCCGGCGTCGCAGGCGATGATGAAGGGCACGTCGTAGACGTGCTGGGTGTGGTGCGGTGAGCGTCCGGGTTCCAGGACGGACAGGCCGAGGTTGTCGTAGACGCCGCCGTCGGTGAGCAGCACGGTGTGCTGTTCGTGGTGTCCGCCGGGGTGTTGGAAGGTGAAGGTGCGCTCCAGAGCTGGCAGGAAGGCGGGATAGGCGGCGGAGGCAGCCACGGCGGTGGCGACGTGGACGGGCTCGGTGATGGTGCCGTAGCGGGAGCAGCCGCTGCGGGCGCTGCCGAAACGGACGGCGTTGGTGGTGGCCAGGTCGGTGGCGGTCAGGACGACGTCCAGGCCGGGGTGGGTGACGTCGGCCATGGTGGCGGTGGCGAAGGCCTTGCGGGCCAGGACGGCGGCGAGCGCGTCGGTGCGGTTGGCGGGACGGGCGACGCTGACGTCAGTAGTGCGGGTGAACAGTTGGCGGGTGCCGGCACGGGCGGCTGCGGTGAGGTTGCGGATGACGGCAGAGGGCGTAAACGCTTGTCGTGCGATGTCGAGTTGCAGGCCGGAGCGCAGCAGGTCGGTGGTGCGGGCGTCGAAGGCGGCGAAGTGGGGCGGGCCGTAGGCCCATAGGGCGGCGAGCAGGGATCCGCCGGAGATGCCAGAGACGACGCGGATGCGGTCGAGGAGATCGCGGTCGTGCAGGGCGCGCAGGCAGCCGAGGTGGAAGGCGGCCGCGCGGGAGCCTCCGCCGGATAGGGCAAGGCCGAGGGTGCGGGTCATGGGCGAGGATCGTCCGATCGGCGTGGGGCGGGCACGGTGCTGTCGGCGGTGGTGGGGCGGGTGGCGTAGCCGCCGGGCCACCATAGGGCCGAGCGGGGGCGGCCTGCCGGCAGCGTTGGAGCTGGTGGGGTGGTGGTCGCGGTGGTGCGGGTGGCGAGGCGGGCGTAGAGGTCGGGTCCTTCTCCGGTGGCGAGCCATTTGTCCCAGACGGGTTGCGGTCCGCCAGCGATGAGGACGAGGGCGCGGGCGGGGGCGTCGTCCAGGGGCAGGGTCAGCAGTTCCATGGCGGTGCGGTCGGTGGCGCTGGGCTGTGCCGGGGTGTGGGGGTGGGTGTGCCACAGGCCGAGGAAGCGGCTGGTGTTGCCGGTCGCGGTGCGGCGGGCGGCGAGGTGGCGGGTGACGCCTTCCAGGCCGTGCTGGAAGTAGGCCTCGCTCAGCAGAGAGTCAGGGGGCGGGCCGGTGGCCTCGTCGACGTAGATGATGCCGGTGGAGTCGTCGATGGTGCCCAGCAGCATGCCGCCGGTTTCGACGCGGGGGCCGCGGACGCGTGCGCCGCGGCGGGCTTCGGCCCGCATCTCGGCGAGGGCGGCGGGGGCGATGCGGACGTCGTAGTTGGTGGCGTCGTCGGTGACGATCGTGTCGTTGGGCCAGGTCAGCCAGCGCGGTCCGGCGGGCTGGGTATCGGTGGGACCGCTGGGGGCGCGGACAGTGAGCGCGGCCATGGTGTGCTGGTCGTCGGGGGCGTTCAGGGCGTGGAGGATGCCGGTCATGAGCTGTCCGGCCAGGGCGGTGACGTCGGCGGCGGAGCCGGTGAAGGTGGCGTCCGAGCAGCCGGGTTCGGGCTGGAAGAGCTCGGTGCGGGGCTCGGTAGGGAAGAAGTCCTCGACCATGTCGGCCAGGGCCCGGGTGGGATCCGTGCGGGCGGTCAGGGCGGTGCGGCGCAGCACGTCGGTGCCGGCGCCGGTGGCCGTGCGAGGTGAGAGTGCGGCGATGCCGCAGGTGGCCTGGTGGCCGATCATCACGGTGGCCAGGTGCGGCCAGGCGGTCGGGTCGGTGCGGCGGGCGCGTTCGAGGTAGGCCCGCACCACACGGTTGGCGGTGCAGTCCAGGATCAGGTCGAAGGAGTGCACGTCAAGGGCGGAAAAACGGCGGGTGATGTCGGCGACGACGGGCTCGATGCGGGTGGCGTGCGGGTCGATCTCATTGAGGCGGGCGGCTAGGACGTCGGCCTTGGGACAGCCGATGTCGGCGTCGGCGTAGGGCTGGCGGGCGTGGATGCCGGGATGCACGAGTGACTGGTCGACGACGGTGATGCGGGCGGCGCCGGCTCGGGCGCAGATATCGGCGGCGGGCGCGCCGAGTGCCCCGGCGCCCAGGACAAGGATGCGTTTGCCGTGCAGCCAGGCCGCCGGGGTGTGGTGATCGCGGCGGACGGTTACCTCGGGACGGGCCTCGTACAGGCGGAGCCACCGGGTGGTCAGGGCGTCGAGCCATTCCTCGCCGATCTGCATGATCTCGTCGCCGAGTTCGGGCAGTTGGCGGTCGACGTAGGCGGTGACGGCGAGGCGGGTGAGTTTGTCGGCGAAGTCTGGCAGGTGCCAGGCCACCAGGTGGGTCCGGCGGAGGCCATGGCCGCTGGTCCCCCGAGAGGGGGTGCCCAGCAGCAGATGGACCGGGGTGAGGGGATGCGGTGTGCCGTCCGGCCCGGTCTGCTCAGCGGTAGTGCGCAGGCGGCGGTTGTGGTCGGCTGCCAGACCGACCAGGCCGAGGACCATGCGCGCGGTGATGCGGCCGCGGGCGAGTGCGGTGATGAGCGCCCGGGCGGTGTCGGGGTATTCGAAGGTCAGGTGGTCTGCGGTGATCACGGCCGGGGCGAGGAACACCTCGACGGCATCGGGGAGTTGGGCTGCGGCGCGGGCATCGGTGAGGGTGTCGGGCCACGGTTGGCCGAAGGGGAGCCAGCCGACCACGTCACTGCGCTCCTCACTGCTGCGGTGCAGGAGGGCCGCGCCCAGCCATGGCTCGTCGTCCTCGGCAGCGGGCGCGTCGCGGCGGACGACGAGCAGGCCGTCCGCGTAGTCGCCCACCGCGTGGGGTGGGTGCAGGGGCTCGCCGGGCGCATCCAGTTCCCCGGCCGCGGCGGCCCGGAACCAGTCCAGCAGGCGGGTGACAAACCCGTACATGCCGTCGGCCGTGTCCCACTCGGTCGCCGTGGAGCGGTATAGGCACGGGAAATGGGCCCAGACGACGTGCGGGGCCCCGGCGAAGCGGCTGTGCCGGGTGTACACCATCGGGGTCTCGAAGGGGAAGTCCGGCGGGATGTAGAGCGTGACGGGCTCCTCGCTGCGCAGCCGCAGCCCGCCCTCGGCGCGGGGCAAACCGGCGCAGCCCACGCTGATGCGCGCCTCCACGAAGCCCTTAGGGGCTGCGGGTGCCGTGTCCACATGGGCGAGGAAGACCCCGCCGCGAGCTGAGCCGGTGATCTGCCGGAGCTGGTCGAGGGCGAGTTGCTGGCCGGACGTGACGGCCGTAGTGGTGCGGTCGTTCACGCGTCACCGAATCCCAGGGGTGTGGCGGGTGCGGCCTTGTCTCCGCGGGCCTGCTCGACGGCGCTACGCGCGGCGGCGGCCGCCCGCGGGGAGGGAAGGGCGGCGGTGGCGGTGAATGCGGCGGCGGGGAAGCGGGTGGTGCCCAGCGCGGCCAGCATCCGGCGGCCGCCGCCCGCGGCCTTCATCACCAGGGACTTACTCTCCAGCTCGGCGACGTCGACGAGTTCGAACCCGAGGAACGGCTCCAGGGCGAACACCACCGGCCGGGGCTCGTCCTGGGTGGGGTACTCCCCCGTGCACAGCACCGGCAGAACGGTGATCTCCTCGTAGGCGTCACGGGCCAGCAGATGGGGCGGATTGTGTCCTTTCTCGTCCTGGTCCCGGAAGGGCCGCGAACTGGCGATCACTCGCGCGTCCGCACTGGCGTAGGTCTCGAACTGGTCGAGGATGTCCTGCTTCAGCTCCTCCTCGCCGTCCTCGCCCTTGGCGTACATGACCTTCTTGGAGCAGTGGTGTGGGGAGAGCAGCAGGTCCCACTCCACCCGGTCGGTGTTGCCGAAGTACTCGCTGTTGTCGAAGATTTTCTTGATCGTGGGGTAGGCGAGGTCGCCGAACAGGAGCAGCCGGCCCGTGGTGCCGTCGCCGGTGTGCATGCGGATCTGCAGGGCGAGGGAGGTCTCGTTGCGCTCGCCGGCGCAGTCGCCCTTGAACGGGGCGTGGACGAACGCCTCGAACGTCTCCGACAGGTCGTTGCCGTCGATCATCGTGATCGTCTTGCCGGGGAAGGTGAAGTACTCGTCGGGCAGCTCGTTGTACGAGTGCTGGTCGCGGTCGTCGTCGTAGCCGATGATCCGTACCCGGTCGCCGCTGGCGGGCTCCTCACCGTTCTCGATCGCCTCCAGGGTGGCGGCGACACGGCGCTCGACCTCCTCTTGGAAGAGTTGGGCGTCCTGGCACATGGTCTTGTCCTCGGAGATCTCCCGCCACAGCCGGGGCGTTGCCCAGATCTCCCCAATCAGGATGCCGCTGTCCAGCAGGTCACCGAACCCGCAGCAGTGGTCCAGGTCGGCGTGTGTCAGGGCGAACACCGCCAGGTAGGGGGTCTCCCCGTCCAGCCAGTCCGGGCGCGGCAAAGTGTCTGCCAGACGGTCGATGACCGCGGCGACCACCGCCCCCTTCTCGTCGGCGGCCTTCATGTCGCGCAGATCGACCTGGAGGACCAGGTCGCCGCCGAGCACGATCGTGGTGGAGTCGCCCGTGCCGACTGGCCAGAACACCACC
This sequence comes from Streptomyces sp. NPDC002520, assembly GCF_053595235.1. Lineage (NCBI taxonomy): Bacteria > Bacillati > Actinomycetota > Actinomycetes > Kitasatosporales > Streptomycetaceae > Streptomyces > Streptomyces sp. NPDC002520. Next base: position 17,832 of record NZ_JBSFXG010000062.1, on the reverse strand, counting down.
CCACGCTCGGGAAGTTCCGTCTCGACCATGCCCTGCCTCTTCACTCGGCTTTGATCAACTAGTGTGATGCGCCAGAAATTCTGAGGGTTAGTAAGTACCCTGTTGTCATGTCGCATTCGGGGCCTTCTGCTGTGGCGATCACGTTGTCCGAGGCTGAGCGCGCCGAGTTGGTGCGCCGGACGAAAATGCCGCACCGGCGGTCGGCTGAGAAGGCCTGCATCATCCTGGCGTGTGCTGATGGCATGTCAAACGCTGGTGTCGCACGGCTCGTTGGTGTCCAGGCCAAAACGGTCGGCAAGTGGCGTCGGGCTTTCGCCGCAGAGCGGATGGCTGGACTTGAGGACGCCGGCTGGATTGGCCGGCCGAAGGCCGACCTGATCCTCGACGATGCTGAGCGCAGACAGCTGCAGCAGTGGGCGCGGCGGGCCAAGACCGCCCAGTTCCTCGCGTTGCGGGCCAAGATCGTGCTGCGCTGCGCGGAGGGCGGGACGAACCAGCAGGCTGCGGCCGACCTCGGCATCGACAGGTCGACCGTGGACCGCTGGCGGGCCCGGTTCATCGCAAAACGCCTCGATGGTCTGCATGACGAGCCGCGCTCGGGCCGGCCGCCTTCGATCCTCCTCGACCAGGTCGAGGAGGTCGTCGTGGCCACCCTGGAGTCGCTCCCGGGCCAGGACACGCACTGGTCACGGGCCTCGATGGCCCAGCGCACCGGCCTGTCGAAGTCGACGATCGGGCGAATCTGGAAGCGGTTCGACCTCAAACCTCACCTGCAGGACTCCTTCAAACTGTCCACCGATCCGCAGTTCGTCGCCAAGGTCGTCGACGTTGTCGGCCTGTACCACCACCCGCCCGAGAAGGCGGTCGTACTCTGCGTGGACGAGAAGAGCCAGATCCAGGCGCTGGACCGGTCCCAGCCAGTGCTGCCGATGATGCCGGGCATGCCCGAACGCCGCACCCACGACTATCTGAGGCACGGCATCACCAGCCTGTTCGCCGCCTTCAACATCGCCGACGGCACCGTCATATCGGCACTGCACCGCCGCCACCGGGCGATCGAGTTCAAGAAGTTCCTGATCCGGATCGACAAGGCCGTGCCCGCCGGACTCGACGTGCACCTCGTCTGTGACAACTACGCCACCCACAACACCGCCGAGATCAGGACGTGGCTCGGCAAACACCCCCGCTTCCACGTCCATTTCACCCCCACTGGCTCCTCTTGGATGAACCAGGTGGAGCGGTGGTTCGGCCTGCTCACCGACAAGCTCATCCGCCGCGGCGTCCACACCTCCGTGAAGGCACTGGAGGACGACATCACTGCGTGGATCAACACCTGGAACGAGAACCCGCGGCCCTTCACCTGGACCAAGACAGCCGACGAGATCCTCAACTCCCTCGCCGACTACCTCACCAAGGTCGGAACCACCGACCAGAAAACAGAGCAGAACTAACCCTCAGAATTTCTGGCGCATCACACTAGCAGGAAAACCGCATAAGTTCTCCCTGTCTTCACATCTACCATGCGCCACTGACAACACAGCCTCATCAGGCATTTCATGCGTCAACAGGGGAGATGTCAGGGGTCCTTGCCCGCCCCGGAGACGGCCGGGCACGCGGCCTCTTCGCGAGCAGGGGCGGGACCGGGCGACCATCACGGGGTGGTGGCCCACGAGCTGTGTCGGCGCTTGCTTTGCGGCCTGACCTGGCATGCCATGCCATGCCATGCCATGCCATGCCATGCACCAAGATCGGCCGCTGCGGGCCGTAGTGGAATCCGGTGGCGCTGCGGGGTGGGTCCTGCTCGACGCCTCATGTGCCCTGGCAGGCTCGGCCCTTTCTCATCGCCCGGCCTGGCCGGTCCACGACCGTCTCGGCAGACGAACATGCGTCACGGCGGGTGCGGCCTGGAAGGCTCCCCGGGCCGGGGGTTCTGGGAGGGCATGCCGTTTCCCGTCCGCGAGCTTTTTCCGGATCCCGGCCCCTTGGGCCCCTGCACCCTGCGCTGACCAGCGCCCTGCGCACCAATTCGGTCTCGGCGACGGCGAGATTGCCTGCTCCAGCGCTCTGACGGCCGCCGGCATCGCGTTGCGGGAGGCGGCGGGCCCGGACACTGCGATGCGGGACGTACGGCTGCTGCGGGCGGGCCGCTACCCTGGCGGCGTGCACGACAAGGAACCGCCACCGGCCAGCGACACCGCCGCAAGGCCGGCCGCCCCGCTCAATGCGGCACAGCTGCGGCGGATCACGTCCCTGCACCGCGGATTCACCTACCAGAACTTGTACGCCGTGGGCTGCCTGCTGCGGCTGCGTCAGGCCGGTGCGCAAACGCTGCTGATGGAGCTGGACGAGGACCTGGAGGTCGTGCTCCCGGATAGGTATCTCTACCTGCAGGTCAAGACCCGGCAGGGCAATCTGATGTGGAGCGACATCAGGGGGTCGGTCGAGCAGTTCGCCGAGCTACGCGCGGAGCACACGGCAGGGCGGCGCCCCGGCACGCCCAAGCTGGTTGTGGTCAGCAATACCGCACCGGGTCCGGATCTGCTGCGACGGACCCAGCAGCCGGGCTGGCCGGCGGGCGTGTCGCTGGTGTGGCCGGGCCATCCCGATCCGCAGGAGACGTGGCTGCCGCCCGCTGCTGCGGATCTCACCGGTGTCCTGCAGTGGTGCACCGAGCAGGCCGCCCAGGTGCCGTTCGGGTCCCTGGGAGCGCAGACGCTGGTGTGGAAGCTGGCTGCCCGCGTCCAGTACGCGAGTGCCGGAGCCCATGGGCGAGCCTTTCATGCCAGTGAACTGCCCGCCCTGTACGAGCAGTTCGTCGAGGAGCTGCAGGCCTTTCCCCAGGTTCCCGACGTCTACTGGCCGCATGGCAGCGAACCGGAGTTGACGGGCGAGCAGCGTGTGCGGCTGGTAACGGGCTTCTCCGGGGCCGGGAAGACGACCTGGGCGGCGCACGCCACCGCCCGGTGCCCACTCCCGGTGACCTACTTCGATGCCGGCCAGATGCCGCCCGCGGTGGCGCCCGGTGCGCTGGCCCGGGAGGTTGCTGCCCGGCACCTGAGCGGGCCCGATGCCCTCCGCCTGCCGAGCGGGGCCGGCATCGACGTCCTTCGGGCCGTGCACGGCCGACTGGCCCACGACGGCACAGCCATCGCGGTCGTCATCGACAACGTGCACGACCTCCCATCCGACGACGTACGACTGCTTGTCCAGGCGCTGGCGACGGCCCGGATCACGCTGCTGGGCCACCCCCACCCGGAGCAGACCGCGCTCGCCGCGCATCTGGGTGTCCCCGCCGAGTCCTTGCCCGGCTGGGACTCCGACACCGTGGCCGCCGTCTTCGCCGCCGAAAACTGCACCCTGGACTACCCCACCGCACAGCGGGTCTTGGCGCTAACAGCTGGTTTGCCGCTGTACGTCCTCAACTCCGCGGCGCTCACCCGCACTCTCTACGCAGGTGACGGTGCCGCCTTCTGCGCGGCGGTGCAGGAGCAGACCCACCTCGCCCCCACGGCCCAGGAACGCATCCTGGCAGAGACCCTCGGGCACCTTTCCGTGCCGGCACGCACGATGGCCGGCCTCATGGCCATCGCCGAAGTTCCCCTGAGCAGCCCGGAATTGCAGCAGCTGGCGGCAGCCGCGGGACCGACACGTCCCGCTACCGCGGCCGGGGCCGTTCGCGAACTCGCAGGCCTCGGCCTCGTACAGACATTCGCCGACGGTCTCGCCAAACTCCACGATGCGGCCGCACCGTTGGCCCTCCTTGCATCGTATGACCTGCCTGAGGAAGCCGCCCGCCGTGTCGAGCAGACCCTGGCTGATCTCCTCGAGGGTCACAGGGAGCTGCCGCGGCTGGCCCGCTGGATGCGGTTGCTCGCCGATACCGGCCAGATCGACCTCTTGCTGGAGATCACCAGCCAAGAGGGCTTCTACGAGGGTGGCTTCCCACGCGAACTGCGCACGGTGATCGCGGACGTGGCGCAGGACCCGGGTCGGGACGCCGTCGACCGCCTTGATGCGCACAGTGCGATGGCCACCTGGGCATACGGGGACACCGATTGGGACGCCTACGCACGCCACGTCCACGCCATGGAAGCCCTCGTCTCAGAGGGCGGCAGCGGGATCGGACCACGCGAGAAGGTCCTGGTGGCCACCCGCCAGTTCCCTCTGCACGGGCACACCGGTGACATCGAAGCCCTCGATGTCGCATTCAGGACAGCCCTGGCTGAACTTCCCGCCCCCTCTTTCCTGGAGCGAGCCCTGCGCTACGGCTACGTTCAGGGGCTCTACCACGCGGGCAGCTACCGAGCCGCAGGCCCCGAGGCCCTAGAGCTCGCTGACGCATACTGCGATCACCTCGGCCTGGCCCCGGCCGACCTCCACGGACCTATCGAGGCACTGCAGCAAGCCTGCTCGGACAGCGAGACACCCGACGACTACAAACGCCTCGCCGACTGCTTCGCCATGCATGTCAAGTGCTGCCGTCACCTCAAACTCGACTACGGCAGCGCTGCGTTCCCCGCGATGAAGCTCTACATGATCGCCGGGGCCTGGCGGTCCGCCGTCGACCTCGGCCAGGACGTGGTCGAGACCCTGCTGCGCTTCGACGAAACCCAGGCCGCCCTGAGCCTGATCGACCGGCAGCTCCTGCCCATCACCCAGGCCTACAACCTGCCCGAACTCATCGTCGGACTCAGGTCTCACCGAGCCGTGGTCCTCGCCCGTACCGGAGACATCGCTGCGGCCAGAGCAGAGATCAGCAGCCTCACACAGTACGAGCCCACCCCCGCGCAGGCAGACGACATTCGCGAGCAGTCCAGCATCATCGAGGATCTCGCTGCTCGACAGACACAAGACCACCCCTGACACACCCCGCCGAGCAGGCCGACCGCCTGTCCTTCAAGCCGACGCGTCGGCCACCCGACCTGCGACACCGCGCTCCCTCGCATGCCTCTGACCTGCACAAATGAGAGAAAGCCCATAGGGATTCCAGCGCTAGTTGCGACTTTCCAGCTCCATCACGAACTCACAGCTCTGCATAGCATTGGCCATAGCTATACAGAACACAACCCACACAGGCCAGGCCCCACGTGCGCTTCGGTTCGGGCCATCCAGCTTGAACGCGTGTGCCCAGCTCAGATCCCAACGCGCCCCAGATCAGAACCGGGAATCCACAATGGGGGTGGTGTCGCCGGAAAGGAGTTCGCCTGGGTTGGGGGGGCACCGGGCCCAGCTACCCAGACTGTGTTCAGGACGTCTTCGAGGTCGCTGTTGGTGATCTTGACGTAGTGCTCGGCCATGCGTTCGGAGAGTTGGCCGAGGTAGCGACGGATGTGGGTGAGTGTGGCGCCGGCGCGCAGCAGATTGGTGGCCAGGGTGTGGCGGGCCTGGTGGGCGACGTACGCGCCGCCGAGGTCGAGGCCGACGATCCAGGTCTTGAAGCGCTGGTTGAAATGGCCGTAGGAGATTGGCTGCCGGCCGTTGGGGTTGCGAACGCGGGAGGGGAACAGGGCCAGGCCGGGACGTTCGGTAGCTGCTGGGGTGCGGCCGTAGCGCTTTTCGAAGAGCTGGAGTGTCTTGGTGCGGCGGGCATCGAGGCGGTGGTAGACGGGTTCGGGGATGCGGATGCCCTCGTTGTAGTTGCCGACCTTGGTCTGGTCGTGCCACAGCATGGCCAGACCGCGGTAGCGGCCGATGCAGTCCAGCCGCAGTCCGACGACCTCGCTGCAACGGCGCCCGGTGGCGACGATGGTTTCCCAGATGTCCCGCAGGCCCCGGTCGTTGAGGTCGAGTTCCTCCAGGCGGCGCAGGTTGGTCTCGTCGGTCAGCGCGCGGGCGACGTCGTCGCTGAAGGGGTTGCGGGAGCGCTGCTTGAGGCCAGTGCCGCCGAAGGGGATGGCGGTCAGGAAGCCGGTGTCGATGCCGAGGCGTTCGGCGTGGCCGGCGGTGATGGCGCTGTAGAGCAGCTTGCGGGCTTGATTGAAGACGAATTGGCAGCTCAGGTCCGTGACGGTGGGGGATCGTCCGTCGACCAGGACCATGCCCAGAGACGGCAGGCCGTGGCGGGCGCGGTGGCGCTGGTCGGCGACGAACCGCTCGGCGTGCTCACGGCGCAGTACGGTGGGGTCGTGGCCGGCGTCGGGGGCGTCGGCTTGGAGGAAGCAGATCCCGGGCGCCTTCGGGCAGCATCTTCGGATGCCGGCGCACCCGCTCCGCCGGAGCCAGAGGGTTGGCAGGCATGCTGTGCAGGACGTGCCCGAGCATCGCCCGCCGCCGATCCGCCCGCGTCGGCAGCCGCGTCACGCGCAGTGCCTCGGCCAGTGCGGGGTTCACGCCGAGGGTGCCCAGGCGGAGGTAGAAGCCCTTCAGGCAGGCCGCCGCGGTCTTCAACGCGCTGTGCCCGTACGGGCGTTTCCCTTCCCGCCACGGCAGCCCGAACGGCCCCGGGTAATCCGCCCCGAGGGCCGCCATGTAGTGCCGCAGATCCTCAAGCGACACTGCTCCTGTGTCCAGGCCCGCGAACCGCAGCCACCGCAGATGATCCACCAGCACATACGCGTACGTACGGTCCGTACCCGCCGCACAGGTACGCAGGAACCCGTCCGCCTCCACCACGATGGAACAGTCCGTGTCGACGACCGTGTAGGAAACCCGCCCGCCCCCGCGAACGATCTCCTGCACCCGTAACTCGCCACCACCAACCGACCACCCACCCGCTTGCCGCCTCTCCAGACCCAGAGCCAAGACCACCCCGCCGGCGGCACCCTCCGGCCCCGAGTCCACACCCCTCCCCCACGTCCCCGGACCACTCCACACGAACGTCCCGCACACCCAGGCGACAGTTGGTAAAGTCCGTCACCCTCATACGCCAGAACGTGCCCTCGGGTCGCGCTGGGGGTTGGCATCTTCAGGGGCAGGGGTGGCCCAGAGCACGGTGGTTCATCCACACCACCACATCGCACACCCGCAACGCGCTCACCGTATCGGGCAACCCTGCGGCCTGCCTCAGCTCGAGCAGCTGGCGGTGCAAAGCCGCGTCGTCCTCACGCAGCGCAGTGTGGAGGGCGAGCCAGAAGGACGACGGCCGGCCGACGGCGCAGCGGACGACGCGGTCATAGACCGGGAGCAACCGCGGACGCTTACGCGCCAGGAGCTTCCCAGCGATGACCCAGTTGACCCCGTACTGGTCACAAAGCAGACTCCAGGCCTGGTCCGCCGGCGAGCCGTCTGCCAGGACCGACGCATCAGCATCAGCCATGTCGATGTCCCTGGGAATGGCCTGCAGCAGGCCAGACAGTCGCACGCCGAGGCGGCCCTCCAGAATGTCCAGCGCAACAGGCGCCGGAACGGTGACCGACAAGGTCTGCACCGCGACCAGGTCCTCCGCCGTGATCCGATCGGCGATCCCCGGCCGGTCTCCCCCACCGGCCAGATGCTCGAACCGGCTGCCGGTGAACGGCACCGCGTCGGGCGGCAGACCGATACCGAAGTACCGCCGCAGATCCACGACGGCCTGAGGATCAGCGATGAAGGCACCCAACCGTTCTACGAAGGGCTTCGAAGGACCAACGGAAAACACCAGCAACTCCTTTTCTGTGCTGGTTGCCGACGGGGGGAGTATTTGCCGCCGTGGCTATCGAGATGACCCTCTACGCCAGTTCCTCCGGAGATATCGGATGGTTGCCGGAAGAGTCAGGAATCGCGGCGGACAGGGACCGTACGGCGTGAGGCGGAGTCGAGCACGAGGGACAGGCTGCTATCCCCTTGGCCAGGCGCTTCGGTGCCGCAGTCGACGCAGCGTTCGTTTGGCACATCGAGAACGGCAGCCATCGCGCCGGTCAAAGAGGAGGTATACAGCAGGCCGGAGACCGGCGTCTGGGGGCGGAAGACGTGCAGGAGGTACTCGGTTACCACCTGGGTTGGAACGTAGTCGATCTGCTCGTAGGCGGAACGCGCGGACTTGGTCAGCTGTGCGGTGAAGTCTCTCAGGAAGATGAGAGGGCGGCGGTCCGCCGCTCGGTCGAGGTCGTACAGGGAGGGCACGGGCGGCAGGTCTGTGAAGTCGACGACGGTACAGGGAGCGGACGTCTCGAAGGCTGCGGCCGTCGCCCAGGATTCCTCACTGCGTAGTGAGGTCTCCTGGACCGCGGTTTCGGCGTCGATCGCCCCGTAGAACATGGGGATACCTGCCGGGCTCATACGGTTGGCCTGCCGCGCGTGTTCACGTGGCGCTGTGCCCAGGCGCCGCGCCTTCCAGTCGACCTGCGGCTCGTCGTGGGTCAGCGCACGCCACAGGCGAGTGCCGGCGGGCAGTTCCTTGACGAGACCGAGTCTGTCGATGAGGTCGCCCACGTGGTCAAGAATGCGACTGGCCGATACCTCGCCGGCTCCCAGCCACTCCTCCTCCATCTCCCGCAGCCAGAAAACGTAGCGGGTGCGGTACTGCACTTGCTCACAAAAACGGGCCCACCCATCGCGAAGAGCCTCATCACGGCGAGGGGCGATGAAGTCGACAGGCACCCACGGCTGGTCGATGATGGCATCGCATACGGCGTCCAAAAGGCCTTCACCCACGAGGACATCTGAGCCGCCACAGTCCTCGACCACCTCCCACGTATCCAGGATGGTCCACTGGTAGCCGCCTTCTCTGCCGTCCCAGGAGACACCCTCGTCGTCAGCGGATCGGTACTCGGTGTGGATGGCTGCGACGAACGTCTCCAGCAGAACATCGAGCCCAGCGGCCGGAGACTGTCCGCAAAAGCTGCAGGCGTCCTCATCATTCTCGGCGACGCTCAGCACCGCTTCGAGGACGTCGTCGTTCACACAGCCGGTGCACACGTATTGATCGGTGAAGCACCAGCCCTGGTCGTCCTGCTCCTCGATCATGCCCTTGTAGAGCCCCATCAGCAGTCGCTTCTTCTCCGGTGCGCGCCTGATGCGCCAGTGTGGTCGTCAAAGGCCAATGCCAGACGCGGGCTCTGTGTCCACCCCGAGGTCGAACCGCATCTGCTGCCGCATCTCGGACAGGAGCGCCCACGACTGTTCGACGCCGGCTTCGAATGTGTCCAGGTCTTCCTGGTTGTAAGGAGTGCTCGCGGCGACCTGCTTCAGCCGTCCGTAGCCGGCGTTCAGACGCCTGCTGGCTGCGCCGGCTCCTGCCATTACTTGCAGGGGGACGATCATCTGCGCCTCGGCGTAGCTTTCCCGAAGTGTCGTACGGCGGGCCTCAAGCTGTTCAAGCGCGGCCTCAATCGCTGTCCCGTTACGCAGCGCGTGCATGAAGTCGACCTGTGCCGTCAGGTACTGGCGGGCTGCCGTGTTGAGCGTGATGTAGCACGTCCTGCGCAATGCGATGGATTCCTCAGCACGGTGTCGGGCCCGCTCCGTCTCGAGCATGGCCTCTGCGTGGTCGCGCTCCTCGCGTCGCTGCTCCGCAGCCGCCTGCATCTCCATCCGCTTGGTGCGGTCCGCACGGCTCTGTGTCAACAGTGAGGCACCCAAGGTGCCAACCACACCAACCACGGCCACCAGTAAAGCCGTCCATCCCGCCCCCACAACCCCTCCATACTCTCCGATGCATGACGATTATCGGCTGGGACCAGGGTTTGTCACTGCCAAGCCAGAGGCCCTGACCGGTCTATGCCTCACGCCAACGAAGCCTCCTTCAGTAGCACTTGAAGCCTGGCGGAACGTAATCAGGTTGCGCACGGGCACCCGGTTCCGCGAGCCGGACCGGCCGAGCGAACACCTCTGGCCGTCTCGCATCCCGTATCCCACCGGATCATCAGAGGCGGAGCAGGAGATCATCGACGGCGCGCCGAGCTCGAAGCGGCCAGCGGCGTACAGCAAGACCACGTGCAGCGCGGGCTTGCTCGGCGGCCAGATGCCGTCCCGTGACGGTGACGGGAGCGTCGTCGCCGAGCCCTCGCAGCATGCCGTCGTAGGGGCAGCCCACCTCGCAGCCGTCCTCGTGGCGCTCAAGGGTGCCGGTGGTCAGGTGGTACAGGTGAGCGCCGGTATCGGCGATCCCGCCCGGCGCGGTCGTCATGGTGATGAACTGGTTCAACTGTGCGGCCGCGGCGCTGGCGGAGAAGACGAAGACGTTCTCCTTGCGGCGCAGCGGATGGTCGCCGGGCAGGCCGATGATGTAGGCGGGGTCGTCGAGGGAGCCGTCGCGTTCGGCGCTGACGTGGGCGGGTTCGTACTGGCCCAGGCATTCCAGGCAGGCGCGTCCGGGGGCGGCGATGTGGGCGCGCCATTCGGCGCCGCGCAGGCGTCCGCCGCGGGCGTCGACGGCGATGCCGCCGTCGACGACGGGGATGAGGTGGGTATAGGCGAGGAGGTTGAGGACGGCGCGGGGCCAGGGCCGGTCGACGCAGGAGAAGATCACGTCGCAGTCGGCTGCGGCGGCGAACCCGGCAGGTTCGACCACGCTCAGCTCGTACGGTGCCGTACGAAAGTTGGTGGCGGTGGCCGCGCGGCTGGCGGTTCGGGCGGCGAGATGAGCCTTGGCCCGGTGCAGGCGCACGTCACGGATGGTGGCGTCATGGAGCCGGTCGAGGTTGACCTCCTCAACGGTGTCGAAGTCGAACAGGCTCAGGCGCTGGATACCAGTGCGGGCCAGGGCTTCGACGACGAGCATGCCGACCGAGCCGCATCCGACGACACCGACGTGCAGGCGGGCCAGATCGTCCTGGGTTGTCTGTCCCCAGGCGGAGACGGTGCGCAACTGCCGGTTCGTCACCGTCGGCACAGGGAGAAGACGGTCGTTGACGGTGACCGTCAGGCGGCCGCCGACCACACGGACGCTCTCCGCCTCGGTGGGGGCGTAGCGGCGGGGAGCCTGCTGCTGCCAGACGCGGGCGCCGAAGCCGGCATCGGTGCCCGCGAAGGTCAGCCCGACCAGCGGACGGCCGGTGATCACCTGGGTCTGCGCGGCGAAGGACGCCTCGGCCTCATGGTCGATGCCGTTCAGGCGCTGCCACCCGCAGCCCTTGGGGTGGGCGTGGATGAAGCCGAGCCCACGGCCGTGCTCGGCCGCGAGGGCGACGGCGCGCAGGAAGTAGCCGCTGGTGAAGTCCACCGTGCCGTGCGCGATCCGATCGCCCTCTTGCGGCAGCACCACCCCAGTGAGCAGGGCAGTGGTACGGCTGGCGCCGGTGCTCGGCCGCCACAGCACGAAGCAGCAGTCCTCCTGCCCGTCCACACGGCGCAGCTGGCCGGTCAGGTGCTGGGCGACCTCGCCGGTCATCGCGACCGAGAAGCGGCTGATCATGCGGAGGGTCCGTTCTCCAGCTGCGCGAACAAGGTGCGCAGGTGCCGCAGATAGCCGCGGACGGTGCGGTCCTGCGCCCAGTCGGCGGGCGGCCGGCTCCAGTGCTCCCACTCCTGCCCCAGCGGAGAGGTGTGCACGGCGCCGTGGGGGTGCCCCAGTCGGGGGGTGATGTGCGGGCCGTGCGGGGCTGACAGCGGCCAGTCCTGTACCAGTTCCAGGCCGATGCGTACCGTCGTCCCGGCCTGCGGGCCGACCTCGACGAGGTAGTCGAAGACGGCGAAGTTGCCGGTCTGCTCCACCGTGTAGCCGGCGCGGCGCAGGCCCGCAAGCATCCCCGCGGGCCCCGCCTCCGGCACCACCGCGGTCATGCGGTCGGGGTCGGGCCGGTGGAGACCGACACGAACGTCTCCCGCTCGTGCACGGTGATCTCCTCCTCCCCGCGGCCGGCGAACGAGTGCTGGTGCCGACCGATGATCTGGACCAGGTAGTGCGTGCCCGCGTCGATACCCGCCAGGCCCAGGATCGCGTTCGGCGTCGTACGCTTCGGCACCTCCACCGGCTCGCCGTCCACCGTGACCGTCACCGTCTTCCGGCCAGTCTCCTGCTGCTGGATGTCCGCAGTCGTCATGACGACCTCCTCTCCCCGGCCCTCCATAGCGGGCCGGGATATGCGAAAGGCGGGCTCGAAGCCCGCCTACTTACTCTTCTTCGAGCCGCGCGACGCGCGCTCGTTCACCGTCGTCGACGGGTGCCTACGCACCGTCGACTGCTTCACGAACCGCCCCGTGACCGCACTCCGACCACGCTTCCCGCTGGCCCCACTCGCCTTGCTGGACTTGCCCGGCATGACGTATCTCCTTCCGGAGCTAACCGATCTGACCTGCAAAAACGCTCCATCGCGAGGAGATTTTTATGTACCTATCAGGTCAATGAAACTTTTCTTGATCGAGAGAGTAGCATGGAAGCGACAGGTATACGCAAGAGGTCTCTGGGGCTGCCGGTGGACATCGCCTTCGACGACGCGGAGCTCGCCCGCGTCTGCAACAGCGACGCGGCACGCCGGACGCGCTACGGACCGGAGGCCGCCGTCACGCTCCACAGACGCCTCGGCCAGATGGCCGCCGCCGACCACCTGGCCGACCTGCATCACCTCGCGGCCGCCCGGCTACGGCCCGACCCAACCGACAGCGGCGTCAGCCGGATCGTCTCGCTCGGAGACCACGGCCACCTCGTCGTACGCCCCCGCGACGACCCGCCCGCCACTCACCACGACGGCACCCTCGACGAACACTCCGTACGCGCCCTGATAGTCACCGCGATCGCCATCACGCGATGACCGCCCCCGCCACCCCCGCCTCCCCGACCTCAGAGAGGCACCACCCGTGACCCCGCCCCCCGCCCCGCCCTTCGTCTACGCGCCCGACTCCGCCCAGCCACCCGGCGAGACCCTCAAAGAACAGCTGGAAGCACTCGGCATCCCGCAGGCCGACCTCGCCCGGCGTACCGGCCTGTCCACCAAGCACATCAACCACATCGTCCAGGGCACCGCGGTCCTCACCCCCGAGACCGCGCTCCTCCTCGAGCGCGCGACCGGCATCCCGGCCTCCATGTGGAACCAACTGGAAGCCGCCTGGCGTACCCACGTCACCCGCCAGCAGGAGCTCCAGCAGCTCAGCAAGCGCATCGACTGGCTCGACAACTTCTCACTGACCGAGCTCGTCAAGCGCAACATCCTGCCGACCAAGGACAGGAGCGCGGACAACCTCCAGCGTCTGCTGGCGTTCTTCGGCGTCGCCGACCCAGGCATCGCCGAAGACCTCTGGCGCAGCTACCGCACTGCCTTCCGCCGCTCCACCGTCTTGAAGACCGACGACTACGCCACCGCGGTATGGCTGCGCCAGGCAGAACTCAAGGCCCGCGCCCTGCCCTGCCAGCCGTTCGACCGCGCTGCCCTCACCGCCCTCCTGCCCAGCCTGCGCGCCCTCACCCTGGAAGACCCGGCAACCTGGCCCAACCGCATCACCCATCTATGCGCCCAGGCCGGCGTAGCCGTCGTCTTCCTCCCCGCCCCTCCCCTGACCAGCGTCTCCGGCGTCACCCGCTGGCTCACCCCCGACAAAGTCGCAATCGCCCTGAGCGACAGGTTCAAAAAAGACGACCACTTCTGGTTCACCGTCTTCCACGAGATCGGACACACCCTCCTGCACGGCAAGAGACTGACCTTCCTCGACAACACCGACCGCGCCGACGAACGCACACCCGAAGGCGACCGCAGCGAAGAAGAAGCCGACGCCTTCGCAGCCCAGACCCTCATCCCGCCCGAGCACAACGCCGCATACCGACGCCTCGCCCGCAGACCCATGCCCTTCGACAACATCAAAGCCTTCGCCCGCCAGGCCGGCATCGCCCCCGGCATCGTCGTCGGCCGCCTCCAGCACGACGGCGCCCTGCCCTGGACCCACGGCAACAACCTCAAACGCCCCGTCCGCTTCCCCCATAACGGCCCCGCCGAGGACCAGCCACAGTGACCGACCACCCCCGCAAAGGCACAGTCGCAGCACCGGGCTCCCCCGACTTCGCCCTGCACACGCTGGGCTGGCGAGCATTCCAGGACCTGTGCGCAGCAGTACTCCGCGAAGTGTGGGCGCAGTCCGTGCACACCTTCGCCGACTCCAACGACGGCGGACGCGACGGCGCCTTCTACGGCACCTGGCAACAGCCACCTGACCCGATCGGCGTCCAGGACGTCCCCGACGGCCCATTCGTCCTGCAGTGCAAACACACCAAGAAAGCCGACACCACCCTCGCGCCCTCGGATCTCGACGACGAGTTCGCCAAAGTCCAGGCTCTGGTGGAACGGGGCCTGTGCGGCAGCTACGTCCTGCTCACCAACGCGCGGGTCAGCGGCAGCTCGGAAGCCACCATCCGACGACGGCTGCTCGATGCCGGCGTCGCGTACCCGCTGGTCCTCGACGGCCAATGGATCTGCGACACCATCGCCACCCGCCAGCGCCTGCGGACCTTCGTCCCCCGCGTCTACGGACTCGGCGACCTCTCCCAAGTCCTCGACGAACGCGCCTACACCCAAGCTCAATACCTGCTCTCCTACCTACGAGAAGAGCTGGCCACCTTCGTCGTCACCGATACCTACCGCCGTGCCGCACAGGCTGTCCAACAACACGGCTTTGTCCTCCTACTCGGTGAACCTGCCGTCGGCAAATCCGTCATCGCCGCCACCCTGGCCATGACCGCCCTCGACGCCTGGGGCTGCCTCACCGTCAACGCCCACGACGCCGCCGAACTCGTACGCCACTGGAATCCCAACGAGCCAAACCAGTTCTTCTGGATCGACGATGCCTTCGGCGCCGTCCGCCACGAATCCCAGCTCACCGATAACTGGTCTCGCCACATGTGCCAAGTCATGACCGCGGTCCACGGCGGAGCCAAGATCGTCCTCACCTCACGCGACTACATCTACCGCGACGCACGCCCGCACCTGAAGGAATACGCCTACCCCCTGCTACACGAGCAGCAAGTAGTTGTCGATGTCGCCCAACTGCCCCTGCACGAACGCCGCCAGATCCTCTACAACCACATCAGCCTCGGTGACCAACCCACAGAAGTACGCGGCAAAATGAAACCCCACCTGGAAGAGGCGGCCGCTCAGAACCCGTTCCACCCCGAAGTAGCTCGACGCCTAGGCAGGCAAGCTTTCACCCGCCACCTGAAACTGAGCGAACACGGCATCACCGACTTCATGCGTCGCCCAACAGCGTTCCTACGCGACCTCTACACGGAGCTCGGACCAGACGAGAGGGCTGCTCTCGCACTGACTTACCAAGCAGGGGAGATCCTGCTTTCCCGGGTCTTCGAAGTTAAGCGGTGCGGAGGTGTCCGCGGGTCCGTCGTGTCGTGACGCAGCGTGTCCGTAGACGCTGGCTGTCAGCGTTGCGGAACCCGAACGCGTTGCGGGCGACGAGTTTGATCACACGGTTGATGCCCTCGCTCTTGGCGTTGCTGTGTCCGGTGTCGATGAACGCGGCGATCTCGGGCCACCAGCGGTCGACGGTGGCGGCGAGGGTGCGGACTTCGGGGATGTCGGAGTCCGCGCACCAGGTCAGGAACTTCCATCGGGCATGGCCGATGCGGTGGCGGTCGGCGCCGGTGCGGGCCAGGGCGAGGAGGGTACGCAGGCTCTCCTTGGCGATCCACGCGGTCAGCAGGATCTGTCCGATCTTCCCCTCGTCGAGCAGGGGGTTCCACATCCGTTCGAACTGCTCGTCGGTGAGGTCTTCCCGGTTGCGTAGCAGGCGTCGTCTGGCCTTCCACTCCGGATCGGTGGCGCGTCCGCGCCGCCCGCGGACCTGGGCGGTGGTGCGGCGCCGTACCAGGGAGAGCATCTTGTTGGCGAGCTGGACGACGTGGAAGTGGTCGACGACGACGATGGCGTCCGGGAGACCGGTGCGCACGGCGGCCCGGTAGGTGGCTGACATGTCGATGGCGACGTAGCGGATGTGCTGTCTCCAGGTCAGGGGCGTGGTGGACAGCCAGGCCAGGACGTCGGCAACGGTGCGGCCCTCCACCTGGCCGAGCAGCCCGCCGGTGCCGAGCGCGTCAACGAACCCGGTGTGCCAGCGGTCCCGCGTCAGCTGCCACTTCCCGGTGTCGGGATCCTGCTCCCAGCGGGTGCGGCCGCGCCGGGTCTCGTCGATGCCCAGCACTGAGACCTCGGGCAGCTCTGCCTCGGTCACCCCCGCGGCGGCGGTGCGGAAGGCATCCATCACCACCGGCCAGGACAGATTGAGGTCGCGGGCCGCCTGCACGACGGTGGAGCCGGCATCACGGACCCGGCGTCCGGCCGCACACCGCAGCCGCTCGGTCAGCCGGGCCCCCGCCGGTATCTGGGGGATCTGCTCGGTGAACGACTTCCGGGGACAGGACGCCTCCCGGCACCACCAGCGGCGTTTGTGCCACAAGAACTCCAACCCGTGCTCTCCGTACGGGAGATCCCGCGGCCGGGTGGTCGCCGCCCCCTTCACCCGGGACGCGAAGACCCCGCAGGCCGGGCATGCCCTGGCCGAGGTGTCCGCCGTGGCCAGATGGACCCGGCGGGTACCGTCCGCAAGCCGCTCGACCCGGATGACGGACACCCCGTCCAGGTCCAGCAGCAACGTCGTATCGTTGACCAAGCCCGTGGCTCCCCGGTGATCCTTCTGCGTAGAGAACAGAAATGATCAACCAGGACCACGGGCGTCCTGCATTCAGGGTGCAACCAGCCTGCCGATCACAGACCGTGACAGACAGTCAGTGCAGGCACCGAACTGCACCGCTCAAGTTCGAAGACCCGCTTTCCCCGCTCGCCCTCGACGCCGCTCAACAGGACGTCATCGTTCGCCTCGGCAGCTCCCCTGCAGGCATCGACCGTGCCCTTAATTCACTTACCGGAACCTTCCTGCGATTCTCATCCTCTCCAGGAAATGAGACCACGACAGGATGGTCATTCCGTCACCCTACCCTCCAAGAGGGGTTCGCCGAACTCTTGGCCGCAAACCCCAACCTCCTCGGCGTCTTCCTCTCTGGGTTGCAGCTAGAAGAAATGCTCACCAAACTCGACTGCGGGAGTGACAAGCAGCGTGGAACCCTGGTTAAAGTCCCATCAAGCCTTTACCCCTTCGTTACCAAGCGGCTCCAGGAGCTCGAGCCCAGGCGACGAAAGGACCACTGGGACGATTTCCTTTGGTGTAATTTCTTCACCACCCGATGCTCCGACGCATTCCTAAAATACTACACCGAGACGGATCCCAACTTCGTCCCCGACATGATGAACTTCGGGATTTACCTGGGCTCCGACCGGAAGCCTGAGGTACTGGCACGTCTTCACCAAGCGGAACTCATCAGCACAGAGCAGCACGAAGAAATAATTCAGAACCTCACCGAGTACGCCGTCTCGGTCCCGGATTCGGGCTGGGTAGATACACCACACTGGAATGTCATCCTTTCCGAAGAAGAGAGGGAGGCAATTGGGGAGGAAGTTAGGAACGAGCTACTCTCGCCGACTTCCACCCTGCTATCGGACTGGAGTTTTAATCGCTGGGGAAACAGAGAACAAACACCAGAAGAGCACTACGCACCACTTCGAGAGAGTCTGGAGACTTACCGCGACTCACTCGCGGACCAGCCAGAAATAGCCGAAGAGTTCAACAGACTACTCGCAGAAATAGATGAACTCATCGAAGATGAAAAATTAGAGGCCGACGAAGAACAAGAGCGCAAGCCGCAACCCAATATCCCGCCCGCCAACCACATTCCTGAGACTAAACCGAATCCTGCCACTACTTACCACCGAAGTGTTTTCGACGACATCGACGACTACTGAGCTGTTCCCAGTAACCGTCGGCCACCGTCTGTGAACGCGAGGCTCGTCGCGCGGTATCCCCAAGTCCGGGCAGGCGTAAGGCCCCTGGCAGGAACGATCTTGCGACAGAAAGATCCGACCGAGGGGCCTCACGTGCCGACCAGTGTCACATACACCGCTGTGCTCGATGTGAAGCGGTCCACCG
>NZ_JBSFXG010000061.1:0-37282 GCF_053595235.1 Streptomyces sp. NPDC002520 | reverse complement strand
CCCCGCAGCTACCTCCCCAAAGGCGGCATGGACTCGATCTACCCCACGACCGAAGATCCCCCCGACGCGGTTACACCACTACAGGGGACATGACCCTGCTGCGGCAGATTGCCGAAGTCGCCGACCTGGACGCCGGTCTGACTGACCGATTCCTGGCGACTCCGGATTTGCGCGCTGCGGTGGCGGCAGAGGGCACTGCCGTCGATGCCGGCCGGCGGGACGGCGACCGCTGGTTCAAGGTGGAGCCGAACCTGCTGTCGAAAGCGCCCAATTCCAGCAGTCTGTGCGGCACATGGCGTTCTTCGACACCGCGACCGGTGTCCTGGTGTAAAGCGGCGGGACCACCCGGCTGGACCTGGACTACGCAAGCGTGGCAGAGATCCCTTCCACGGTGTACGCGACGGTCCCGGGCCTCGGTCGAGCGAATCCATGTCACCGGTGGCGACCCCTGGCACCAGTCCGCGGGCCTGCACGGCTTCGTCAAAGACGCGGTCGCCGAGTGGCAGAACCGTCCGCTGCCGGAGGGCTGGCAGGTATGCAGGCCTCACACTCAGCGCTGTCGGTGGCTGCCGGGTTCTTGCCGGGGCGGGATCTGCCGACCGGGGCCAGGAACGGTGGGTGCGGGCAGGGCGCCGGCCTGCCGCTTGGCCTGGTTGAGCTGTTCGGCAGTGTCCGGTAGTCGCGGCGGCGGGGGTGCGGGCTGCTCGCGGCCGAGCACCGGGACCACGGCGGACAGCGGGCGGCGCCACGGGTTCGGGTTCGGGTGGGGGAAGGCGAAGACCGAGGCGAGGTCGCCGAAGGTGCGGCGGCGCCAATCGCTGATATTGGGTTCCCTGACTCCGGTGACCCGTTCAAGGAATCGCAGGCAGGAGGTGTGGTCGAAGATCTCGCCTGCGACCCGGCCGCCCATCGTCCAGGGCGAGATGATGATGCACGGCACTCTGAAGCCCGCGCCGATCGGCAGGCCGGCGACAAACTCGTCCGCAGTGCCTGAAGCGGGTGTGGGCGGTGGCACGTGGTCGAACAGGCCGTCGTTCTCGTCGTAGTTGAGGATGAAGGCGGTCTTGGCCCATACCTTCGGGTTGGAGGCGATCGCCTCGATCTTGGAGGCGACGAAGTCGGCGCCCGCGGCCGGAAGGTAATGGGGATGCTCGGACTGAGCCGCGGGAGCGATGATCCACGAGACCGTGGGCAGACGGTCGTTGCGAGCGTCGTCCTCGAAGGTTCCCGTGGGCCTGAAGGCCATGCCGTTGTCGTACAGCGGGTCGCCGGCCTTGGTTTTACGGAACCGGGCGAACTGCGCGAGCATGTTGCAGCCGTTGTTGTCGCTCTGCTGGTAGACCCTCCAGCTGACGCCGGCCGCATGCAGACGTTCGGCATAGGTCGTCCAGGTGTAACCGCCGGCCGGGGCGGTGTTGTCCAGGACCGGGCCGCCATGCCTGCCTGCGGCATCGATGGTGCCGGTCATCCAGTACATGCGGTTGGGCCAGGTCGGACCCATCACCGAGCAGAAGTAGTGGTCGCAGACAGTGAACGTTTCGGCCAGCGCGAAGTGGAACGGTATGTCCTGGCGCGTGAAGTAGCCCATGACGTACGGACCGCGTGCGCCGTCCGCGGCCCGGTGCGCGGGCAGCCACTGGTCCATCCTGCCGCCGTTCCACGCCTGGTGCTGCACCCTACGAGTGTGGCTGGTCGACCCGATTGCCTGCGCGCTGGTTCTACGGGTGTCCAGATGGAACGGCAGCAGATAGCCGTCGGGGTGGTCCCCATCCGGCTGGAAGAGCACCGACCGGCCGGTGCCAAGTCGCAGCGCGTCAGGGTCGTCGAATCCCCGCACCCCGGCCAGAGTTCCGAAGTAGTGATCGAAAGAGCGGTTCTCCTGCATGAGCAGGACCACGTGCTCGACGTCCGCCAGCGAACCGCCGCCTGTCGGTCCGGCCGCCACCACCCTGCGCACGCTCAATGGCAGCATCGACAACGCCGCTCCCCCGCCGAGAACGCCCGCCGCACTCAGTAGCGTGCGCCGCGTCACGTTCGGCATGCTGTCCCCCTTCTTGTTCCGGGTGCGCGCAGCGCCTCGAATGGATGTCCACGGCACTGACTGCTCAGATCCGGGCTTTGGCACCGGTTGCATCGGATTGCCGTCTGCATTCGCAGACAGCGGCCCGGCACACCAGGTGCCGCCCACCAGGACGCACCTTCCTGACGCAGTGACGGCGCGACCTCGGCCGGTCGGCGGATCACGCTCGCCTGCCGCGGATGTCACCGGCGGTGTGGGCAGGTTGCGCCCCGCCCGCAAGGCGGCGTCCGTCCACCCGGGTGCTGGCGGGGTGCAACGCGGGGCGTCAGGTCAGCCGGCGCACCAGGGCACGAAGCCCCTGTTGTTCACGTAGCGAGCCGAGACCCAGCCGCCCCGGCCGGCGAGCTTGTACCAGCGGTAGTTGCCGTGGACGCTGGCGCCGTCGGCCTTGCACGCGATCCACACACGGCTGCCGCTGTCGAGACTGCCGACGATTCCGTGCCTGGTGCCGGGACCGTAGCGCACGTTCAGCGGCACCTGAGAGACCACGTGCCCCGCCGTCGCCTGGTAGCGGTAGCCGGCCTCAGCCGGCACAGCGGCCTGCGCTGCCGGAGCGGCGGCCACGGCCCCCACCACAGCGCCACCAGCCAGCACAACCGATATCGCAGCCCTCCGAATGGACTGACCACCCATCAAATTCTCCTTTTCATTGACACAGGCGACATATGACGAGTTGCCCGTATCGCTAGAACGAGGCTGCCCGATAGCCCGCCAGGGCAGTCGCCACGGAAAGGTGAATAAAGTCGTGCTGGCTTGACGACCCTCCCCGCGCCCGTCCGAGCCCCATCGCCCCGAGAGGACCACCCGCCCGAAACTTCCGTATCAGCGGCCCGCAGCATGCTGCGCCAGCCCGAGGTCGTCGCCCGGGTCGCGAAGGCGAACAAGGCGAAGGTCGTCGAGGAACTGACCCGCGACGGTCACGTCACTGCCGAAGTACCACCGGCCTGCTGCGGCGCCCAGTGTCCTGAGTCATAGATTCGGTTCAGATATCCTGCGAGGCGTTCAAAGATCTCGGCCGCGGTCTTCGTCCAGACGAAGGGTTTCGGGTCTTCGTTCCAGGTCTTGATCCAGGTACGGATGTCCCTCTCCAGGGCCTGGACGTTCTTGTGGACGCCTCGCCGTATGTGCTTGCTCGTCAGCAGGGCGAACCACCGCTCGACCTGTTGAGCCAGGAGGAGCTGGTGGGGGTGAAGTGCACGTGGAAGTGGGGGATGCGCGGTCAGCCATCGCTGGATGGCGGGGGTCTTGTGCGTCGAGGCATTGTCGCAGATCAGATGCACGTCCAGCCCGTCCGGCACCTCCTTGTCGATCCGGGCGAGGAACTTCTTGAACTCCATGGCGCGGTACCGACGGTGGATCTGGCCGATCACCTCGCCGGTGGCGGTGTTCAGTGCGGCAAAAATCTTGAAACGGATTTCGAGCCCAGGGCACCGGTCCGCAGGCACCGAAGAGCCCGTACCTGTACGCCCTCTGGTGGCCGCGCCGTCCAGAGCCGACGATGTCCGGGAAGACGGGGGTGGGCGTGGATCTGGGGGCGTTCTTCAGCAGGGGCGACGGGTGGGGCGAGCCGTGGGTGCTCGACGTCTGGCTGATCGAGTCGCTGCGGTGCGGCGTGCCAGACGGTCACACCGACCTGACCGTGGCCATCGCGCTGACCCGGCTCCTGTACGACGGCACCGTGCCCGTCGTCGTCAAGACACACCGCGCCGTCCTTGAACGTCTCGCCCTCAAGGCGCCGACGTGGCCGTTTCGCACGTTCGACGGTCCGCGCGGTTTCGGCATCTACTGGCGTGAGAACGGCATGAGCGGCAGCTGGCAGGCTCGCCGAAACTGCGTCGAGCAGATCCTCGGCCCGACGAGGGACGCGCTGGAGGAACTGCAGGAGCTGGAGTACCAGAGCCGGTTCCGCAAAGGACCGGCGGGCCATCGACGGCGAGAAGCCGGAGCTCGTGCTGCGGGACGCGGTGAACAACGACGTGGAGATCGTCCGCAACGCGCACGCCTGCCTGATGTTCACCGATCCGCTGCCGCCGCACGGGCTCACCTGGCGGCAGACGGTCGCCTGGTGTACGAAGAACCACCAATCGGATGCCGACGAGAAGACCGCCGCGAGCGGCCTGTACCGGCGTCTGTACCGAAGAAGAACGAGCGCCGACAGACCGAGAAGCGGCCAGTCCTCGCGGTGGAGCCGACTTCCGAGGTTCATTCGCTGGCTGGCCGCCAGTGGAATTTGCCGCTCGACAGAGCGGTTCAGGCCTCGGTGGGGCTGTAGCCCATGAAGCCGCAGCGTGCGTTGCGAAGGGCGTTGGCGTCGGTGCCGGCAAGCGGGTCTGGGCGACGATCTGGCGCTGGTTGAGCATGACCGAGGAGCAGTAGCCATCGTGCGATGCAGCGGGCGGCCGAGAGGTTCGGCCGCCCGCTGTGGTCATCCCGTGTGATTCAGAGCCCTGGTCAGTTCCCGGTTGGCGGCTCGGGCCGCCTCGAGCTCCTCGGTTCTCTCTTCGAGTTCACCATGCTTGTCGGCGAATTCCTGCTCCAGCATCGTGATGCGCCGCTGGAGTTGATCGATATCGGTGGGTGCCGCGAACCCGGTCACGGACCAGACGCGCTCGCCGAGCTCGGTCGGCAAGCGCTTCTCCAACTGCCGGACTCGTGCGGTGGGGCGCTTGTAGCAGGGCTTGTTCACCCAGCCGCGGCCGTAGGCCGCCTGGCGTCGCCATGACCTGTCCGCTCACCCCGGACGAAGCGGCGAATCAGGCATCAACCCTCATACTGCCCTCTCACACTGGCACGCACTACGTGATCATCCCGGGGCCCGTCCTCATGCCCGGCGCCCACCCGGGCGACTCACCGTGAGCGCCTTATCAATTACCCGACGGTCCATCAGACGGACAGGCGTGGTGCATCTGCTTGACCGGCCGGCTCGGACAGGTAGCCGGCCAGCCCGGCCAGCAATGCCTCACGCATCGCGGCGGTGGCGACGGCGAGGGCCGCCGGGTGGGGAAGGTACTCGTCGGTGTGGCACGCGGGTCGCACCGGGCCGAGTCGTCCGCCGGGCTCGCCGGATCCGACGAACCAGTACACGGCGGGGCAGCCGAAGACCCGGACGAGGACACTGACATCGTCCGAGGCGAGCGCGGGTGGGACGGTGAGGTGGCGTACGGACAGTCGGCTCTCGTGGACCGCGGCCAGGCTGTCGCGGACCCGCGCCGTGTTCTCCACCCGGGGAACGTGCGTGTCATGGGTCAGCCGGACGTCGCCGCCGAAGACGAGTCCGGCGACGGCGGCCTCCGCCCGCACCAGTGCATCGACGCGGCCGAGGATCGTCTCCCGCACCCGTTCCTCGAAGGTGCGGACATTGACGGTGACAGTGGCGCAGGGCGCGCGCAGGCCCGGTGCGGACGGTGCCACGATCCCGGGCACGGACACCACGGCCTGCTCGAACGGGGGCACGTCACGGCCCACCACGGTGTGCAGCCGCTGGGTGAGGCTTGCGGCGAACAGCACCGGATCGGGGCCAGAGTCCGGTGAGCCGGTGTGCCCGCCCCGGGCGTCTGCCGTGACCGTGAGCGTGTCCGTGGCGGCCAGCGCCGTACCGGGTGTGGAGACGAGCACGCCGACCGGTGCCATGGCCGAGACATGCTGGCTGAGCAGGAGGTCGGGGCGTGGGACGGCTTCGGCCAGGCCGTCCTCGACCATCCTGGCGGCGCCGGTGCCGAGTTCCTCCGCCGGCTGCAGGATGAGGACGATCCGGCCGGGCGGCAGGTCCGGACGGGCCGCCAGCTGTGCGGCCGCCCCGGCGAGTGCCGCCAGATGCAGATCGTGGCCGCAGGCGTGCATCACGCCGTCGACCTCGCTGGCGAAGGCCTTGCCGGTGCGTTCCCGCAGCGGCAGGGCGTCCAGCTCCGCGCGTGCCGCGACGACGGGACCGGGGCCGCGGTCGAGCACCGCCACCAGGCCGGTGCCGCCGATCCCGCGGGTCACCGTGAAGCCCTCGCGGCCGAGCACTTCGGCGAGGAGGGCGGCGGTGCGGTGCTCCTCGAATCCGAGTTCAGGGCTGCGATGCAGGGATTCGTAGAGGGCTGGGGCCCAGTCCGGCACCCGCAGGGTCATCGCTCGCCCGTCCTGCGCGCCCCGGCCGCCCGCATCGACGTCCCGGACCGCAGCGGGCGGGCGGCCAGCAGCGCCTGTATCGCCCGGTCCTGGCGCGCCGGCTCCGGCGGGCCGACGGGTTCGAACGCGCGGCGCAGCACCGTCGCCATCAGACGGGAGGAGATCCTGGCCTGTTCCGAGTCCTCCGCGACGCCCAGGCGGGCGACGAATCCGCTGACGACGGCCTCGATGGACAGCTGTCCCTCCTGGGAGCAGACCGCCTCGACGATCAGGCCGTTGTCCCGCAGCAACTCCAGATACGGCAGCCGCGTCAGGACCGACACAAGCGAGATACCGAGGGCGTCCGGGTTCGTCTGTCCCGCCACGTGCGTGCCCAACAGACGTGCGTCGCTGGTGTTGTAGGCCCGCAACATCGGGTTCGCCATGACCAGGCGGTACAGCACGCAGCTGGCGCCGGGCAGGCCGGCGAGTCGGCGGTCGCGCGCCAGGTGTGCGAGGAACTGCTCGTGGATCTCGTCGAACTCCCGGACCAGTACGTCGTCGATGATGTCCTCTTTGCTGTTCCAGTGCGTGTACACCGTGCCCTTGCCGATGCCCGCGTGCTCGGCGACGTCCTGGACGCTGATCTTCGGATACCCGATGCGCAGCACGAGATCGACCATGGCGTCGAGGACCCGGGCGGAGCGGGTACATCGGTCGTCACCCGCCTGCCCGGACCGCAACGGGTCGGTCGTCGCGTTGCCGAGCGGCTGGACGGTGTTCTGTAGAGCAGTGATCAACATCGTGTTTCCCCCGCGAGTGTGGTGATTTTCGTACTGCTGAACGCCTTGAACTCCTCCTCGGCAACGTCGATGGTGATGGTCCCGTCAGGGCCTGGGGAGCCGACGATCAGCTGGAACAGCGGAGCGAGCCGTTCGTCCCCGGTCACCGCGGCGAGTACGTCGGCGCGCAGACTGTTGTGGATCCGCCCGGCGGCCCCGGCCGCCGCCGCACCCAAAAGGACCCGGTGCGCGACCCGGGCCGCCGCGGCGGTGACTTCGTGCAGCCGCCGCAGGCCGACTGTGGCCTCGTCGACCGGGGCCGCGACGATCACCGTCGCCGAGGCGCTGAGGTAGTCCGGGGCGAGCCAGCCCATCGGGTCCTGCCCGCGCTGGAGCTGCTCCGTGGCCTCCAGGCCTGATCTGACCAACACCAGCCCCTGCTCGCAGACTTGGTAGCACCCAGGTTGCCAGCGGCCGCCCACGGCATCGAGGCAGGGCCGGTGCACGACCAGGAACGAGCTGAGCCTTTCGTCGACGCTCGCGGCCAGCTCGGCGGTCAGCGACCCGAGCCGGCCGACCCGGTCGGCGCCCAGGGCGTTGAACACCCGGTGCCCGGAGTGTCGTTGCCGTACCAGCGTCAGATGCCGGGCGAACGCCGACGGGGCGAGGGCATGCTGCGGCGGGTCCAGCGTGACCCGGCCGACCTGCCGCTCGTCCGGACCCAGGTCGAGCAGCTCGCCCCAGGACCCGCTCCGGCCTCGCTCGCCCAGCTCGACGACCTCGTCGGCCGCGATGCCCGCGTCTCGGGCCGCGTCACCCAGCGCCGCCAGGGCCAGGCCCGCCTCCTGGAGGCACAGCCGGGTCGCGTACCGGTGGTAGCGGTAGGAGACCTTGCTCTCGCGCACCGTCAGCACCACGGTAAAAGGGGGGCCCAGCACCGCCGGTGCGGGCCGGGACACCGGGACCAGCCGCAGGTCCCCGGGCTCGACGTACCAGGCGCCCGTGTCCGTCGCCAGGTAGAGCTCGACCGGGTAGAACCCCCGCGCGGAGGCAAGCCCGCGGTGCGCCCAGCCGCCGGAGTGCGCGAGGTCGCCCGACTCCCAGCGCAGCGGGACGTGCACACTCCACAGCAGTGCGCGCAGCCAGTCGGGCAGGCGCGGCCCTTCTTCGGCGTCGAGGGGACGGACCACCGCGGGCCGTTCACACCCGAGCTCGCCCGCGGGCAGCAGCGAGGCCGGGTCGAGCAGGAGCGCCCGCAGCTGCTCCGGCGTCGGCCAGGGGTCCAGCAGTGGCGCGTCGGCGCTCGTGCGCGGGCCGCTGCGGTCGAGGCCGGGCAGGGCACGGGCGGCGGGCAGCGGGCGGGCGGGGCGGCCGAGGAACCGGGCCACGGCCTCCGCCGCGACCGCCGCGGCGGCCACGGCCCGCTCGACCTCGCCGACCGGCTCCACGATCCAGCCGTCGTCGGGCGCCAACGCCACTTCGACCGTGCCGATCCGGACCAGGACACTGGGCGCGGTGGACAGCTTGGCCCGTACCGACAGCTGGCGCAGACTCCTGTCCAGCGGCGGCAGCCAGTCTGCCGGCGCGTGCACCGTGGCCCCGGTGGCGAGCAGTGCCGCACAGCGCGCATAGGGCGCGTCGTCGGCCAGGTCGGCGGCGGCGAGCAGCTGGTCGGGCAGGTCCTCGGGGCGCGCCGTGGCCTCCCTGCGCAGTGCGCCGCAGCGCTCCAGGTGGTCCAGGGCGCGGCCGACCACGGCACGCTGCGGCTCCGGCACCCGGGCCAGGACCGAGGACTCGGCCCTCCGGCCGTCCAGGAGCGGGGCCAGGCGGTGCAGCAGCGGATACAGCCCGGCCGGGCCGCGGTGGAGGCCGGTGCGGGTGGTCAGCAGCGTGCTGTCCCGTGCCGCGACCGCGTGCACCGCGCTGAGCAGTCGTGGGAACAGGTCAGGAGTCATAGGCCTGCCCTGCGAGCACGAGCTGCCGGATGGAGAGCGTGGGCAACGGGTGGAACTCCACGGGGGCGAGTACGGTCAGCCGGACGAACCGGCAAAGGACCGCGCGCACCGCGGCGACTGCCTCGATCTGGGCCAGCGGGCCGCCGAGGCAGTAGTGCACGCCGTGCCCGAAAGACAGGTGGCGGCGGGCCGGCCGGTCCAGCAGGAACCGTTCCGGGTCCGGGTTCAGCCGCGGGTCGTGGTTCGCGGACAGGATCCACGCCGAGACCAGCGCGCCGGCCGGAACGGCGGTGCCGGACAGGGTGGCGTCCCCGGCCGCGATCCGGGTCACCTGGGCGAAGGCGGGCCGGGTGCGCAGCGCCTCCACAACCAGGTCCTCCACGCGGTCGTGTGCGCGCACCTCGGCGTCCAAGGCCGGCTGGACGCACAGTTCGTGGATCGCCGCGGCGATCAGCGACGTGGTGGTGACGTGCCCGGCCAGCAGGATCAGACCGCTGAGCGAGGCGACCTCGTCGATCGTCGCCGGGGCACCGTCCACCTCGGCGGTCGCCAGACGCGACATCAGGTCGCGCACCGGCCGCGCCCGCTTCGCCGCCGCCACACCGGCCAGGTACCGGTGCATCGCGTCCATCTGCGCGGCGTCGCCGCGGCTGAACCCGATGGACCACGTACGGAACCGGCCGTGTTCCTCCTCGGGCAGCCCCAGGAACCGGGAGATGACCCGGATCGGCAGCGGATAGGCGAGGTCGCGGACGAGGTCGAACCGGTCCGGCGTGATGCCGCGCACGAGTTCCCCGGCGATCTCGTCGATCGCCGGGGCGAGGCCCCTGACCGAGGCGGGCGTAAACGCCTGGTTGACGATCCGCCGTATCCGGGTGTGGTCCGGCGGATCCATCATGGTCAGGTTGCCCCGCCCGAGTTGCGCGGTGGGCGGCATCAGCCGGGTCCGGTCCGAGGAGAACAGCTCGCTGTCCGACAGCACAGTGCGCACGTCCTCGGCGCGGAACACATGATGCATGCCCGCGAGTTCGAGGACCGGAGCCTCGCGCCGCGCGTCGGCGAGCCAGCGAAGCAGCCGGGTCCACCCCACGCCGTCGAGTTCGGTCAGGGCCGGGAATCCGGCCATCGGGGCCGCCATCACGGGAACGGGTGGGGGTCGGTGTTCAGCTGTGCCCGGGTCAGGTCTGCGCCGAGCCGACCCAGCCGTCGTGGCAGGCTCAGTAGCCGCGGCAGCCCGTCGATCCGCCTGTTGCGGTAGCCGAAGGTCATCGGTACCGCCCCCGGGACGAGCACCTTGACGCAGGTGAAGCCGCCGACCCGGTGCTCGGGCGTGGTCTGGTCGACCACCAGCACCTCGCCGACACGCTCGGCGGCGGCCTGCAGGTCCACTGTGAGGTCGTCGCGGTGCGGGCGCAGCCGGTCCGGGCCGCCGACCTCGTCGATGCCGATGGTCGGGCCCCCGAACAGGAAGTCGAGCCGGTGCGCGGCCTGAGGGTGCGCGTAGAGCGCGGAGTGGTCCGGCATGGTGACGACCTTGTACGGATCGAGCACCATCTCCCCGGCCCGGTCAGCCTCAGACGTGTAGCGCCGGATCACGTCGCTGAGGATCGGACCGAGTTCGTTCAGCGCGTTCAGCAGCGCCCGCTCCGGGTCAAGGCCGGCTCCCGCGGTGCACAGCAGCGCGGGGCCCTCCCGGTCCGGATGCGCGGCCATCACCCAGACCGCCGGAATCCCGTAATCCGTGGTGATGTCGAAGGCGTGGATGCGGTACCCGGTGTTCGAGCTGATCGCGCCCGCCTGGAGGGGCACGCGTGGGTCGTGGCAGGAGTCCAGGTCGATCGTCGGCGGGACGGTGCGGGTGTACCACGTGCACAGGAACGCGTCCCGTTCGACCGTCTCCATGAGGCCGTGCAGCGTTGCCTCCTCCCAGGAGGAGCCGAGGGCACAGCCGTTGGACACCTCGTAGTAGGAGACCGGATCGTCGCCGCGCAGCCGGTGGCAGTAGTAGTACGCCAGGGCCTCGGGCACGAGACGGGCGCTGTTGGTGGTGAACGAGTGCGCCCACACCCACCACAGCGGCCGGTCGGGATCGAATCTGCGGTAGCGGAAAGTGGGGTCGTCGTAGCTCTCGTCGGGGTGGTGACCGAACACGTCGGGGTGCACGGCGTGCGGCGCGAGTTCGCGCCAGGTGCCCCGCACGGAGGTCTGCAATCCCCCCGGGGCCACACCGCCGTAACGCTCCAGGGCTTCGAGGATCGCAGTCAGTTCGCTGGTCCGGTAGTCGCGGCTGCGGCCGTAACCGGGCTCGGCCAGGTTGTCGAACCGCAGCGGCATCGACGCGCCCGACATCACCAGGCCGCCCTCCGCACCGCGGTCGGTGCGCCGGATCAGGCCGCTGAACGGGTCCACGTACAGTTCGCGGATGGTCTCGAACTCGGCCAGGACGTCCCGGGTGCGGGACCCGAATGGCGTGATCTTCGGTGCGGGCCGCGGGACGCGCTGGGCGCCGGCCGCCGAGTCCTCGGGCAGCACCCCGCAGTGCGGGCAGAAGGGATCGGGCAGAAAGCGGTGACGACGCGTTTCCAGAGTGGCCAGATCGATCACCGCCACCAGGCGCGGCCCCTCCTGGCGGGCCGGCTCGTCCGCCACCAGCGCGGCTGCCGCGTCGGCCACCACCTCGGCGGCGAGTTCGTCGAGCAGCTGCGGCACGTCGAGTTCCAGCCGGGCGGCATGCTCCTCGCGCAGTGGGGCGAGCCATGGCCTGCTCGCGTCGACCCGCTGCCGCCGCAGGGCGAGGCAGTGCGGGCAGCCCGGTACGCCCGGTCGGGTCAGCGGCCCGACGATCACCTGTCCGACCTCGGTGTGCACACTCAGCCAGGGGCGGTCGACCGGGCCGTCCGCCGGGAGGCGCCAGGTGTCGCTCGCCCGGACCTCGACGCCCAGGTGGGCCAGCGCGTCGGGCAGGGTGCGCGCCAACAGCCCTGGCAGCACTGCCTGTTCACGGCCGGTGTTCGTCAACGTCCCCGTCATCGATCCACTACCACCTTCACTGCCGATATTCCGAGTCGGACGATGCCTGGGTCGTGGTCGAGGTCGGTCACGACGGCGTCCGGTGCGCGCAGCGCCACGGCGCGGCGCAGGTCCGCGAGCGTGAGTGCCGCCCCGTCGGGCAGGCCGGCCGCCCGGTCCGGCCGGGGCAGCGCCGGCGCCCAGGTCCGTGGTGCGAGGTCGGCGCGACCGTGCATCAGCACCTGGTCGGCGAGCACGGCCTGCTCCGTCGCGCGGACCGCCGCGGCGGCGTGGCTGGTGCCGCAGGCGTAGGCGGTGCCGTGGCGGGTGGTCGCCACCGCGGTCGGGACGGCGCTGTCCGGCAGCACCCCCAGCCAGCTCTCGTGATCGCTCACCCGTAACTGGTCGAGCGCTTCGCGTACTTCGGCGGGGAGTTGCTCCCCGTCGAGGACGCGCAGAATGGGACCCGTCGCCTCCACCGCCCAGGACTCGAGGACGTCGAGCAGCGCTGTGGCGAGCGCGTCGTCGCGTGCTTCGGCCGCCGCGGTGCCGAGGGCCGGTCCGGCGCTCGCGTCGCAGCGCCGCGCCCGGCCGACCGGGACCAGCGCCGGTCCGTCGTCGGCCACGCGGTGGGCGGGCAGGAAGTGGCGTCCGGGGTCGGCGGCGATGCGGTCAGTCGCGGCGCGCAGCGCGCTCAGGTCGCTGGTGTCGCCGAGGACGCGCTCCCCGGCGGCGTCGACCACCGCGCGCGGGTCGAGGGCCGACTCGAGGTACAGCGCCATGGCGGCGAGTACGGCCCGCCGCCGGGCCTGCCCGTAGTCCGAGCCGTCCGCCACGACGTCCAGGTCCAGCGGCCGTACGGCGGCCCGGCCGGCGACCCGGGCTCGCGCCAGGTGCCGGGGCACCTGGGGCAGGTCGTCCTCACCGATCTCGCGTACGACGCCGTGGACGGGGTCGATCGCCGCCATCAGCCGCTCGTCGAACGGCCCGGCTGCCGGGCCGGGCGGCGCCGGCCGCCACGGGTGCGGCATCGTCCGCCAGGACGTGGTCTCCTCCCGGGAGACCGTGACGCCGCTCCAGGCATCGCCGGAGCCGAGGGCGGCGCGCCGGACCAGCTGCGCCGCGGCCGTCCGGGCCGCGGCCGGGTCGGGCCGCCCGTCAGCGAGGTCACCGCAGCGCAGGGCGGTCACGACCTCCTCAAGCTGTTCGGCGCCCATCGGCCCGGCGACCACCGCGGCGCTCTCGGTGAACAGCACGACGCCCGCCCGGCCCGCTCTGGCCGCGGCCCGGACCTCCTCGAACCAGTCGCCGTGCAGCGGTCCGGCGCCCAGGACGACGGCCGGCAGGCCAGGTGCGCTGCGCTCCACCGCTCGGACCAGTTCCGCGCTCTCGCCCACGAACGTCACCTCACCGGGCGCGTCGACGTGCCGTAGGACTCC
Organism: Streptomyces sp. NPDC002520; assembly: GCF_053595235.1. Taxonomy (NCBI): domain Bacteria; kingdom Bacillati; phylum Actinomycetota; class Actinomycetes; order Kitasatosporales; family Streptomycetaceae; genus Streptomyces; species Streptomyces sp. NPDC002520. The sequence continues at coordinate 23,925 of NZ_JBSFXG010000061.1, read as the reverse complement.
GACGGACACCATCGCGTCCCGTACGCGGCGGGCCTGGCGGGCATGCGCGCCGCCCATGTCGTCGGCCGCCTGCTCGACGTCCCGGCCCTGGTCGACCCAGGAGGACACCAGGCGGATCCAGGCGGACAGCCCGGTAGACAGCTCCAGTGGTCCGGACTCGGACAGCCCGTACGTCCTGCCCTCGTGGTCGATGGTGTAGGCGTTCATCCGCCTGATCGTGTTCATCGGCTCTGCTCCTCGTGCCGCCGGGGGCTGGATCCCACGATGAACTGGCCCACGCTGCACTCGACGAGCGGGTCGCGGCCGGTGGCCTCGGTGAAGGCGACCGCGTCGTCCGTGCCGAGCGGGCAGCCGGCCAGTCCCATGGCGGTGCACGTGCCGGCGAGCGCGTGGTAGAGCACCCCCGTGTTCTTGAGTACCACCGCGTAGCCCATGCCCTCGTACTTCCACATCACCCGGCCGACCCGTGCCGCCACGACCAGCAGCACCTGCGGGACGGCGCCGGTGGTCGATCCCTGCGAGGCGACCCGCAGCATCCGGCGTACCGCGTAGTGGTTCACCGGCCGCACCAGCTCGAGTTCATGCCGGTGCGCGTCGTAGTGGTACAGGCCGCTGTCCAGGCCCGAGCACCGGGTGACCACCGGATAGAGCTCGAGCTCGTACACCGATCCGCCGGAAGGGCGCGGGGAGCTCACGAACTCGACCCCGTCCTCCTCGTGTACCCGCCGCACCCGCGCCGTGCGGTACAGCAGCTCGCCGAGCTGCTCCACCGAGATCGGCGACTCGTCGTCGTGCACCCGCTCGGACACGCGCCGCTCGGTGACCTCGAAGTACGAGCCCTCGCTCAGCCGGCGGTCCGTCACATCCGGTACGGCAAGCCCGACGCGCGGCCCCGGGTAGGGCGGCGGGGCAGCCGGCTCCGGCTCGAGGCCGGCCGCGCGGCCCCACCATGTGCCGCCGAACCCGTCGCCGACGTAGCCGCGGTAGCCGAGCCGGCTGCGGTCGTGGAACAGCAGCTCGTGGGGTGCCCATTGGCGGTAGCGCAGCTCCTGTGCCTGCTCGCCGTCCGGGTCGGCCAGGAAGCCGGTTGCGAGCAGCTGCTCGCGCAGGGCGGCCGCGAGCCCGCCGGGTGCGGTAGCCGAGTCGGTCGCGGGGTCGAGCGCGGCGGCCAGCAGCTCCCGCCGATGGATCGTGATCTCGGCGCTGGCCAGGGGCGATTCCAGGAGCAGAGCACCGGCCTCGGCCCGGATGACCGCGAACCGGGAGAGGTCGAGCCGCGCGCCGGCGGCGGGCACCGGCTCGCGGGCGCGCAGCGGCCGCACCACGAACGCGACCCCGCGGTCGTCGCTGAACTCCTCGTCGAGCCAGCCTTCGCGGCGCAGTTGCTCGGTGGCCTGGTCGTCCGCGCCGGCCGGCTGCCCGGTGCCGGCCAGGCGGGCGATCGCCTCGGCCGTCCGGTGGCCGGTGGGCAGGCTGATGTGGTGCGGCCAGGCCATGAGGTGGGTGCGTCCGTCGCGTTCGGTGGTGAACACGCCCGACCTCAGTCGTTCGGTCCGGTCTGCGGCCATGTCGTGTGCCCGAATCACGATTCGCCTTCCTTGGTGGTCGTCGTCGGGTCTTCGCGTTCGTCCAGGGCCGTGGCCACCAGGTGGCACAGCCGGTACCGGGCGACCGCTGGCACGCCCAGCCGGGAGAGCTGGAGGTAGAGCAGGTTGATCGCGAAGCGATAGACCGCGAACCAGTCGGAGGTGCTCAGCTCCTCCCACCCGGCCGAGGCGGCCAGCTCACGGTGGAAGGGGCTGCGCTCGGTCAGATCGCCGCTGAAACCGCCGGCCGCCGTGGGCAGGGCGAGTTCGCCGCGGTGCTGCGCCTGCTGTGCGGCCCGGACCACCGGGGTGATCGCCGCGAGCCAGTCCCGGGCGTACGCGGGCATGTCCGGGCCGGCTGCCACCGTGTGCAGTCGGCGGCGCAGCGCCGGTGCCGAGCGGCGGGCGGCGGCGTCCCAGACCGTGCGGAGGTCTGCCGCGGCTTCGAGGTTCAGATACGCCTCGGCGTGCGATCGGAAGGACAGTGCGGCCGAGGCCAGTCCGCCCTGGCCGAACTCCTGGGCGGTCACCGCCATCAGGTCGGCGCAGGCGGGCCCGAGCCGCTGCGGCGGTGCCGCGCGCAGCAGCCGCAGTGCCGGCACCGTCGCCGCGTAGTGGAAGTTCTCCAGCAGTGCCTGTAGGGCCGGTTCTGCGCCCCCCGCCCCGGCCGCGTCCTGGGCCGTCCAGGTGAGCGAGTTGTCCGCCAGCCAGTCCTGGTGCAGTTCGACCCCGGCACGGTCGGCGATCCGCTGCGCACGGTCCTGGACCTCCGCGAGCGTCACGATCCGTGTCGACGGGCGGGTGCGCAGCACCTCGTGCAGACGCTCGTCGATCCGTGCGCGCACTGTGGCCGCGGCGTCGGCCGGGCCGCGCACGCCCAGGCGCAGATGCGGCCCCCGCTGCCACTCCCGGGTGAGCCGGAACCGGCAGCCCGCCGTCTCCGCCAGCTGGGCGCACTCCCATAGCGGCCCCAGGAGCAAGGCGTTCCACCGGTCCTCTTCGTGGTAGGCGAACAGCCCCTGCCAGTTGGCGACTTCGCGGCCGACGAGCGTCCCGGTCTGCTCCTGCGCTCCGCTCACGCGTCCGCCTTCGGGTCGGCGAGCAGAGCCTGCGCGAGTGACGCGCGCAGCGTCAGCTCCGTGGGCATGGTGACTCCTATTCGGTTCGCAAAGAGGTGGATGCAGATGTCGAGCGTCGCGATCGGATCCCGGGCCCCGGTGGTCTCGAACGCCACCCCGCCGAACCCGACGGCCGGCGGGCGGTAGTCGTCGCCCGATGTGCGCAGCGCGGCCTCGAGCTGCTCGAGTGACCGGGTGAAGTGCACGGCCGACGAGGGGGGCCGCTCCAGCAAAGACATCACCCGGGACAGGTCGAGCCGCGCGGCAGCCGGCAGGCCGGCCGCCTGGACGCGCCGGGCCCAGCCGACGCCGGTCCGGCTCCCGCGTGCCGCGAGGAAGCTGGCCAGGATCAGTACGACCAGCGAGTCCCGGGCCGCGGCCGCGGGGTTCGCGGCGAGCACGTCCAGGGCGATCCGTGTGCTGTCGTCGAAGTGCTCCTCGCAAGCCGCCAACGCCGCGCCATGGCCGTACCGTTGGTGCTCCGGGACGTAGGTCGCCGCTACGACCGAGCCGTCCGGGACCAGTTCGGCGGCCGAAGCGGGGTCGCCGATCCGGGCTCGCAGCAGCGCGTACTCCTCGTGCCCCATCGCCCGCTCGGACGGATGCTCCCGGCACCAGCGGCGCAGTTCGGTCGGCACCCGGGACTCCAACGCCGCCAGGGCCGTGTCCGACGGCGCGCGCAGGCGTAGCCGCACGTGCGGGCCCCCGTCCCAGTAACGCAGGACGAACGCCCGGTCGGCGAGCCCGTCGGCGCGTACGGCCCGGATCAGAGGCGTGACCGCCTCGGCCAGCAGCCGGTCCTGCCCCTGGTGCTGGTGCACGTGCCAAGACGTCCAGGTCGTCACCGGCGCACTCCGACCTCGACCGCGTACTCGGTCACGTGTCCCGCCCCGGCCAGCGGATCGGGCAGACACTCTTCGACGATCGCGTACTCGGCCTGCCTGAGCATCTTCTCGGCGTCCGCGAACAGCAGCGGACTGGTGACGTCGATGAACACCGGCTTGCGCGCCTTGCTCTGGCCCCCACCGTGGTCGGCGGAACTCCACGCCCGCAGGTAGAAGCCGCTGCCCAGGCCGTGCGCCGCGAGCCACTGGTGCCAGGCCCGGAGCGAGGCGCGCGGCTCGCCCCCGCCCGGGAACTCCTCCCGGCGCAGCAGCCATCGCGCCCGCTGCAGCACGGTTTCTCCGAGGGCTACGCGTGGAGTGGCGGGCTGCACCACCCCCGCACGCCCGGGTGCAGCGGGGGTGAAGACCGCGATGCTCGGGTGGATCAGGTATGCACTGCCGAAAACCTGCTCGAGCAGCCTGACGAACGGCGGCAGCGCGAGGTCCGCCGCCATGCCCAGGTGCACCAGGCGCACGTCCCGGCCGTCCTGGCCCCGGAGCGCGGGCAGGCCGTGCGCTCCGGGCACGACACGCACGGACGCCATCGGCAGACGCTGCTCCTGCGGTCGTCCGGTCGTGGCACCGGGGTACTGCAACTCCCGCGGTGCCGTGGCCGCCCTCGAGTTAAGCGCCGATCCGAGCAGGCCGCCGATCTCCAGGATGTCCTCGTCGACCGTGGGGACCAGGTCCATGACAGGGATGCCTGCCTGCGTCGCGATACGGCCCCGACCGCGGCCGTGCCCGCCGTGCACGACGTTCACCACCCGGCGGATCCCCGGCTCTAAAGCCTCCTGCAGATAGAAGGTGGCCGACCGGTTCGGGTGCACGAAGGGAAAGTCGTCGAGCAGCCGGCGTACGTCGTCCACAGCGAGCGGACCCTTCGCCGCCAGGCTCAGGACATCGCCGGTGAGACCGGACAGCGCGCTGCCGAGCTCCCGCACCATGTCGCCGGCGCACGTCGCCAGGTCGGCTCCCCACGGCGGCGCCGTCGGCCCGATGATCCGGCCAAGGTCGTCATCGGCGTCGAGGGCCGCCCGCGCAAGGCTGTCCAGGGCGACGGTCAGCGGCACTTCGTAGTCCGGGCCGAACCGCCTGGCCAGGTGCTCGGCCGCCGCCAGCTTCGCGGGGAACTTCACGTCCGTCAGCGCCAACAGCCGCCGCGCGGAGTCGAGTTCGGCGAGCGCCGCGCCTTCCGGGCGGGCGGGCAGTTCGTACGGCCAGTCGGCCGCGACCGACATCTCGTGCACCTCGACCGGCGGCAGCTCGGCCCCGACGTGGCGGCCCACCTGCCCGGCGGCGGCCTGTGCCGCGTCCGCGTCGGCGTCGTGCAGCGCCGCGTCCAGCGCGGTGAGCGACGCGGACAGGTCCGCCGCGCCACGCGCGTCGGCGATCGCGGCCCATGCGGCCCAGGGGCGCGGGTGGTGGTCCGCGACAGGAAGACAGTGTTCGATCAACCCCGCGGCCAGGCACTTGCCCACGAGGCCGGCTCCGCCGGTCACCCGCGCGGCCAGGCCGGCTTCGGTGTCCCCGGGGGCCAGGGCGCGCAGCAGCTCGTCGATCGCCGGGTGCGCCGCGACCCGTACCGTCTGCTCCCGCTGCCCGGCACGGATGAACAGCCAGCCGCCCTCGACCCGCACCAGGCTCGGGTTTACCCGCACTTCGAGCCCGGCGGCGTCCGGCAGCGCGGCGTGCAGGGCCCGGGTCAGCGCCCCGACCACCGCACCGTCCAGCTCGGCGAGCAGCCGCTCTCCTGTGACCTCACCGCCGGGCCTACCCCAGCGGGCTGGGACCGTGACCATCCAGGAACTGAACGGGCTCGTCTTGGCGCCCGCGCGGGCCGCCATGCGAGTGAGCCGGAGAAGTCGCTTGCGCTGCGGCGCGCCGGTCTGCCCCGTGGCCCACCGTTGAGCGGTGTCGGCCAGGTCTCGGCTGGTGGCCCTGAGGCCGGTCCGGAACCGCCGGTCGAGGCACAGGCCGCGCAGGTGTCGCACATCGTCGTGCTCGGCGGCCACCAGTGCTTCGTTGAGCTGCGCGGCCAGGTCGCGCACCCGTTCCCGCGCGGCCGTCCAGGAGCGGAACGCGGCAGCGGCACACTCGGACATGAGCGGTAGGGCCTGCTGCGCGGCCCGCTGGGACAGGTCACCCTGGCGCACGCCCCGGCGCGCGGCGACGAGCACGGCCCGCTGGTCCGCTGAGCGCGCGCCGATGTCCTGGAACAGGGCCCCGTCGGCTCGTTCGGCGGCCTCGGCGAGTTCCCTGATCGCCCTCGCCTGATCGGACAACAGGTCGTCGACGCGACTGTGATGAAACCCGCTGAGAGAAGACCGGCTCAGGCCGGCCACACGCACGAGGACGACCTCGTTCAGCGCGATGTCTTCAGAGGAGATTGGACAGTCATCAACAGAACCCACTCTGTTACCCCCGTGCTTCGTCCACGACTGGGCCGATGAACGTTCCCCGCCGACACCGGCGGCACCTGGCCAAAGGCGTTCTCGCCCACGTACGAACTCGGATCGACAACGCCGTCGGCACACGGCCGACCAGTGATCGAAATCGGAGCCCGCTTGGTCTACGGCTTCCGCGACCGCGAGCACCAACGCATTCCAGTAGCGCTGCGCGACTTCACCCCGTGTCGCAGCGCTGCGATTGTCATCAAATCTGATGATTCTCTAGCGGTTTTCGACTCTAGTGACCTCAGATCCACCAGGCAAGGACGCCGCGCGGACAATCCGCTCGGCGTGTCGCCGCATACCTGTCGATGGGCCAGCTACCGGACTGGCCTGTGGAGTTACCGAGAACGGGACGGCGCGGGAAGCGACACGCAGACGGCAACACGACCACCGACTACGCCTCCGCGCGAAACGTTCTGGTGCCGAACCACACGCCCAGCAGGCACAGCAGCACGGCCCAGCCGCCGCCCCACAGCACACCGCTCGCCGACAGGTCACCGGCGAAGCAGGCCCGGACCGCGTCGACGACATGCTTGACCGGCATCAGCCCAGCCGTGAATCGCAGCCAATGCGGCCCCATCCCGACCGGCAGCAGGATCCCGGACAGCAGGATGACCGGCATGAGCAGGGTGTTGACCACGCTCCCCATGAGGCGCTCGTCCTTGGTGCCGAGGGCGATCGCGTTCGACGTCGCCGCGCATGCGACCCCGAGAACGAGCGTGATGACCACGCCGACCAGGAGCTCCGGCAGCGGGGCGTCCATCCCGAAAGCGTAGGCAAGGGCGACCAGCACGATGACCTGAAGCAGCAGCTGTACGAGGTCGCGTCCGAGCCGGCCCAGCAGCAGGGCGGAGCGCGGGGCCGGAGTGACCCGCTCCCCCTCGATCACGCCGTCGCGCCACTCACCGATCACGCCGTAGCCGGTGAAGGCGGCCCCGAAGACCGCCAGCTGGACGAGCAGGCCGGGGACGAAGAGCGTGTACTGGTTCCCGGAGCCGACCTGAGCGGCGACCGACCGCAGCAGCGGGGCGAACAACACCAGGTAGAGCACCGGCTGGAGCAGCCCGGTCAGGATCATGGCCGGGCTGCGCAGGCTCATGCGCATCTGACGACGGAACACGACCATTGTGTCGTGGAGCATGGTTGAGGCCTTCCTAGGCGCGGTCAGTGCGAGTCCCGCAGGGAACGTCCGGTCAGAGTGAGGAACACGTCGTCCAGGGTCGGGCGGCGCACCTCCAGCGACGCCAGTTCGACGCCAGTCTCTGCGAGCTCACGGGCGAGGCCGGGCAGGACCGTCCCGGACCGGTGCACCCGGCCGGCGACCCGCAGCCCGCTCACCGAAGGCCGGTCGGCGGCGGACTTCTCCAGGACGCGCACGGCGGCGTCCACCTGCTCCATGTCGGCGACCTCCATCTCGACCAGGTCGCCGGAGATCCGGTCCTTCAACGCGTCCGGGGTGTCGGCGGTGACCACCCGCCCGTGATCGAACACGATGACCCGGTCGCTCAGCAGGTCCGCCTCATCGAGGTAGTGCGTCGTGAGGAACACGGTCATGCCGTACTCCGCACGCAGATCCCTGATGTGTCCCCACAGGTTGGCACGCGCCTGTGGATCGAGTCCGGTCGTTGGTTCGTCGAGGAACAACAAGCGCGGCTGGTGCACCAGGCCCATGACCACATCCAGCCGCCTGCGCTGTCCGCCGGACAGCGATCGCGGAACGCGTGTCCAGACGTCGGCGAGGTCCAGCCGGTCGAGCAGCGCGCGCGCCCGGCGGGTGGCCGTGGCCGCGTCGAGGCCGTACAGCATGGCCCGGTCGACTATCTCGTCCCCGGCCTTGGCGAAGCCGCCGGCCGAACCGCCCTGCGAGACGTAGCCGATCTGCCGGCGCACCTCGCGCGGCTGGGCGACGACGTCGTAGCCGGCCACCCGGGCCGAGCCCGAGGTCGGACTGGTCAGGGTGGTGAGCATGCGAAGCGTCGTGGTCTTCCCCGCACCGTTGGGCCCGAGGAAGGAGACGATCTCTCCCTCGGCGACCTCGAGGCTCGCGTCCGAGACCGCATCGACCTGCAGCCGTTCCCGGCCGCGCCGAACCGTATAGGACTTGGCCAGCCCGGACGCCGAAATCATGTGCCTTACCTCGCTTGTTGTCAGGTCCCACCGCGCGCCGCAGCAGGACGAGGCATGCCGCAGTCCCGCGGTGCGCCGAGAAGCACACCGCGGGACCGGACTCGTTCATCCCTGGGTCGGATTCAGGAGAACATCACCGCCCAGAGCTGACCGTGCGTCAGTTCGAGCTGCAGGAGCAGCAGATGTAGCAGAAGCAGTTGGTCGACGCACCGACCTCCGGCATACCGTGATCAGCGGTCAGCGCCGTGACGGCACCGCCCTGCTCGACGACGTCGAACACGTCGATCGACAGGTCGTCGACGTCGACGAAGTACTCCTCGTTGTTCCCCATGTGACTTCCTTCCGTCCTTTGATGAAAAAAGACAGACCCCCACGTGAATCCGGATACGAACTCCGGATCCGAAGAGCCGCCCTCATCCTGGCCGGAATCACGCCCTCTGGTCACGCCGCCAAGACTGATGACCAGAAACCAAAATCGGTCACAAGAATCCGGTAAGAACTCAGGGCATGCCACGGGAACCGGGCATCGATATCACTCCATCGTGCGCGACGCCCGGTGTTGACGTCAGTGGACAGCCCTGGTTCAGCCGGCCCGACGGGCCCGCAGCGCGGCTCGCCGCGGCTTGGCGCCGGCCAACCGCTCGGCGATACCTCTGATCTGAGGGTCTCCCGCCTCCCGCGCGGACTCGATCTTCTGCCGGGCCACGTCACCGCGCAGTTCGCCGAGGGCCATCAGCGCGGCCATGGCCACCTGCGACTCGGGGTCCGCCACTGCGGCACCCAGAGCCTCGGCCGCATGTTCCGCGTCGGGGTGCCCGATGTAGCAAAGGATGTCCGCCGCGTGCCGCCGCACCACCTGGTCGTCCGACCCGAGCGCATCGATCAGTGCCGGAACCGCCTCGGACCCGAACGCGGCCACGTCGTCGGTCAGAGCGTTGCGTTCCTCGAGCCCATGGTTGCCCAGCAACGCGACCAGGTGCGGAACCGCCCGGGGCTCCCGGATGCGGCCCAGCGCCCAGCGTGCCTTGCGGGCGACCGACTCGTCCTCGTCCGTGATGTACGGCAGGACGGCGTCCACCGTCTCGGGGTTGGCGAACTTGCTGAGCACGTGCAGCGCCTGGACCCGCACTTCCGGCGACCCGCCCGGCTCGGCAGCGGCGAGCACCGCAGGCCGCGTGGCCTCCTCCAACCGCGTGACCGCCCAGGTCATGGTCTCCCGCACGAAGAAGTCCGACTCCGCCCACAAGGCCTCCACCAGCGCGTACGCGAGCTCGATCTCGGACTGCGATCCGATCGCGAGCGCCGCGGTGTTGCGGACACTGCGATCCGGATCCGACAGTTTCTCAAGCAACTCACTTGCGGGTATTGCACTGTTCTGGGATTCCGAAGTCGACATGCGACGGATCCTAGCAAGGAGCAGGACTCGGACATCCTGTTTTACGGCTGTTGCGAGTTGAACGAAATAGCAGCTGTGGTACGGCAGTTGCAGAGGACACGGACCGGCGAAATCTCAACTACTGCCATCACGTTCGGAACAATGAAACTGTCCGAATCCGAATGGACCGTTGTCCGAGTGGCGGTTTGCAATACCCAGCCAGTGGATGTATGGGCCACTGCCGTCGTCACAGGCAGGGGCGGCAGGGCCACCGGCTCCGGGCCGGTTGCGCGGCCGGTCCTTCAGGACAGGCGTTCCGCGGCCGGGGCGCAATGCCACGTAGCTTAAGCTGATCTTGTTGTCGGGGTGGGGCCACGCAATCCGCCCAGCGCGGTCCCGGGCACGGTGACGACTGCAAACACCGGTGGAACCGGGTCGGATCGGTACCCCTGCGCAGGAAGCGCTGAGAATCCTGGGGTTCCGCCGTGCCTGTCGTGCGCTGCCCCGGCCGCGGTCTTCGACGCGCTCGACGAGCAGACCGTCGTCATCCCGGGCACCGGCACCCTCGACGTCGTGATCCCGTCCCTGGCGCGCTCGCTCGCTGCCGTCCACGAACAGCTACGAGCCCTGGAAGCGCAGATCGGGCAGCTGCTGGAGGCTCACCCTCTTTTCGCGGTCCTGACCTCGATTCCTGGGGGCAGCGGTCAGGACCGACGCCACGGCGAGCAGCCGTCCAGGCAAGGGCCGGCGCAGGTCCGGCCCGGCTGCTGCGCTGCCCGCGGTGCCCGTAGACGGGCACCCCGACGAGCTGCTCGGTACGGCCGAGGTCGCGAGCCCGTTCGGCTACGGCAGCGTCGCTTCCTTCTCCAGCGCCCTCTACCAGGGGCGCATCCCCGAATTGCCCGAGCTGGAGGCTCTGGAGAGGGAGGAAGGCAGCCGCAACGGAGCCCGCAAGAAGTGGCGCCGGGCCACTGTCGTCTCCACCGCCCGCGAGCGCGGTGTGCTGCCGGCCGCCGACAGGGGCGAGAACGAGGACCTGGTCGGCGCCGCCGAAGCAGCCCAGATCCTCGGATACGGCAACGCCGACAGCTTCATCAGCGCGCTCGGGCACGGGCTCCTGCCCGATTTCCAGCAGCCCGACGGGTTCGAATACCGCCGCGGCAGTGCCGGCCGTCCGCCTTCACTCCCTCGAGGCTGGCCGCCGACCCCACGGCTTGAAGACGGACAGGATGACGTTGGCGAGATACAGCAGGAGCGCAACGGCCGGGGCGATCACCACCCAGCACGTCGGCGAAGGAGTTCTGTGCAGTGATGGCTCACTCCTGGCGGACACCTGCGCGAAAACTGGATCACATGCTGGACGTCCACGCCCATGCCCACGCAGCCCCGGACTGCAGCCAACTCCGCCCGGGGCTCGAGCAAACCGCGGGTAACCCGCCAGGTCGTCGACGACGAGCCGGCCGTGGCCGTTGCGCAGGGTCGCGGTGCACCGATCGTGGGTCCACACGCAGGCGCGGCGGAAAAGGAGGACGCCGCCACCTACGCCCGGCCCGGATGGGCGAGGGCGGGTGACGATGCTGATAGAGCGCAGGGCGCCGTTGATGCTGAGACTGGAAAACCCGGACCGGGCCGATGCGCGGGGCGATTGTGGACGGGGTGGGGCGGGCGGCTCGGGGGAGGGCCGCCCGCCTCGGCCCGGGTTACTTCGCGAACTTGTCGTTGAACGCGAAGTAGTTGATGGACGTGGCCATGGCGTCGTCCTGGCCGGCGAGGAAGGAGCGGGCGGCTTCGAAGGTGTTGGTGTAGGCGACCTGGGCGATCGCCGTGCCGGCGGAGTACCGGGAGACACCCGCCTCACGCAGCTGCTCAGGCGAGGGCGCGCCGGGCAGCCACATGGCGTTGACCTTCAGCCCGGTCTCACGCGCGACGGTGCCGAGCGCGTCCAGGTCGAGCAGGCCGGGAACGAACAGACCGCAGGCGCCGGCCTCGCGGTAGGCGTTGCCGCGGGCGAGGACGTCGGCCAGCCGGCCGTCCTCGTCGCCGACGGCGAGGAGGAACACGTCGGTGCGGGCGTTGATGAACAGGTCGACGCCGGCGTCCTCAGCTGCCGCGCGGGCGGCCGCGATCCGCTTCGCGGCAGTCGCGGTGTCATACAGCGGCCCGTCCGAGGCGCCGGAGTCCTCCAGGTTGATCCCGACGATGCCGGTGGCCAGGAACTCCTTGACCGTCGCCTGCAGACCGTCGGCGTCGTCGGCGTACGCGTTCTCGATGTCGGCACTGACCGGCAGGTCGGTCGCGGCCACGATGCGCTCCAGGTTCGCCAGCACGTCCGCCTTGGCCAGCGAACGCCCGTCGGGAACGGCCTGTGACCACGACTGCGCGCCCGAGGACGTCGCGATGGCCTTGGCTCCGGCTTCGGTGATCAGGTGAGCGCTGCCCGCGTCCCAGGCGTTGGGCAGGACGAGGAAGCCGTCGTGCAGGCTGCGGAACTGCTCGGCACGCTCCTGCTGGGTGCGGATGTCGGACATTTGTCTTTCTCCTTACCGGACCGGATCTCGGCCTCGCCTGGGAGACGCGCCCCCACCTGCGAATGTGAGATGCCGGAGACAGAAGATTTCCAAGATCTTTTTCAGGCCCGCGGCCCACAGCCGGGAGCCGGCGCGGCGTCGACCGCGGCGATGTCGGCATCCAGGTCGAACCATCTGCCTACCCGGGCGTGAACCACCTGGTCCAGAGCGCGGGAACCGCTGTGTGTGCGCACGGCGACCCCCGCCGGCTGGATGTGCGCGGTGACGGCGACGGGGTGGCCGCCGATGTCCATCCAGCGCTGCAGCACCGCGCGCGCGGGATCGATCGCGTGCAGACCCTCGATGCGGTGGGCGGCAAGAGTGGCCAGGGCGAGTCGTGGTCGAACGGCCCGGCCGGGTCGATGAGCAGGCCGGCCGGGGTCATGCCGGCCAGATTCGGAAGGAGCCGCGGCGGTGCGAGTCCATCAGGTGGGTGTCGACGATGCCGATGGCTTCCATGAGCGCGTACATGGTGGTCGGGCCGACGAACACGAACCCTTCCGCGCGCAGAGCCTTGGACAGAGCCAGCGACTCGGGGGATGCCGTGGGGGTCTCGGCGAACGTGCGCGGCCTGCGGGTGTCCGGCGGCGTGAACCGCCACACGAACGCGGCCAGGCAGCCGCGGCCGCGCAACCGGACGGTCGCCCGGGCGTTGGTGACGGATGCCAGGATCTTCGCGCGGTTGCGGACGATCCCCGGATCGGCCATGAGACGATCGACGTCCCCGTCCCCGTCCCCGTAGCAGGCGACCCGGTCGAAGTCGAAGCCGTCGAACGCGGCGCGGAACGCCGGACGCTTGCGCAGGATCGTCGCCCACGACAGTACGGCCTGGAAGCCTTCCAGGCTGATCCGCTCGTACATGCCGCGCTCGTCGCGCACGGGCATGCCCCACTCGGTGTCGTAATACCGGCGAAGCATCGGATCCGTGCTGGCCCAGGCGGGGCGGGCAAGCCCGTCGTCGCCGACCACCACCCCAGGGTCGATGGACGGATGTTCCAGGGCAGGGGCGGTGCCGCTGGTCATCGGGGACCGTTCCTCGCTGTTCTTCGGGGAAAGGGTGGTGAGTCTCAGCCGTCCAGGTTCAGGGCGGCATACCGTGATCCCGGTGCCGGGCCCTGGCAGCTTTGCGGTGCACGGCGACGGGCGGTCCGCGCCGAGGCCTGGGCCGCCCGGAAAAGAAGGGGGCTGGTTTTCGCGGCCTGACAGGTGTGTGCCGTCCGGCCCGGAGTGGGAGGCCGCGGCTAGAACAGCCGGTCGGCCCGGGCCTCGGGCGGCTCCTCCAAGTCCAGCAGGATCTGCTTGCGTTCAAGCCCGCCGCCGAATCCGGTGAGCTTGCCGCCCGCACCGATCACCCGGTGGCAGGGAATGACGATACTCACCGGATTGCGCCCCACCGCCTGGCCCACAATCTGGGCGAACCCCTTGCTGCCCAGTTCGACCGCGATGTCGCCGTAGGTGATCCGCTCGCCGTACGGGATCTCCCGCAGCTGCGCCCAGACCCGCTCCTGGAAGTCGTCGCCGTTCGTCGCCGCCGGGACGTCGAACACCTTCCGGTCCTCAGCGAAGTACTCGCCGAGTTCGCTCTCCGCCTGAGCCAGGACCCGATCCGCGGACGTCTCGACACGGCGGCCCCACGCCGAGGGCTGGGGCGTGAACCGGTAGCGCGGAAAATACAGCCCCACCAGCGCGTCATCACCGGCGACGAGCAGTAGCCGCCCCACCGGGCCGTCCACATAGGTGTGCCGGACGTCCATTCTGATCACCTCTCTGCAACTGCAGTCTGTCCAGTGAAGACGCGCGGGCGGCATGAAACGTGAGATGCGCCTTGACGATGGCCGACCGATCACGACAGTGAGGCGGCCCAAGCCTGCGGCCGGCCGAATCCGCCAAGGACATCGATACACAGGTGCGGGGACACGGCCGGTGACGGTGTTCATCTGGGTGCAGGTTGCTCGGGGGAATCGGTCAGGCCGGTCATGCGCAACGTGATGCTGACGCGGCCGGCGGTCAGGCCGACCCCGGCCGGGGCGGTGTCGGGATGGATACGGGGCACACCGTGAAAGGCCAGGCGGGATGCGCCGCCGAACACGAACAGGTCGCCGGAGCGCAGCAGCAGGTCCGTGTAGGGCTTGGTGCGCGTGACGGTGTTGCCGAAACGGAAGGTGCAGGCGTCGCCGATGGACAGCGACACCACCGGCGCCCGGCTGAGTTCGTTGTGGTCCTGGTGCATGCCCAGACGGGCGCCGGTGTCATAGAAGTTCACCAGCGCCGCGTCGGGGGTGTACCGGTGCACTTGCTCCGTCGTATGCCCGGTGTCGTGCAGGGCGCGGCGTCCCAGGCGGACCAGCCAGTCCGGCACCGGCAGGACGGCAGCACCGTTGACGTCGTGGGCGTGACGGCGGCACCAGTAGGGCTGCCAGTGCCAGCCCAGGCACACACTCTGCACGCTTATTCGGTGCCCGCGCACGCTGGGGAAACGGATCGGAACCGAGCCGGCGGCCCACATGCGGAACTGGCCGATGATCCACGCCTGTTGCATCGGGGTGAGCCAGCCGGGCAGCAGATGCGCCCCGGGTGCCGGGCTGATCGGACCGCGCGGCGCGTCCGGCAGATCGAACAGCGCCGTCATCGTGCTGCTCCGGGATCGGTGACCGCGATGCCGCCGCCGTCGGCGATGGCCCAGATAGCGCCGTGCTGCCCGGCCGTTTTCTCGAACTCCGCGCGCTGGGAAGACCGCCTCCCAGCGCGGCAGCCCAGCCCACCTGGAACCGCCGGTAGTCCGCGACGCGACACAACCCGCAGGGCCGGTGACCGGCGGCCAAGGCCGTTGCATCGTCAAGGAAATACAGCTCCGTCAGCCGGCCCGGCTGCGGTCGAGGCCGCGCTGGCAGGCGGCTGGCCGGTGTTGATCGGTGCCCGGGCTGCCCAGGGTGTGGGTGCGGCGTTGATGCTGCCGGCGTTCTTGGCGACGATCACCAAGCTGTATCCCGAGCCCCGCGAGCGGTCCCGCGCTCTGGGGGTCTGGGGGTCTGGGGTGGGATCGCCACCCTGGGCTTCGCCTCCGGGCCTGTGCTCGGCGGCCTGTTGATCAGCGTGGCGAGCTGGCCCGGGATCTTCTGGATCAACCTGCCGCTGGCTGTGGCGGTCGGCGGCACCGTCGCAGTGCTGGGCCCCCGCGACCGGCCCCGGCCGGGCCGGATCCGCCCGGTCACGACCATGCTTGGCACCGTCGCCCTTTCCGCGCTCACCGCCGGGATCATCGAGGTCGGCGGCCGCCGTGCGACGGCGGCGGCGTGCGCGCTGGCACTGGCGGCGGGAGCGGGGTGGCTGTTCGTCCGCGCCGAGCGCGGCAGCGCCGATCCTCTGATCCCCGCCGAGCTCACCGGCTCGGTGCCGTTCCGCTGGTCGCTGCTGACGCGATTCTTCTTCAACTTCACGATGTTACCGTCGACCCGCAGCAGCGCGCCGTCGTGACCTGACATCGGTTGCAGGTGGCGGGGCTCCTCGCTCTCGCGCTCTGTCCGGATTGATGGGTGATCGGGTGGAGGCTGTCGGCGGCTGCTGCAAGGCTGTGCGGATGGCGACGTGGAAGCAGTTCGAGGAGGAGGCGGCCGAGTTGGCCGCGAAGGTCCGTGCCCGGTTCGAAGCACATGAGACCCACGTCCTTGCGACTATCCGCAAGGACGGCTCGCCCCGGGTGAGTGGTAGCGAGGTGGATTTCAAGGGCTCCGAGTTGACCTTCGGCTCGATGCTTGGTGCCGTGAAGGCACGCGACCTCCAGCGCGACGGCCGGTGCGCGATCCACGCTCATCCTGGTGACGGCGACGCCAAGATCGCGGGAGTGGCCGCGGAGGTTGTCGACCCCGGGGAGAAGCAGGCTATGACGACCGGGACGGAACCGCCGGGCGATTTCCACGCCTTCCGCCTCGACCTGACCGAGGCTGTCCTCACCACGGTGGACCAGGAGGAACAGTTGCTGGACATCCACCTCTGGCGGCCTGGCCAAGCCGTGAAGGTGATCAAACGTCGCTGAGCTGGGGGAGCCGAGCCTGTGGCGACGGCCCGGCCGATCAGCGTCGAATCGGGCTTGAGGTCATCGTGGTCTCCCGGTTCCAGCAGTTGCGGAGACGGGCCAACGGGCCGCCGTACCGCTGGTAGATGATCGCCTTCGTCTCAGGCCCCCGGGAAGGCCATGGGCTGGTCCATGAGGATCGTGTGGTGGACGATGCGCCAGGCACCATCGACCCGGCGCAGTCGCGGCTGGTAGTAGCCCGACTCGATCGGGGTGATCGTGCCCTGCGCGCCGAACGCCCCCTCGGGCCAGCCGTCGGCGGGACGCTCGTGGCCCTGGATGCTGTAGACGATGAACTGGGCGTCGAGTGTCGCGTCGTCGCCATCGATCTCGATGATGTGGTCCTGGGTCGTGTGGTGGCTCCACCCGCGCGGCGGGTGCGGCGCCATCAGCCCGGCGACGGCGTTGCCGATGGCCTCAGCCCCGGTGAGCTCGGCGAGCTTCTCCCGGCTACCGCCGTTGCTGTAGTGGATCTCAGCAACGGCGTCCTCCACGAACAGCGCGGACATCGCCGCGCCGTCGCGGTGGTCGGCCGCTCGCACGTATCGGGCCAACACCTCGGCGACCGCGCGCTCGTCGTCCATCTTCTCTCCTCTGGCTCTTTGTCTGTCTGAGAACGAGCCCCAGCATGCCGCCTGGTCAACGAGGAGCGCGATGCAGACTTGTTCGCAGATCATTACCCTGGGGGTATGGATCGTCTTGAGGTTCGGCAGCTCGAATACTTCATCGCGGTCGCCGAGGAGCTGCATTTCAGCCGTGCCGCTGAGCGGCTGGGCATCGCTCCCCCGCCGCTGTCGCGCGCCATCGCGCAGTTGGAGCGTCGCCTGGGTGTCACGCTGTTCGAGCGGACCAGCCGACGCGTCGGCCTCACGTCGGCGGGCGAGGTCTTCCTGGTCGAGTCCCGCAAGGCGTTGCAGTCGATCGATCGTGCTGCCCAGCGAGCGATCCACGCCGCTAGCGGCGCGTTGCGCATCGCCGTCGCCCCGGGCATGGGCTCAGGACTGCTTCGTGAGCTCCACCGCCGATATGAGGGGCGCTACGGCCACGACATGATGCAGCTGTTGTTCACGCGTGATCAGGCCACAGCCGTGCGAAGTGGGCAGGCTGACGTTGCCCTTCTCTGTGCGACCGAGGACCTGCGTGACCTTGAGAGCAGCGACGTCGCCGAGGAGTACCCGGTGGCCCTTATGCCCGCGAGTCATCCCCTTGCCGGGCAGCGCAGCATCCCCCTCGCTCACCTGCGCGGCGATCCCGCCTACGTGCCCGAGTGCCCTGTGAACAGCCTGGACGAGCTCATCGATCGCGTCGCACTCGGACGGCTCGTGGTCGTCGTCGGCCACAGCGTGACGGATCGCCTCGGCTCCGCCGTTGTGGGGGTTTCGGTCACCGGCCTGCCCCCGACCGAGCTGCTGCTCGCATGGCCGGCAGAATCGCGTGACCGCCGGATCGCGAGCCTCCTTGACCTTGCCCGAAGGGTGTCGTTGGCGCCGTCGCCTACGACGGCCAAGGCTGCTCCCGCCGCCGGCTGAACGGCGTCGAACGCACCGAAAGAAGTAGGTGCTGCGAGGCAGCGAGCAGGCCGAGGAGCAGCAGGGCGGCCAGGGCGAGGGCTGCGCCGGCGAGGGACGGGCCCTTCAGGTTCAGGGCGGAGGTGAGGGCGAGGGCGCCGATGAAAGTGCCGGCGGCGATGCCGACCTGGAAGGCGGAGGTGGCCAGGGCCATGGGCAGGGCGCGTCCGGCTCCGGCGATGCGGACCACTGACCGAGCGCATCCGCCGCTTCGGCGAACACTCCACCCACGAGCTCGTCGACGAACCCGACACCTACGACCCGCAAACCTGGACGTCGGCTTCACCCCGATCCGCGGCGACGGCCCGCCGACCGACGGATTCAGCCGGGCCGCGTGAGCCAGCCAGGGGCCGGATGCCTGAACTGGCCGGGGCACGTGTCGGCGAGCACCTCACGGAGCCGTGGCACCGCGTCCGAGGGCTGATCGCGGGAACCGGGTTGAGGTCACAGCAATCGGTCGACCAACCCGTCGATGTAGTCCGGGGTGAGCGGGACCATGCCGAACAAGACGCGGATATACATCGGGGCCAGGATGTGGTCCAGAACGTCGAACGCGTCGGGTGCGTGCTCGCCACGGTCACGGGCGCGATCGAGCATGGACTGCAGTTGCCGCATGCGTTCGGCGCGGAGGTCGTCACCAGCCTGCAGACCCTGCTGACCGTTGCTCGACAGGGCGACGGCTAGGTGCAGCACCGCCGGACCGTCGGGTCCGGTGATCTCGCGGGCCACTTGGGCCGCGTAAGTGCGCAGGTCGCCGGCCAGGCTCCCGGTGTCGGGCATCGGCGACTGTGCGTTGAGGCGGGTGAGCGCAACGTCGGTGAGCAGGGTTTCCAGGCTGCCCCACCGGCGGTAGATGCTGCTGTCGGCCACGCCCGCACGGGCTGCGACCTCGCCGACGGTGAAGTTGCCGTAGCCGCGCTCACTGATCAGGTCGGTGACGGCCTGGTGCACCTGCGCGCCGACGCGGGCGCTGCGCCCGCCGGGCCGCCGGGCTCGCTGTCGCTCGTTCATGCCCCCACCTTAACGCAGTCGCCACTTGCGTTTGCGAGGCGATCCTCCCTATAGTCGCCTAACGCAGGTGCTGACTGCTTTAGGGCACTCAGGTGTATCGCCACCCGCGTCGACGCGACCAGGCGCAACCAACGATTGAGGGGGATCCCATGGCTGCATCGCATGCGACCGCAGGCAGTCGATCAAACCGGGCCGTGCTGCTCACGGTGACCTGCCTGGGCCAATTCATGGTCCTGCTCGACAACACGATTGTCGGAGCGGCGCTGCCCGATATGCAGCACCGGCTGCACACTCAGCTGACCGGTCTGCAATGGATCGTCGACGCGTATGTACTGCTGGTCGCCATGCTGCTGCTGTCCGGCGGTGTCTTCGCCGACCGGTTCGGCCGCAAGCGGGTGTACCTGACCGGCGTGGCGGTGTTCACCGCCGCATCGATGCTGTGCAGCCTCGCGCCCTCGGTCGGCTGGCTGGTCGTCGGCCGGGTGCTGCAGGGCATCGGGGCCGCGGCGCTGAGCCCTGCCTCGCTCGCCCTGCTCGCCGCCGCCTATCCCGTGCCGCACGAACGAATCAAGGCGATCGGACTGTGGGCCGGACTCAGCGGAATCGGTCTGGCCGCAGGCCCCGTGGCCGGCGGCGCGCTGACAGAAGCCTTCGGCTGGCCCGCCATCTTCCTGGTCAATCTGCCCATCGGCGTGGTCCTGCTACTGGTCGGCCTGCGCCACCTCGGCGAGTCCCGCAATCCGAGCGCCCCCGCGATCGACATCCCGGGCACGGTGCTGTCCGTTCTGGCGGTGGGGGTACTGACCTACGGGCTGATCGAGGGTGGTGCCCGCGGCTGGACCTCACCGGTCATCCTGGGCAGCTTCACCGCCGCGGTGATCCTCCTCGCCGCCTTCGTCGCCGTCGAAGCCCGTCGTTCCGCTCCGATGCTGCCGCTGCGACTGTTCCGGCAGCGCCTGTTCACCGTGTCCAACACCGCCATGGTCGTAGTGGGGTTCGCGCTCATGGGTTCGTCGTTCTTCTTCTCCCAGTTCTTCGTGTACGTCCAAGGCAGCTCGATCCTGCGCGCCGGCCTGCAGACCCTGCCGGTATCCCTCGCCATGGTGATCGTCAGCCCGTACGCGGGCCGGCTCGCCGCCAGGTACGGCTTCCGAATCGTGGTCACCACCGGCCTGGCCCTGGCCGGCCTGGGACTGCTGACGCTCGGTATGGTGCACGCCGACACCGGCTACGGGAACGTGTGGTGGCGGCTGGGACTCGCCGGCATCGGCTTCGCCCTGGCCATGTCCCCACTGACAGGCGCCGCCATCCAAGCAGTCGGCCCGCAGGAAGGCGGCCTCGCATCAGGCATCAGCAGCACCACCCGGCAGATCGGCGCGGTGCTCGGCGTGGCGGTACTCGGAGCCGTCGTCCGCACCCGGCAATCCGGCGGCGCCTCCTTCGAGACCGGCCTCGACAGCGCCTTCCTCGCTGCCGGCACCGTCACGTTGGCCACCGCCATGTTCACCGGCCTGTGGCTGGCGAGGTCCAAGCCCGCGGAAGGCTCCGCAGCGCCGCAACGTTCCACCGTGCCAGATGCGGTCACCACCTCGAACGGGGCATCCGTGAACAGCCGTTGACAATAACAACCGCCTTGGCCGGGAGAAGCGGCTGCGCGCCGAGGGCGTCGCCATCACCATGCTGCTGCCAAGGACCCCCGGGCGAACGCTACTTCACTTCCAGGTCACCGACCCCAGCGGCGCGATCGTCCAGTTCACCGAGTGGGTCACCCCGCCCAGCCCCGAGAACACCTGAAGCCCCACCGGGCCAGGGTGATCCGGCCCTGGCCCGGCGACGCCCCGCCAGGGCCGTGTGCGACATCCCGCAACCACGCAAAGGACCCCGACCTTGTCCCCTGACCCGACCACCTTGCACCCGCTGCCCGCCCACGAACGCGTGGTGTTCCTCAACCCGCTGGTCACCTCACCGAACATCAGCGTGGGCGAGTACACGTATTACGACGACCCGGACGACGCCACGGACTTCGAGCACCGCAACGTCCTCTACGCCTACGGGCCGGAGCGTCTCGTCATCGGCAAGTACTGCGCGATCGCCTCGGGAACCACGTTCCTGATGGCTGGCGCCGAGCATCCGACGATGGGGGTGTCGACGTACCCGTTCACCATGTTCGGCGGCCAGTGGGCCGAGCAGACGCTGGACATCGTCACCGCCATGCCCAGCCGCGGCGACACGGTCGTCGGCAACGACGTCTGGTTCGGGTACCGGGCGACCGTCATGCCCGGCGTACGGATCGGCGACGGCGCCATCATCGCGGCCGGCGCCGTGGTCACCGCCGACGTCCCGCCCTACACGATCGTCGGCGGCAACCCGGCCAGACCGATCCGGCAGCGCTTCGACGATGCCGACGTCGAGCGGCTGCGGCGCGCAGCCTGGTGGGACTGGCCCGCCGACCTGGTCACCGAACACGCCCGCACCATCATGGCCGGAGACCCGGCCGACATCGAACGCATCGCAACCGAGTACGGACAGGGGAAGCCCCTTTGAACCACGTGCCCCAGATATCCATCGAAGAGCACACAGTGGCCGACCACGCGGCCGGACCCTACGCCCTCACCACGGGACCGGACGGCGCCCTGTGGTTCACCCTCGTCCACAGCGGCCGGATCGGCCGCCTCGTCCCCGGCGAGGAGCCGACGAGCCACCGGCTCGACCCCGACAGCGGGCCGACCGTCATCACACCCGGCCCGGACGGCGCGCTGTGGTTCACCGAGTACCGGGCGGACCGGATCGGGCGAATCACCACCGACGGCGTGATCGACGAGTTCGGCGTGCCCGGCTCCGGCTGCGGGCCGTTCGGCATCGCGGCGGGACCCGACGGCGCACTGTGGTTCACCGAGACCGCCGCCGACCGCATCGGCCGCATCACTGTCGACGGCAGCGTCACCGAGTTCCCGCTCCCCGTCACCGGCGCGTTCCCGTCCGCGATCACCGCCGGCGGCGACGGAGGGATGTGGTTCACCCTCAACCAGGGCAACACCGTCGGGAGGATCGACATGGACGGTGCGGTCACCCTCCATCCCTTGCCGACGGAGGCGGCGGGGCCGGTCGGGATCGCCTCAGGCCGCGACGGAGCGCTGTGGTTCACCGAGATCGCCGCCGGTCAGATCGGCCGGATCACTCCCGACGGGCGGATCACCGAGTTCCCGTTGCCCGACCGCGCCGCCCGACCGCACGCCGTCACCGTCGACGGACAGGGCACCGCGTGGTTCACCGAATGGGGAGGCAACCGCGTCGGCACGATCACCCCCGACGGCTCCGTCACCGTCCACGACCTGCCCACCCCCCGCTCCGAACCGCACGGCATCACGGTCGGTCCCGACGGCGCCCTGTGGACCGCGCTGGAGATCGGCGCACTCGCCCGCATCGCCCCGCTGGACAGCACCGCCTGAACAAACCACCCCCCTCCCACACCGTCAGCAGTGGTCGCCCGTACGGCGGCCGGAGAGGAAATCCCATGAAATACGCACTCGTGATCTTCGGGACGGACATCACGCGGGTAAAAGCAGGAGCAACGCACCACCACAGAAGTTGAGCCAGAACCACGACTTGCGAACTAGACGTTGTTTCTTATGGTGCGTCTGAGCACGCACGCTGGAGGGCAGCGAAGGCCGCGGCGGCGGAGTCGGCAGGGAACAGCCGCAGGGCGGTGGCCCGGTTCGGCGACGTGATGACGTAGTGCCGCGCCAGGTAGGAGAGATCTCCCCAGCTTTCCCGGGCATGGGCGCGCATCAGGACCTGGCCGCATCTGGTGCATGCGATCCAGGGGACGAGGTCGAGACCGGCCAGGACCTGTTCGGCCCCACCTATTGCCTCGGGGACGGTACTTTCGTCGACTTCGATCAGCTTCAGGGGGCCCGGTGTGCCTTCATCACGGCACTGAAGGATCTGGGGGGTGAGGGCCCCCCGCTCGCCCCAGGTCTCCGCGAGCACGGAGATCTGGGCCCTGACCGTCTCGCTGATCGGTACCTGGTTTCCGAGGATGCCGGAGACGAGCAGGCCAAGTCCTGCCTCCTGCTCTCCGATGTCCCAGCAGTCTTTGACTTCCTGGGCTTCGGCCTCCGGCAGCAGGGCGGCGAGCCACTTCCAGATGACGGCATCGTCGGTCACCCGGCAGACGCTACCGGCCAGCGCTGACATCCAGACGCCGGGGGCAGATGAGCATGACCGCGATTGCGGTGAAGCCAATGAGGTGTTCGGGCTTCCGCTCGTAGCGCCGATGGAGCCGACGACACCCGGACAGCCACGACATGGTCCGCTCGGCCAGCTCGGCCAAGTGCTCCTTCGTGCACCCGACGACCATGCGTTTGCCGTCGAACTTCGCGTCGACCGCGTCGATCGACGACGAGTCCGGCCGCTCTCGTTCTCTCGGCGAAAGCCAGGAGTCATCCGCGGGACAGGGCCATGAACACGTGCTCAACCTGTCCATGGAGCGCGGCTACCAAGATGTCGCCCTCGTCGGACACGCACTCCATTACCGGGAAGCGGTGAGTGAGGCGTCCCTCCCCCGGGCCGGAGGCCGCATGGCGACGGGTTGCACATCCGAAGGCAGCATCAACGGATGGTCCTGCCGTGCACGTGGTTCCCAAGTCCATGTCCAGGTCCCGGACTCGATGACGAAGTGTCCACGTGTCCATCAAGGTGCGTGGGGATCCTTCAAGACGCACAGGACCTTGATCCGCCGCCCGTCGATGAGGTTGGCCGTGATGTCACGTTGCTGGCGGTTGAGGTGCAGAGTCGCCATGAACGCCCCGCCTGCGAACACACCCAAGATCGTGACGATTGCAGCCATGCGCGCATTCAAGCAGGAGCCCAGGAACAAGGTCGAGATCCCTTCATGAGGAATGCCTGGTAGGACTCCGTTAGGCCTTGTCTGACAAAGGGTCTTGGGACTTCGCCATCCTAGATGATCAATTCCAAGGGATGCCTGTGGAGGGTGTGGGGTGGGCGGGGGCCAAAGCCACCGCGAGACGTTCAGGCGGCGGGCTGCCGGACCTGGTCGCCGAGGTGGCAGAGGGTGGTCAGACACCCCATGTCGTTTGGTGTCAAGCGGCATGTGGCTGGGCGTGGTGCGACCAGGCGGTCGCTTCGTTGTAGTGGGTGCGGGTTT
>NZ_JBSFXG010000060.1:0-39224 GCF_053595235.1 Streptomyces sp. NPDC002520 | reverse complement strand
CGGCCACACACGCGCTCGTAGCGTTCATCGACGAGCACCGGGACCGCTTCGGCGGTGTCGAGCCGATCTGCCGCGTGCTGACCGAGCACGACTGCGAGATCGCCCCTGCCACCTACTACGCCCACCACAAACGCCGGACCACGCCGTCGGCCAGGACCGTGCGGGACGCGGAGTTGAAGGAGCAGATCAGCAGGGTCTTCGAGGCCAACTACCGTGTCTGCGGGGCGAGGAAGATCTGGCGCACGTCGACAGGATCCGCACCCGGTGTACCCGGGTGGCCGCCGCCCACCAGGCTGTTGCCGGACCCGGCTCGGCGGTGTGACGTCCCACGGGTGAGCATCCGCGGCTTTGTTACGGGCGGATGTATTGACACCGGTCAGGGGGCCGGGCAACATCCCATCCAACTTAATTAACTATCTGGTGCGTTAATTATCACCGCCGGGGTGTGCGACACTCACCCCTGCCCCGGCCACTCCCGCAACACACCGTTCACCGTCCCCGCGCCACCTCGCCCGCGCCTACCGGGCCGGTGGCTCTCGCCGAGGAGTTCACGTGTCCGCTCACCCACGCGCCGGCCGGGCACAGTCCGGACCGCCCCAAGGCAAGCCCCGCAAGGCCGCCCTCGCCGCCTGGATCGGCAGTGCCCTGGAGTACTACGACTTCTTCATTTACGGCAGCGCTGCCGCGCTGGTCTTCCCGAAGGTCTTCTTCGACCCGGCCGACCCGGCCACCGCGACCCTGATCTCACTGGCGACCTTCGGCGTCGCCTACGCCGCCCGCCCCGTCGGAGCCCTCTTCCTCGGCCACTTCGGGGACCGGCTCGGACGACGGACGGTCATGGTCTCGACCCTGATCCTGATGGGCCTGTCCACCTTGCTCATCGGCTGCCTGCCGACGTACGCGCAGGCCGGCACCATCGCCCCCGTGCTGCTCGTCCTGATGCGCGTGCTCCAGGGGCTGTCCGCGGCGGGCGAGCAGGCCAGCTCGAACGCCATGACGCTGGAACACGCGCCGGAGCACCGGCGCGGCTACTACACAAGCTTCACCGTGAACGGGACCCAGGCGGGCCAGATCCTCGCGACCCTGGTCTTCCTCCCGGTCGCGGCACTGCCCGACGAGCAGTTGTACTCGTGGGGCTGGCGCATCCCGTTCCTGCTGAGCGCCCTCGTCGCGATCGCGGGCTATGTGATTCGCCGCACCCTCGAAGAGACCCCGGTGTTCCAGCAGGCGTCCGCCGGTCAGGACGTGGCCAGGATGCCGCTGGCCGAGCTGCTCAGGAACCACTGGGCCGATGTGCTGCGGGTGGTAGCGGCGGCCCTGATCGCGACGGTCAGCACGATCTTCTCCGTCTGGGCGCTTTCGTTTGCCACCAGCGACACCGTCGGGCTCGGCAAGTCCGGCATGCTCTGGGTGAACGGCTGCGCCAACGCGGTGGCACTGCTCGCCATTCCGCTGTGGGCCAAGCTCTCCGACCGGATCGGCCGCAAGCCGGTCTTCCTCGCCGGCGCGCTCGGCTGCAGCGTGATGATCTTCGTCTATCTGTGGGCGATCTCCACGGGCAGCTACCCGCTGGTCTTCGTGGCCGGGCTGCTGTTCTTCGGCGTCGTCTACAGCGCGGCCAACGGCATCTGGCCGTCCTTCTACAGCGAGATGTTCCCGGCGAGGGTCCGGCTGTCGGGCGTGGCCGTCGGCACCCAGATCGGCTTCGCCGTCGCCGGGTTCGCCGTCACCTTCGCGGCGCAGATCGCCGGCCCGAACGGCGCCAACTGGCTGGGCGTCGCGGTCTTCACGGCGGTCTTCTGCGCGATCTGCGCGATCGCCGTGGCGACCGGGCGTGAGACGCACAAGGTCCCCACGGCGGAGCTCGGCCTGGGCCGCGGGCAGGAGTCGGCCGCAGCATCGGCCCGCGAGCCGGCCGCGTCCTGACCCCAACCCCCTGCCGACCGAACCCCTCCGTCAGGGCTGCCCCATGGCGGGCTTTCCCGGGGGCCGCCCTGGCTCCGTAATGAACGAACTAGTTAGTAAATGAAAGAGGTGTGCGATGCCGACCCCGGCTGCCACGGCACAGGAGACCCCTGTGCTCCTCCTCAACGGCCCCAACCTCAATCTGCCCGGGCTGCGCGAGCCCGCGGTCTACGGCAAGGACACCCTCGCCGACATCGAGGAGCTGTGCCGTGCCACCGCCACGGGCCTCCGGCTGCGCGTCCACTTCAGGCAGAGCAACCACGAGGGCGCCCTCATCGACGCCGTGCAGGAGGCACGTACGACGCGCCACGGCATCGTGATCAACCCGGCCGGGTACAGCCACACCTCGGTCGCGCTGCGGGACGCCCTCGCGGCGGTGGAGCTGCCGGTCGTGGAAGTCCACCTGTCGAACATCCACCGGCGAGAGCCCTTCCGGCACCACAGTCACGCCTCCGGTGTCGCCGACGCCGTCATCTGCGGAGCCGGCGCCCACGGCTACGCCTTCGCCCTGGCACACCTCGCCCGACTGACCCACCGGAGCCTTCGATGACCTCGCATCTCACCGGCCTGATCGGCTCCGGCATCGGCCCCTCGCTCAGCCCCGCGCTACACGAGCGCGAGGCGGACCGGCACGGCGTCCGTCTGGTCTACCGGACTCTCGACATCGACGTGCTGGGCGTCGCGCCCGAGGCAATCGGCGAGCTGCTGCACACCGCCCGCCGCCTCGGCTTCGACGGGCTGAACATCACCCATCCGTGCAAGCAGTTGGTGATCGAGCACCTGGACGAGCTGGCCCCCGAGGCCGCCGAACTCGGCGCCGT
The DNA here is from genome assembly GCF_053595235.1 of Streptomyces sp. NPDC002520. Taxonomy (NCBI): domain Bacteria; kingdom Bacillati; phylum Actinomycetota; class Actinomycetes; order Kitasatosporales; family Streptomycetaceae; genus Streptomyces; species Streptomyces sp. NPDC002520. Next base: position 36,438 of record NZ_JBSFXG010000060.1, on the reverse strand, counting down.
GAACACCGTCGTCTTCCGGGGCGGGCGCGCGATCGGGCACAACACCGATGTCACCGGCTTCGCCCAGTCCTTCGCCCGTGGCCTGCCGGACGCGCCGACCGGGCATGTCGTGCAGCTCGGCGCGGGCGGGGCGGGCGCCGCGGTGGCGCACGCGCTGCTGACCCTGGGCGTCGACCGGCTCACCCTGCTCGACACCGACCCCGCACGCGCCGCCGGGCTCGCCTCCGCGCTGACCGGTCGCTTCGGTCCCGGGCGCGCGTCCGGCGCGGCAGCGGCGGACGCGGCCGCGCACCTCGCCGGCGCCGACGGGCTCGTCCACGCCACCCCCACCGGGATGGCGGCGCACCCGGGGCTACCGCTGCCCGTAGAGCTGCTCCGCCGCAGCCTGTGGGTGGCCGAGGTCGTCTACCGCCCGCTGGAGACCGAGCTGCTGCGCCGGGCCAGGGCGCTCGGCTGCCGCACGCTCGACGGCGGCGGCATGGCCGTCTTCCAGGCCGCTGACGCCTTCAGACTCTTCACCGGCCTGGAACCGCACACCGAGCACATGCTCACCGATCTCGCCGGCCTGGCCGCCACCCCGGTCTGAGAATCCGAGAGGAGAACCCCTTGCGAAAGTCCATCGCCACCGTCTCGCTCAGCGGCCCGCTCTCCGAGAAGCTCACCGCCGCCGCCACCGCCGGATTCGACAGTGTGGAGATCTTCGAGAACGACCTGCTCGCCAGCCCGCTCAGTCCCGAGGACGTGCGCCTGCGCTGCGCCGACCTCGGCCTGAGCATCGATCTTTATCAGCCGTTCCGCGACTTCGAGGCCGTCCCCGCCGATGTACTCGCCCGCAATCTCCGGCGCGCGGAGCGGAAGTTCGACGTGATGGAGCGACTGGGCGCTGATCTGCTGTTGGTCTGCTCCAGCGTCGCCCCGGAGGCGATCGACGACGACGCGCTCGCTGCCACGCAGTTGCGGCTGCTTGCCGACCGGGCGCAGCAGCGCGGCATCCGCATCGCATACGAGGCACTCGCTTGGGGCCGTCACGTCCGCACGTACGACCACGCCTGGGGCATCGTCGAACTGGCCGACCATCCGGCGCTCGGCACGTGCCTGGACAGCTTCCACATCCTCTCCCGCGGCTCCGAACCCAAGGGCATCGCGGACATCCCCGGCGAGAAGATCTTCTTCCTGCAGCTGGCGGACGCACCGCTGATGGCGATGGACGTCCTGCAGTGGAGCCGTCACTACCGCTGTTTTCCCGGCCAGGGTGGCCTCGACGTCACCGGCGTGGTGTCGGCGGCTGTCAGGGCCGGATACCAGGGGCCGCTGTCCCTGGAAGTGTTCAACGACGTCTTCCGTCAGGCCGGAGCGGCGTCCAGCGCCGTCGACGCGCTGCGTTCCCTGCTCCTGCTGGAGGAGTCCGCGGGCCTTGCCGTGCCTCCCGCCCCGGTCGTCCCCTCCGGGTTCGCCTTCGCCGAGCTGACCGCCGCCGACACCGAGTCGCTGCGCGGTGTGCTGGGGGCACTGGGCTTCGCCCGTACCGGACGGCACACCTCCAAGCCGGTCGAGCTGTGGGAGCAGGGGGAGGCGCGGATTCTGGTGAACGCCGGCGCGGGCAGCCGCCGTACCGGACCGGCCCTGGCCGCCATCGGTCTGGAGACCCCCGACCCGGCGCAGGCCGCGCGGCGCGCGGAGGCCCTGCTCGCCCCCGTCGTACCGCGCCGCCGCGCCCCGCAAGACGCCCCGCTGGACGCCGTCGCCGCACCCGATGGCACGGAGCTGTTCTTCTGCCGTACGGGCAGGCCGGACCATCCGAGCTGGACCGGTGACTTCGCCGACGCACCGCCGGCGCCGGCCGGAGGCATCAGCCGCATCGATCACATCGCGCTGACCCAGCCATGGCACCAGTTCGACGAGGCCTCGCTGTTCTACCGCGGCGTGCTGGGGCTCGAGGCGGACGAGAGCCTCGATCTGGCCGACCCGTACGGGCTGTTCCGCAGCCGGGCCGTCGCAGGCTCGGACGGAGGCGTACGGATCGCCCTCAACGTCGCCCCCGCCCCGAGCCACGAGGACGCCCGGCCGCAGCACATCGCGCTGGCGACGGACGACATCGTCGCCACGGCCCGGCGCATCCGGGGGCAGGGCGCAGGGCTGCTGCCGATCCCTGCCAACTACTACGACGACCTGGACGCCCGCTACGAGATGGAGCCGCGCCTTCTGGACACGCTGAGGGAGTTGGGCATCCTCTACGACAGCGATGGCAGCGGCGAGTTCTTCCACTGCTACACCGCCACCGTCGGGCAGGTGTTTTTCGAGCTGGTGCAGCGCACGGGCGGCTACCGCGGGTACGGAGCGCAGAACGCGGGCGTGCGGCTGGCCGCGCAGCATGCGCACCAGCACGGCGTCTGATCCCTGCAGACCGCCTCCGACCTGCCATGAACGGCGACGTTAGACTGACAGGCGCCGACAGCCAGTCTCAACGAGGAGCCGCATGGCCGCCGTTCCCCCGTCAGCCCAGCCCGCCAGGCGCACCCGCGACGCGGCCCGGACCCAGGCGGAGATCCTCGACGTGGCCACGGAAGAGTTCGCCCGCCTCGGCTTCGCGGGCGCGCGCGTGGACGAGATCGCCGCCCGCATGCGCACCACGAAGCGGATGATCTACTACTATTTCGGCAGCAAGGAACAGCTCTTCACGGCGGTCCTCGAGCGGGCGTACGCGGTCATCCGGCGCCAGGAGCAGCAACTCGATGTCGAGCATCTCGACCCGGTCTCCGCGATCCGCCGGCTGGCCGAGCTCACCTTCGACCACCACGAGGCGCACCCGGATTTCATCCGCCTGGTCAGCATCGAGAACATCCACGAGGCCGAGCACATCGCCGCGGCGCCCAGCCTGGGCTCCCTCAGCTCGCCCGCGATCGAGGTCATCGGCCGCATCCTGGAAGCCGGGCGCGAGCGGGGCGTCTTCACGGCCGACGTGGACGCCGTCGACCTGCACGCGATGATCAGCTCGTTCTGCTTCTTCCGGGTGTCCAACCGGCACACCTTCCGTGCCCTCTTCGGACGCGATCTCACGGAACCGGACCGTCGCGAGCACTACCGGACGATGCTCGGCGACATGGTCATCGCCTACCTGACCTCGGCGGACTGACCGGCTCCGAACTGAGCGAACTGGTGATGGCCGCCGGGGTGGACGTCCGAGAGCCCCCAGAGGGGCGAGGCCGCGGTGGATCGCGTCGAGTGTTGGGGTGGTCGACTGCTTCGCTCGCTGTTTTGCCAGCTGCGTTGTGCGGACAGTGCCGAGCCCAGATGCACCGCACCAGGCGTTCGTCGCTGACCTGCCCGTACTCGGCGTTGCAGAGGTGCCTGGTGCGGTCATCGTGCTGGTCTCCTTCGAGTCTTGACATCCCGAAGATCAGCCGATGGCCGCCCTGAGTCAGACGCCGGCGATCTTGCGGAAGGTGTCGCCGGTGATGACGCAGCGGGGCGCGGCGCTGCACGTGTTCGATGAAGTAGTCCCACATCCGCTTCTGGTAGTAGGGCTCTGTCGTGTAGTAGTGCGAGCGGCCGGGCATGGGCAGCAGGTCGAAGTCCTTGCCGGCCTGGACCCGCCTGTCCAGGAACTGCTGCAGCAGCGGCGGCTCACACTCCTCGTCGATGTCTCCTTGAAGTGCTCTCCCTCATAAACGAGGGAGAGCACTTCAAACGGCCCCACAGCGTCCAGCAATCTGGCGATCACTCAACATGGCCAAACCATCGTGTCGCCGGAGTGACTGGATCTCACCTCCTGCACAATGTCCCCGTGCAGCCCCTGCCGGTTCCCTGCCCAGCTCACCTCATCCCGGACGCCACTGGCACCAACGCTTTCCACGACGTCTACCGCAACGCCATGACACACAACGCCGTATTCGTCGCAACCGAATCCGAACGACGCCAACGGTGGACCGTGAAAGCGGACACGCTCACCGCCGGCTCCGACCACACGGTCGACGACGCCGTCAACGATGCAATCCGGGCAGCGATCACCCGCCTGGTCCACAGCCACGAGGTCGACCTGGACGCTTACACAGGACCGATCTACTTCATGCTGCACGGCGTGCGGAGCGAGGAACGAGCCCGCGAACTCGCCGCCGCACTCCACGCCGCCCTCTACGGAGATCTGGAACCTTTGGCCCGCGCTGTCCCTTCCGCGCCCTGACTCGCCCGCGACCTGCTGGAAAGCGCTCCTACGACTGGGCGACCAGCGCGATCTTTGAAACAGTCACTCGTGGCTGGGGACGCGAGGGTGGGTGGCTATGCCGATGACCAGTAACACCGCATACCGATGAGTTCCGGCATCGGTTCATGCTCCGTGAGCGCGAGTAAGTCGGTGCGGGCGGCCCCTGCGTTCAGGCGGAGGGCTGTAGAAAGTGAGTGACGGCCGAGGCTTCCGTATCAATCAGAGCCTGAAGCTGCGACGACAGGGGCTCGAACGCGTCCACCTGAACGCAGCGTCCGGCGTCACGGCGGGTCCACGTGGCGATGGCCAGGCCGTCCGCGATGACCGTGGGGCGGATGACGCCGCCGCCTGGCCAGACCCGGCCGTGGTGAGCGGTGGGAACGGACAACTCCCGGGTGCGGTACCCGACGAGGTAGTTGTCGTAGCCAGGCAGCAGCCGCACATCCGGGGTGGCGGGAGTGCCCGGAGGTTCCTCTTTCCGTCCGGTCGGCACGCTCAGCGTGCCGTACTCGGTGATCGAGTCGGTCTGCGCAAGTGTCTTCCAGGCCCTGCGGGCCAGGGTGATCGGCAGGCCCGACCAGGCGGCGAAGTCGTCCACCCCGACGGGCGCGTGGGCGCGAAGGTAGTGGCCGGCGAGCTCGGCGACGGCCGTGTCCTCCTCCAACGGCGAGTCCCCGGCGACGGCCGGCAGCCAGTCGTCGAGCAGGACATACGTAGCCTCATCACCGCGTCGAGGGCCGTGACAGAGAACTCCGGTGAGTGCCGCGTGGCGGATCAGGTGGAACGACGCCTGCCCCTCCGGCTGAACGCCGACAGCGGCCAGGTGCTCCGTCAGTTCGGCCCGGGTGAGCGGTCCGTGTGCGGCAAGAACACGTCGGACAAGCCGGTCAGCGCGCTCACGCATACCGGCGTCCAGGCCGAGCTGGTGATAGCGGCGGCTGGTTGCGGCGAGGATGCGGGGAGCGAGCAGCCGCAGCACCCAGCGGGCATCCGAGCTGGGGACGGTGTGCAGGGTTCCGCGCATGAACCAGCCGCGGACGATGCACCGCTCATCCTCGTAAGCCGCGCGGATGTCCTCCGCGCTGATGTCCTGACCCCGTACTCGGATGCCCAGGTCCGCCGCCGCGGCGTCCTGCGCCTGGACGGCGAAGACCCGCCGCACGACGGCCTCGGCGGAGGTCTCCCGGATCCCATCGGTCAGGGCCTGCGCGTGGGCCCGCATTCTGCGGATGTGTTCCTGCGTCAGCATCGGATGTGCCGCCCCCTGGCAGCGTCAGGAGACGGCCGCGTGAAGGACATCGGCAAGCTCGCCGGGCGCGGACAGCATCGGCCAATGTCCGGTGGACAGGTCGAATCGGCGCCACGGTGCCTGGTTCAGAAAAGCCAGCATCGGCACCCCGGCATCCAGCAGCGCCCGGAAGTCGTTGCAAGCGATCAGGACACGGTCCACGCCGGGCCCCGGCTCGGCCGGGCCGGTGAGCTGCTGGGTGTAGGTGCCGAACGGCTGAGCGGTGGTACGTGCGCTCAGCACGTCCCGCTGGCCCTGGTCGAGCCCGTCGAGGCTGCTGGACAGGCCCAGCCCCTCGAAGGACGGCATCGGCAGCCGCCAGCCATCACCCTGGGCCGTGACCTGCTGGCCCAGCTGGTCCGCTGCCTCCGGTGGCATGAGGTCGAGCATGCGCATGCCCGCGGCGAACGGGGCGCTGTCCACGTAGACCACTCGCTCCAGCCGCTCGCCGAGACGCCCGGCTGCCCCGCTGACGGGGGCGGCCGCATAGCTGTGGGCGACCAGGGTGACCTCGCGCAAATCGTTCTTCGCGACGAAGTCGGTGATGTCCGCGATGTGCGTGTCCAGGTCCGTCTGGGGCCCGCCCTCCTCCGCACGCTCGGCCACGCCGGTCAACGTCAGCGGCAGCACCGTGTGGCCGTGCTCTCGCAGAGCGCGGGCGGTGTCTTCCCAGGCCCATGCCCCGAGCCAGGCACCGGGAACGAGTACGAAGGTGGCCATGTGATCTCCCTGAGGTGAGTGCTGCGGGGAGCGTAGAGTCAATACAGGACAGAATCAGCCCTGAAATGCCGAGTGACCGATGTCGCATCCCCTAAGCCGTGTGCTGACCCTGCTGGAACTGCTCCAGTCGAACGCCGGGCTCACCGGGCCGGAACTGGCCGATCGGCTGGACACCGACGCACGCACGGTCCGCCGGTACATCGCCCACCTGCGCGACCTGGGCATCCCCGTGCAGGCCGAGCGCGGCCGTTACGGCGGCTACCGGCTGGCCCGCGGCTACCGGCTGCCGCCCCTGGTGCTCACCAATGACGAGGCCCTCGCCGTCGTCCTCGGACTTCTCGCGGCTGAACGCCTCGGAATGGGCACGACCGTGCTGGCCGGCGCGGGCGCCCGGGCCAAGATCGAACGGATTCTTCCAGACGCTCTGCGGGAGCCGCTCACTGCCATGAGGGAGACCCTGTCCTTCACCGCGAACGCCGTGATCGCGCAGGCACCCGAAAGCGGCGTCCTGCTTGCCCTGGCTCAAGCCTCCCGCGCCAGGGCGACCGTTGGTATCAACTACCAGTCCTGGCGGCAGGACCAGACCGAGCGCGACATCGACCCCTACGGCGTGGTCTTCCACACCGGCCGCTGGTACCTCGTCGGCCACGACCACCTCCGCGACGACCTGCGGACCTTCCGCATCGACCGCGTCGCCTCCGTCCATCCCCGCACGAAGACCTTCACCATCCCCGACGGCTTCGACCCGGTCGCCCACCTGACCGCGACCCTCGCTCACGGGCCCTACCGCTGGCAGGTCGAGGTGACCATCCACGGCCCCCTCGACGAGATAGCCCGCCGCCTGCCGCGCTCGGCTGTCACACTCATCGCCCAACCCACCGGCGTCCTGATGCAAGCCCGCGCAGAGCGCCTCGACGGCATGGCACACATGCTCGCCTCTCTCGAATGGCCCTTCACCATCCACCGCCCCGACGAGCTCCGGCCGGCTCTCAAGAATCTGGCCGACCAGCTCGCAGCAGCGGCCGAACGCATACCAGAGGAACTGTCGCGGTAAATCACGGATTTAACGCGACAGAGCCTCTGCCCTCAGATCGACACCCCGCGATGGCCTTGTGTGTTCGATCGGACATGATCACCGCTGCCGGGGGCGAGGTGTACGCATTTACCGCGACGGTGGTGAAGGGGTGGGCGAGGGTGGCGATCGAACAGCCGGCCGTACCAACGGTCCGGGGCGCGCTGACGCTTCCGCGTGCCCGGGCGGTGCCACTGGCCGCCGGTCCGGCGACGTACGCCGCCGCGGTGGACCGATACCTCACAGCGGCAGGCATCTCCAAGGGCTCCGCAAGGGTCTACCGAATCTCGCTGTCCAACTGGTGCTGGATGCTGGCCGGCACCCCGACCCCGACCGGACCAGCCCGGCGCGGGGCGAAACCACCGGCGCTTCAGCCGTGTTCGCGGGTTCCAGACCCTCCGCATAGCCGGTTCATGCCACCATCCGGGTTCGCTCCGCAGCAGGCGGCGGACGCATGCCGCCATTCCAGGCCGGGGGCGTCGTCCGGGTTGACGATGATGTCGCCTCTCGGGCCCTGCGACACCAGCGGCTTGCCGTCCGCGTTGTAGTGAACGCCGCCGCGCAGCATCACCGGCCTGCGCACCTCGGCGACGACCAGGGGCGCGCCGTACGGCTCCGTCTCGATCGCATAGCGACCCGACGAACCGTTGCAGACGACGGACCGGGTTCGTCGGCGTCCCGCCACACGTAGTACGGCGCCTCGGGAAGCGCCGGAAGCCGCGTGAGCGGCCCCGTCCGCGGGACGCCGCACGTTGCGCGGACGAACACCACCGCTTCGCTCTCGGTGCCCGCGTCGGTGACATCGGCAGGCGGGGCGGCCTGCCTGCGGTCCGCCTCGCCGTCGCTCTGCCCCTGGTCTCGCCGTTCGTGCATGTGCTGACCGTACGCGGCACGCTCCCAGACGCGGCGTATACCTCCGCGTGGGTGGAGAGCGGTAGGGGGCGGGGACACGGCGGCTCATGGGTTCGCCGCCTGGCGTGCGGCCGCCGGGGCTGCCCACGCGCCTTTCAAGGCGGTACGCCGTCCGCAGCCGCACATACACGCCAGCGGGGCGGATGACGCAGGCAAAAAGGTGTTGAATCGCCACATTTCGCGCCAAGGCGCCTATTCTGACCCGCGGTGGCCTGTGGCCTTTGGGTCAGCGCGGTGGCGTGACCGCCTCGGCCAATGAGGCGGAGGCGCGTCGGTGATGAGACGTGAGAGCACGCGGCCCGACCGCGGCCGGCGGCCGTGGGCTCAGGTGGTGGCCACGGTCGCAGTGCCGGCCGTGACGGCCGCACGTCATCACACGGGCCGTTGCGGCCCGGGGCCCGGGTCGCCAGCCTTTTGGGTTCTTCGAGCGATAGGTGCGGCGATGATCAGTTGTGGGAAACGACGGCTGCCCGGCCCCGACCGGCAGGATACGGGCCCGAGCCGGCCCCTGCGGTGGGCGGCACGCGCACGCGCCTTGGTGGCGGGACTGGTCGTACTGGGGGCTGGGGCACTGCCGGTGACGGCGGCCACGCCGGCCCGGGCCGCGACATCCGGGACCTTCGCGTACGTCGCCAACTTCGTCTCGAACGACGTGTCGGTGGTCAACGCAGCCACCAACACCGTCACCACCACCATCCCCGTCGGTAGCCGCCCCAACTGGGTGGCGTTCAGCCCGGACGGCACCACCGCCTACACCGTCAACCTCGTCTCGAACAACGTGTCCGTGATCAACACGGCCACCAACACCGTCACCGCCACCATCCCCGTCGGCAGCAGCCCCCGGCAGGTGGCGGTCAGTCCCGACGGCACCACCGCCTACGTCACCAACGGCGGCTCGAACACGGTGTCGGTGATCAACACGGCCACCAACACCGTCACCGCCACCATCCCCGTCAGCCCCACCCCCGTAGGGGTGGCGGTCAGCCCCGACGGCACCACCGCCTACGTCACCAACACCGCCCCGAGCGCCGTGTCCGTGATCAACACAGCCACCAACACCGTCACCACCACCATCCCCGTCGGCTCCAGCCCCGAAGCGGTGGCGTTCAGCCCGGACGGCACCACCGCCTACACCGTCAACCTCGTCTCGAACAACGTGTCCGTGATCAACACGGCCACCAACACCGTCACCGCCACCGTCCCCGTCGGCACCCTCCCGTATTCGGTGGCGGTGAGCCCCGACGGCACCACCGCCTACGTCACCAACAGCGGCTCGAGCAACGTGTCGGTGATCAACGCGGCCACCAACACCGTCACCGCCACCATCCCCGTCGGCTCCACCCCCGAAGGGGTGGCGTTCAGCCCGGGCGGCACCCGTGCCTACGTCACCAACTACGGCTCGAACACCGTGTCGGTGATCGACACCGCCACCGACACCGTCACCACCACGGTCACCTCCAGCAGCAACCCCACCGCGGTGGCCACCGCCAGAGTCCCGGCCGTGGCCACCGCCACCTGCCCCACCGGCCACGTGATCACCGGCGGCGGATACCAGCAGAGCGGCGGCGCCGTCCCACCCACCCAGGTCTCCGACCGGCCCGTGGGCAACACCTGGCAGGTCCTCGCCGACAATCAGAACACCAACTACACGACCATCACCCCTTACGCCGTCTGCGCACCCTGACCCACCCGCAGCCCCGCAGCGGCCCCGCCGCGCCGCGGCGGGGCCGCAAGGACGCGACGCCTCTTCGTCGTGTCAGTCGCGGCTTGGTCGGCGGGCCCGGGGGCTCAACCCTCGTACGTGAATTCGTCGTGCGAGCTGGTAGGCGACGTGGCCACGCCGACCGTCACGGTGACGTCCACGGTCGTGCTCGTGGGCTTGCCCGACGGGGGTGCTTTGGCGACGATCTTGTCCGGTGAGTCGAACTGGACGGATGGCGAGATGTTCTTCCCGAATTGCACGGCCGCCCCCGGGGTGAAGCCCGAGCCGCTGATGGTGACCTGGTTGCCGACCTTCCCGCTGGGCGGGCTGACCGCGCTGACCACTACGGGTGCGGGTCCGTCGTAGGCGAACTGCCCTAGCGGAACGGCGGGTGACGTGCCGAGGTTGGTGGTGACGCGGACGTCGACGATGCCGGTTCCGTCGGGAGCGGTCGCGATGATCTGCTTACCGGACGTGTCGCGGTCGAACTTGACGCATGGGATCGGGCCGAAGTCGACGTGGCTGTCCTCGGTGAATCCACTGCCGGTGATGGTGACCAGCGTAGGGCCCTTTCCCGCGGTGGGATTCACCTCGGTCACCATTGGCCCGGCGGGGACGTCGGGCGCGCCCAGCAGGGTCAGGTACGTGGAGTTGGCGTGCTGGTACGCGACTTGGCCCAGGAAGTCTGCGGTGGTCTCGTTGACGAGCGTCTCGTCGTGCTTCGAGTAGTCCGCGTTGAGCGGCTTTTCGGTGCCGGGCTGGACGTAGACGTTGTCCTTCCGGAGCCCGATGATCACATCCAGCAGGCCCTTCACCTCTAGGTTGGCCTTCGGTCCCGGCAGTGGTCCCTGGTCCGAGTGCCAGTACCAGTTATCCCTGGCCTTTTCCAGATCGGACTCGACCCAGGCCTGCGGGACCAGGTCGTAGGCGTTGAAGTAGCGCTCGTTCAGGCTCCACGGCCGGGAGTTGACGTAGTCGGCGAAGCTCTGCAGGCCGGCGGTGGGGGCGGCGAAGGTGACGAGTGCGAACTTCGGATTGTTCGGAAACGGGGGCTGGGCTTGGAGGTACGTGGCCAGCATGGTGGCGATGCAGCCGCCGAGGCTGTGGCCGGTCACGTAGACCGTCGGCTGGGGCTCTGCGGACCCCAGGAGCGTCTTGAGTGCTTGCGTGAGGGTCGGGCCACTAGGGGGGCGCGCGGTGGCGACCTGAGTGAACGCGGCCATGGCGCCGGCCGAGACTGCGACGTCCTTCGATCCGCCGGCGGTGAACGGCACCACCGTGCCGACATCGAGGTCCTCCATCATGTCGGTCGGATTGCCGATCGTGCCGCGGACGGCCACGGCGATCTGGCTCAAGTCGGAGTTCGCGGCGATGTACGCGAGGTTCGCGTTGTCCGGGCTGAGCGCCAGCCACATCAGCTCCCACTTGCCGCCTGTGGCGAGCGTCGGGTCCTTCAGCTGGGCTTTGATGCCGAGTGTGGCGCGCTGGTGCTGGTCTTGCAGGGTTTCACCCGACGGGCGCGGGGTCGCCGCGGTGGCGGCGATTGCGGCGAGGGTCATGGTGACCTGGGCGGGGGTCGGGTCTGACTGGGTCGCGTTCGTCATATGTGCTCCTTGCGTGTCACCGGGGTCGAAGTGGGCCGCGGTGGCCGCTCCGTATGCGCCTGTGGGATCACTGGGTCGCGGACCCGTGTCCGTGTGGCACTCCGACTGTCGCGTTGATCGCATTCATCACGTTTCGCAGTGTTCGGCCGCTCGAGAATTCCGCGGCTCCGCAAGGCATCCGGCTCCCCGCCCTGCCGCGGGAGCGGCATATCGCGCTCCTTCGTGGGGCTCGGCCTTGCTGCGGCCACGAGCTGCCGGGGAGCTGCCACTAGTCCCAGTCTGCTTCTCGAGCGCCGCCCTCGCGACCCCGGCATGCCTTCACTGCCGTCACCGCTCAGATCACTGTCTTCGAGCAGGTCATCGGCCGTATGCGACGCTGCTGGGCCTGCCCTTCCTCCCGCCCGGCGGGCAGGAAGCGGAGAAGCCAGCGCCACCCCCCTAGGGGGTTGTGAACAGCTGCCGTCGAACAGCGTACGAGTGTGTTCTGGCGTGGATAGGCGAGTGTCCGGGCTGCGGTGGGCGCATGGGGAACGGAAGTTCCCTCATCGAATGAGTGACCTTCGCGGGGTGCTGGTCGTTGAGTGCCGTGACGGTGTTCTGCGTGGGTGGGATGGGGGGCGTGGTGGGTGGGCTGCGGGAGGTGGCGGCGCCGTTCGTGGTGCCCGGCCCGTCCGGGGTGTCGGTGCGTGACCGGCTCAAGCAGCTGACCACCGACGACGAGCAGGTACTGCGGTTGGCCGGTGACCATCTCGGCTCGCTCGCCTCCCGCGATCTGAAGGCACGCTGCGCGGCGGGGCCGGACCACGACAGTGATGCGTGGGCGGAGCGCAAGCGGGTGCTGACGGGGTTGTCGTCGTCTCGGTGGGCGGGGTCGATCACGAAGGCCACCCACGACCAGTGGGGACTGGCCCGGCGCGCCCAGCACGCGCACATACAGAGCCTGGAGACGGGAGTGCGCACCATCGCGCACCGGCTGTCCCTGCCACTCGGGGAGAAGGGCAGCAAGCACGCGCCGGGTGGCTACCGCTCGCGGCGGGAGTGGCACGCCAAGTCCCGCCGCCTGCACGTCCTCGAGGACCGACTCCAGGCCGTGCGGGCCGACTGGCAGGCCGGGGTGGTGCACGTGGTGCGCGGCGGCAAGCAGTTGCTGGCCAGCCGCCACCACCTCGATACGGCCCTGCTCACCGAGGCCGGGTGGCGGACCCGGTGGGAGGCCGGGCGCCGGTTCCTCCAGGCGGACGGGGAGTCCGGGAAGCGGTACGGCAACGAGACCATCCGCGTCACCCCCGACGGTGAGGTGAGCATCAAACTCCCCGCCCCGCTGGCCCACCTGGCGAACGCCCCGCACGGCCGGTACGTGCTGGCCGCGACGGTGGTGTTCGCGCACCGGGGCGAGCAGTGGCGCGACCGCGTCGCGGCGAACCGGGCTGTCGCGTACCGCATCCACGAAGACCCCGTGCGCGGCCGCTGGTACCTCACCGCTTCCTGGACCGTCCCCCCGGCCGCCGTCGTGCCCCTTGCGGTAGCCCGCGCGCGCGGGATGATCGGTGTCGACACCAACGCCGACCACCTCGCCGCCTGGCGCCTCGACCCACATGGCAACCCGGTCGGCCAACCACTCCGCTTCGGCTACGACCTGTCCGGCAGCGCCGGCCACCGCGACGCCCAACTCCGCCACGCCCTCACCCGCCTGCTGCACTTCGCGCAGCGCCACCGTCTCGCCATCGCGATCGAGGACCTCGACTTCGCCGCGGAGAAGACCCGGGAGAAGCACGGGCGGCGCAGGACGTTCCGCAGGCTGATCTCCGGCATGCCCACCTCCAAACTACGGGCACGGCTGGTCAGCATGGCTGCCGAACTCGGCATCCCCCTCGTCGCCGTCGACCCCGCCTACACCTCCCGATGGGGCGCCCAGCACTGGCAGAAGCCCCTCACCAGCAAGACCAGGAAACCCAGCCGACACGATGCCGCGAGCATCGCGATCGGCAGGCGCGCCCTCGGGCACCCGATCCGGCGTCGGACGGCACCGCCCCGCGACGACCGGAGTGATCGTCGCGGGCATCGGACCGTCCAGGCCGGCTCGGTGGCCCCGGGGCGTGAGGGAAACCGCCCCCGCGTCCCCGGACCACGGACACGATCCGTACGCGCCGGACGCGGCGAGAACGCGGTGGACCAGAACGCCCAACACCGCTCGGGGCGTTCGGCTGAGCATGAGTCGTGGCAACAGGACTCACTCCCGCTCAGTCTCTAGGAACGGTCTGTGTGATGTCGTGATCAATCGGCTGCTCGTATGAGGCCTTCGAGCCAGATCATCGAGGCGCGAAGTTCGAGGCCGACGAGATAGCGGGCTCCACCACCTTCACGAACGGCCCAACGGGCTGTCATTCCCGTTGCCCATGTGGCTCCGCTTCACCCTGTCGAAATCAGCAGGCGTGTCGGTCGCATCGGGCGCGAGGGGGTCATTGCTGGCGGCGTTTGAAGACGACCATCCGCAGGACCGTGAAGCGCACCACGGTCACCAGGGCGAAGCTCGGCGCAAGTACCAGGGTTTCTGCTGCTGGTGAGGCGGTGGGCCGGTAGTGGCGGAAGAGCAGGAGAGCGCCTGAGGTGACCAGGTACGCCAGGACGAACAGGCCACCCGCGGTCAGATGCGCCTGGAGGACCCGGACCGGGGACCCGTGAAAGGTCAGCCGGCGGTTGGCCTCCGTATTGAGGACGGTGACGACAAGTAGGGAGGTGAAATTGGCCAGGATGGGCGGCGACCACTGGCGCAGAACCCAGTACAGCATGGCCTGGGTCACTGTGGAGGCGACGCCGATCACGACGAACCAGAACACTTCCCTCGTCAGAGCGGTGCGGCCGAGCCGGGTGGCGGCGCTGCGCCGTGCGCTGAGGCGTCGCACCCCACCATCATGTGGCCATCGTGCTCCCCGTCGAGCCGTGCGGAGCGCCGGTTCAACTGTTCGGCTGACGACAGACACCCGCATGCACGACAGGCACGGAGATCCGACCCGATCTGTGCCAGTTTGTGGCTGACGATTGGACAGGCACTGACGGAGCGGTGGGGTTCGATCCACACGTTGAGAGACGGTCTGGTGATACAGGAGGCAGTCGTTGGACAGTGGCGGACGGCCATCGGCTGCGGGTTCCGGCGGGCCGCAGCGGCGGGGATCGGACGAGGGGCACGCGCAGGGGCGCCTCAAGCGCGTTCGCGCTGCCGCGGCGGCGCGGGCCGCCCAGGGGGCCGCTCGTACCAGGGCCCTCGTGCGCCGGGTCGAGCGGACTCCTCCGCCCCCGGGGCCTTTCCGTCCCGGGTTTTGGCGTAGTCCGATCCGTGGGCCTTGGCTGACATCGGTATTCGGACTGGTCCTCCTGATCGGCATTCCGCTGCTGTTCGTCACCGGACTGCTCTCCTACGCCTCCTACAACCCCGACCTGAACCCCCTCAACGACGAGACCCCCGACAAGGGCGTCCTGGGCTTCTACCTCTTCAGCTGGCCCACACACCCGTACTGGCTCTACCGGCTGCTCCAGGGCGTGCACGTGACGCTGGGCGTGGTCCTGGTGCCGGTGCTGCTGGCAAAGCTGTGGTCGGTGATCCCGAAGCTGTTCGAATGGCTGCCGGTACGCTCCGTCGCCCACGGTCTGGAGCGGCTGTCCCTGCTGATGCTGGTCGGCGGCGTCATCTTCGAATTCGTCACCGGCATCCTCAACATCCAGCTCTACTACGTCTTCCCGGGCTCGTTCTACCGCCTGCACTTCTACGGCGCCTGGGTGTTCATCGCCGCCTTCGTCGTCCATGTGTGCCTCAGACTCGGCCGGATGACACGGGCCCTGCGCTCGCGCAGCCTGGGCGGCGAACTGCGCACCGACCTTGCCCACACCGTGCCCGAACCACCCGATCCCGACGGCCTGGTGGCAGCCACTCCCGCCCCGCCCACGATGACCCGCCGCGGCGCGGTCGGCATGGTGGGAGCGGGATCGCTGCTCCTGTTCGTCGTGACCGCCGGACAGAGCATCGGCGGCCGGCTGCGCCCCACCGCGCTCCTCGCGCCCCACAACCGCGATCCGGGCAGCGGCCCGAACAGCTTCCAGATCAACAAGACAGCGGCGAAGGTGGGCGTCACCCCCGCGCTCGTCGGCCCCACCTGGCGGCTGGAGGTGCACGGACGAGGCGCGCCACGGGTCTTCACCCGCGAGCAGCTCCTGGCGATGCCCCAGCACGCCGCCGCACTGCCGATCGCCTGCGTGGAGGGATGGTCCACCGAAGACCAGCACTGGAGCGGCCTACGGCTGGCCGACCTCGCCGCGCTCGCCGGACTGCCCGACGCCGCAAGCGTCCTGGTCCAGTCCATCCAACCCCGCGGCCCCTTCACCCGGGTGGCGCTGCGGGGCAACCAGATCCACGACCCGCGAGCGCTGCTCGCACTCCGCGTCAACGGCGCGGACCTCTCACTCGACCACGGCTACCCGGCCCGCATCATCGTCCCGGCCAACCCCGGTGTGAACAACACCAAGTGGGTCCACCGGCTCACCTTCAGGGCGTGACCATGGCACGAATCGTCCGCTGGTACGGCTCCGGCCCCCTGCACCTGCTCGTCCTGATCGCCTCGTTCGCCCTGACCGGCTACGCCATGGTGCTCCTGTTCGCCGTCCAGCCCTGGGAAGTGGCGATCTGGTTCGTCGGTGCGGCGATCCTCCACGACCTCATCCTGCTGCCCCTGTACTCGCTGGCCGACCTGTCGGCCCTCTCCGTACTGCGGCACCGGGCCCCCGCCAGACCGACGGTGCCGTGGATCAACTACCTGCGCGTTCCCGCCTTCCTGTCCGGTCTGCTCCTGCTGGTCTGGTTCCCCCTCATCTTCCGTCTGGCGGTCCCCTACCCCGGTGACACCGGACTGTCCTACAGCGTCTACCTCGGCCGGTGGCTGGCGATCACCGGCGTGCTCTTTGCGGCCTCCGCGGCGGCCTTCTCGATGAGACTGTGCCGCCTGAGGCGGGCCGGCCGCGGCGACGAAGACCGGCCCGCCGCAGATCATGGCGCAGCACCGTGACAGCGTACGAGGGCGAGCTGTACGACGCCGACGAGGATCCCTACGCGCTCGCCCTGCGACCCGGCCGAGAACCGGTGTTCCTACGGCTGGCCGACGGGCGCCGGATCCGGGTGCCGGCGCACCGGTGGCACGAGCAGCCCACGGTGGCCGACAAGACCGTGCTCGAACGCTGTGCCGGCCCCGTCCTCGACGTCGGCTGCGGCCCGGGCCGCATGTGCAGAGCACTCCTGAGCCGGGGAGTCTTCGCCCTCGGGGTCGACATCGCACCTCGCGCGGTCGCACTGACCACCGCCCTGGGCGGGCTCGCACTGTGCCGATCGGTCTTCGACCGGCTGCCCGCCGAGAGAGGCTGGCAGACGGTGCTGCTCATCGACGGCAACATCGGCATCGGAGGCGACCCTCATGGCCTGCTGCACCGCTGCGCCGGACTCATCGCCACCAACGGGCGCCTCGTCGTCGAGGTCGACCCCGATGACATCGAAGAGCTGTGCCCCGCCAGGTTCGAGAACCTCCAGGGCGAGAGCGGTCCGTTCTTTCCCTGGGCGCGGCTCGGACGACCAGCGCTCCACAGGATCGCCGCCAACCTTGCCCTCAGCGTCACCGACCAGTGGGGATACAACCACCGACGCTTCCTCGCCCTCGGCCGCCCGGATTCGACTTCGGGACCTCGCTGATGACGCGGGGTCGGCCACGCGGCGGCGGGGAGACACGACGTACGCCGACCGGACACCGAGCGCGGCACCAGCTCGTGCCACTCGCTCGGAGCAACCGACGGCAACCGGCACGTGCGATCCACCGATCGTGCTGATTGGCTGGAGGTGAATCCGCTGTTCAGGGAGGCTGGGATCCATGTCACCCGTCAGGCACCTGGAGAGACCTGCGGCACAGGCGACTGCTCACGTCGTCCCGGCCGGGACGCGTCCGACCCGAGGTGGACGGGCTGCGACGCATGAGTGCGCGACCGATCGGTGACCACGCCCTGCTGTCCGACTGCCGCTCGGCGGCGCTGGTGACCTCCGACGGCTCGGTGGACTGGCTGTGCCTGCCCCGGTTCGACAGCCCGGCGATCTTCGCCCGGCTCCTCGACGAGGACGCCGGCCACTGGTCCATCCGCCCTGTCACCGGCCCGGTCGACATCAGCCGCCGTTACGTCGAGGACACCCTCGTTCTGGAGACGGTCTTCCGCACGACCGGGGGCACCGCGGTCCTGCGGGATGCCCTTGCCCTGGGGCGGCGCGAACGCGGGCACGCGCTCGGAACCGCTTCCCCCGGAATGCTGCTGCGGCAGATCACCTGCGCCGAAGGACGGGTGGACATCGAGATCGCCTACGCGCCGCGCCCGGAGTTCGGACTCGTCCACCCACTCCTCTCAGCCGTGCCAGGTGGGCTTGCGGCGTACGGGGGCGCCCATGTTCTGCTGCTGTCGAGCCCCGTCGACCTGCAGGTGAGCGGCTCCACGGCGCACAGCCGAATCCCGCTCTCGGCGGGGCAACGCCTCGGATTCGCCCTGCACGTCGGGACGGCGTGGGAAAGGGAGTCGGCGGCCTGGCGGACGGGACGGATCCGGCGTCGCATGTCCGACACCGTCGAAGGCTGGCGCTCCTGGTCGAAGCTCCACCGCGGCTACGTCGGCCCCTGGCAGGACGAAGTGAGCCACAGCGGACGCGTGCTACGGGCCCTGACCTTCGCTCCCACCGGGGCCATCGTCGCCGCGGCCACCACCTCTCTGCCCGAGAAGACGGGCGGAACGCGCAACTGGGATTACCGCTACACATGGGTCCGCGACGCCAGCTTCACCATTCAGGCACTGGACACGGCCGCCTGCGAGAAGGAGAAGAACCGCTTCTTCGGCTTCCTCGCCAGGGCCGCGGCAACCCAACTCGACCGCGGCGTCGACCTGCAGATCATGTACGGCATCGGCGGAGAACGTGATCTGAGCGAGCGGCCCCTGCCTCACCTGACCGGCTGGCGCAACAGCGGACCCGTTCGGATCGGCAACGACGCCTGGCGCCAACGCCAACTCGACGTCTACGGCGAACTCCTCGACGCCGCCGCCCAGACCCTTCCGCCCGATGAGCCTCTCGACCCAGCCACCCGCACCTTCCTGCTCCAGGCAGCCGAGACAGCCGCCCAGCGGTGGACCCAACCGGATCAAGGCATCTGGGAAAGACGCGGACCCAGCAGACACTTCCTCCACTCGAAACTGATGTGCTGGGTCGCCCTGGACCGCGCCACAGCCATGGCCCCCGCCCTCCAGGCCGCCGACCGCCTGCCCCACTGGCAGCACGAGCGCGACCAGATCCGCCAAGCCATCGAACAACGCGGCTGGAACCCCGACCTGGGTGCCTTCACCCAGGCATTCGACACGACCGACCTCGACGCCTCCGCACTGATGCTGCCCATCGTCGGCTTCCTGCCACCACACGACCCCCGCATCCAGTCCACCGTGCTGGCCATCGCCACCCAACTGACCGACCACAACGGCCTGGTCCGCCGCTACCTCACCGACGAACTACAGGAAGAGGAAGGCACCTTCCTGCTGTGCACCTTCTGGCTTGCCCAAGCCCTCGCCCTCACCGGCCACACCACCCGTGCACGACACGCCTTCCAAACCGCCCTCGCACACGCCAACGACCTCGGCCTGCTGGCCGAGGAGACCGACTCCACCACAGCAGAGGCCCTCGGCAACTTCCCCCAAGCCTTCAGCCACATCGGGCTCATCAACGCCGCTCGCGCCATCCGCGATGCCGAGCGACAAGAGTGACCGCAGTCGGCCTCGCGATGGCGCTGGTGCAGGCACCGGGCAGCTGTTCAGATACCTACACGGGTGGGCACCGCGTCCGCACGCCCGTACCCGAGCACCTGGGCGAGGACTTCGCGGAACAGGCTGATGTCTTCGGCCGGCGCTTCGATGACGGCCTCGATCTCACGGTCGGTCAGCCGCAGGTCTTCCAGTGCTTCTGGGTCGAGTGAGATGCGGAGAACGTTGCCCGTCGGTACAGCCTCCCGCACACAGCCGTATGCGGTGCCTTGCCCGGCTGTGACCAGGCAGTGTGTGTCCATCCCGAGGGCGACCTCCTGATCATCGGGCTCCTCCTCTCCCGCCATGAACATCAAGATGAAACCGCTTCGGGCGTGTCAGTGACTTTGTGTAAGTCCTTGGGGGTTACCTGGTGTTGAGCCGGTCCCGAGTCTCCTTGTCTGCGATGTCCGTCCGTCCCGGCTGGTCAAGGCTCCAGGGCTGGGCCTCGGCCAGCCTGTCACATCACGCACTTACACGATCTTTCAGACACGCTCGGCGACTTCACGCACGGCTCGAAGTGTCCGGATGTCACTCAGAGTGGCCACGTCACAGAAGTTGAGCCAGAACCCGACTTTGGACAGCACCTGCGCGGGGAAGGCGGCTGTGGGTGTCGGTCCGACGCGGTGCCTGCTGCAGTCGATGCTCCACGTGCCCGGGTGGATGGGTCAGTCGTGAGGTGTGGTGAGGCCGGTGATGGCCGCGGCGGTCTGGTTGAGGCGGGTTGGGTCCAGGGAGTAGAGGACGTAATAGCCGTCACGGCGTGTGGTAGTCAGTCCCGCCTGGGTCATCTGCTGGAGGTGGCGGGATACGACGGATTGCGACAGGCCGAGGAGGGTGGCGAGTTCCTGGGTGCTGCGGCTCTGGGCGGCAAGGCAGGCGGCGATCTGCAGGCGGGGTGCGGCCGCCAGGGCCCGTAGCACGGAGAGGAGTTCCTCCTGGCTCGCGGGGCGTGGGGCGGAGGCCGGAGTGAGGGGCAGTGCCGGGTAGGTGATCCGAAGCGGCCAAGGGGTGTCGCAGGTGACGCGGACGTGGGGCCAAACGTAGTGGCTGGCGGTGAACGTCACCGGGCGGGTGAGGGTGACAGCGATGTCGTGGTCGTGCGGGCGGTCCAGGCGCAGTGTCCGCTGTGCGGGGTCGATGCGGATCTGCGGCACCAGGGTGCGCAGCATCGGGAAGACGCCCTGGTGGGCGATCCGCTGTCCCGCACTGGCGATGGCCTCGTACAGGGTGGGTTCGACGTGCTGCCATTCCTGGGCGAAGGCGACGCTCCAGTAGTCCTCCAGCGCGGTGAGCGCGCCGTCCAGGATCGGCAGGGGGTCGGTGAGGACGTCGGCCAGCCGTGCGGCCCGGCCGGGGTCGGTCTGCTGCAGTTCGGCGAGGGCTGCATCCCGGGTGGTGGTGTCCTCGACCAGGTCGCCGCCGTCGTAGCGGGTGGTGTCGACGAGGGTCTGGGCGAGCTCGGCGGCGAGCTGCTCGGCCGGCAGCGCGCGTACTGCCGAGAGCTGGTCGCCGAACTCGACCTCGTGATCGTCCGCCCGGCATTCGAAGAAGGCCGGGATGTAGTCGGCCACCACGAAGCCGTGCTCGCGTATCTGCCGGCGCAGCGTCGCGGGGAGCCGGCGGCAGCGGCGTACCCAGGGCACGTGCAGGGCATGGTGTCCGGGGTCGGTGAGCACGTGCCAGGAATGGACCGCTTCGAGCAGCGGGGAGACGGAGAACGCGAGATCCTCAGCGGCCGTCTCGGTGAAGCGCATCGAGATCACGATTGCATGATTTCACAATCAGTTGATCGGATCTTGCCGGGTCGTCCAGGCTCCTGGAAGCAACCCCAGGAGCCCTCTATGGACACCGACCACACGTCGCACCCCCCTGACCATCGACGGTGCGCGCCGTGGCAGGCCGTGCTGGACGCGGACGGCAGCGCGTACACCATCCACGAGCACGCGCCCGCGCGCACCGTCGCCGAACGCCAGGCCCTGCCCTTCCCCTGGGAGCAGGCGGTGAAGACGCTCGCCTTCACCACCCCGGAGGTCCCGCTGCTCCTGGTGGCCCTGCGTGCCGACGACCACGTCGACTACACCCGCCTCGCCGGCGCCGCCGGCACCAGTCGTTCCCGGCTGCGCACCGCCGGCCCCGACTTGCTCAGCCAGGAGGGGCTAGCCCCCCGGAGGCGTCCTGCCGATCAGCCACCGCCCCGGTGTGCCGTGCCTGATCGACACGGCGGTCGCCGAGTCCGACCAGCCGGTCTACTGCGGCGCCGGATCCGCCGACCGCACCCTCCAAGTACACCCCGCGGTCCTGGCCCGGCTACCCCGCGCCCACGTCACGCACCTGCACCGATAGCACCCGGGCCCGCGAACAGTACGGCCCGACGACGCAACCACCGCGCAGCACCCGCACCGTGCCGAACCGGCACCGCGCACGAACCCAAGGAAGCAACCGGCCCATGGTGCCCACCTCGAACCTTCTGGCCTTCGCGGCGATGTCGCTCGTCGTGATCGCCATTCCCGGCCCCAGCGTCCTTTTCGTGGTTGGTCGCGCTCTCGCACATGGCCGCCGTACTGCTCTCGCCACCGTCCTGGGCAACCTCCTGGGCTGCTACGCCCTCGTGCTGGCCGTGGCCTTGGGCCTGGGCACCCTGGTGCAGAACTCGGCCACGGCCCTCACAGCAGTGAAGCTCGCCGGCGCCGCCTACCTGATCTACCTCGGCGTGCAGGCGATTCGCCACCGCGACCGCCTGCGCGCGGACATGGCGATCACGGCGGACGAAAAGCGCAGCGACCTGCGCACGATCGTGGACGGTCTCCTTGTCGGCGTCACCAATCCGAAGGGCCTCGTCTTCTTCGCCGCGGTCCTGCCCCAGTTCGTGAACCAGGACGTCGGCGGCATCCCACTCCAGATGATGATCCTTGGCCTCGTCCCAGCCGCTATCGGTCTGTTCTGCGACACCTTGTGGGGCCTGGGCGCCTCCGCCGCCCGCACCTGGCTCGCCGGCTCGGACCGTCGCCTCTCGGCGATCGGCGGCGCGGGCGGTGTCGCCCTCATCGGCCTCGGCATCACCATCGCCGCCACCCGCCACTGACCTCCTCCTGCCACACTGCGCCGCCGCAGCGTGCTGCCCGATGCCATGCTCTGTTCGATTGCAGGCGGGGTGGCGATGCCTCCCGAAGTCGTGAACAAGTGCTGCCGCGCATTCCGTGAACGGAGCCAGGTCCGGGAGCAAGGGCTCGATCCGCGCCCACTGCGCATCTGTTAGCGGCACACCCGGACCAACGACCGACCAATCCAAACGAAACCGCCTAGGGGCGCTGCCTCAAGCGGGCGTCGTCCTGCCGGTCCCACTGGTCGACCAGTTCGTTCAGCTCAGCGAGCGAGGAGAACTCGGGGACGGCAACGAAGTGGTCGCGGCGGAAATAGCCGATCTGACCTTCGACTCCGCTCTTCTCATGGGCGCCTTCGATGCCGGGTCGGCAGGAGAAGCTCTCGATGCCGAAGTGCGACATGAACGCGATCCACCAGTCCGTCGCCACCCGGGCTCGGCTCAGTCCCAACACCTGGGCGACGGCGGCCTTGAGGTTGTCGTAGCGGACCTTGCTCTGCGGGACACCTCTGATATGCGGGTCTCGATGTCAAGAGATGGTTGCGCTGGGCGGCCTGACGGCTCGTTGTCGGAGGCACCGGGGATACTGGCGTCGTGACGACGTTCCCCTCCGCCGCAGCCGGCTCGACCGAGCCTTTCCGTACCTGGGTCGAGTCGATGGGCGGCCCGCTGATCGCAGTGCCGGTTTCCGCGCTGCCTCAGTGGCACGGTTGCACCCAGCTGGGGATGGTCGTCGGCGGCGGTGACGTTCTGGACGACTACGACCGCGCCTGCGAGGTGGAGGGTCTGGCCGGCGTGATCGCCGTCGGCGACGAGGGCGCCCAGGGACTTGTCCTGGCGGACGAGCCGGCCAGCAGCTGCTATCTGCCGGAGCACCAGGCCTTCGTTCGCTGGCTGGGTGCCAACAGTGAGGCCGACCTTGTCGCCGCGGCCCGGGCCGTGCTCGCCGACTCCACCGCCCTGTGGGAGGAGTGCGGTATTTGGGAGACGGACGGCCCGGCGGTTCTCATGGACTCCGTGAGCGCCGGAGCCGAGCTCAGCGTCAAATACCCGAACGGCAAAGGCATGCCGGAGCAGGCCCCCGTCGCCCTGCCGCCTGGCATCTGGATGGTCCGCGCCGTCCACGCCTCACCGGTCGAGGACACCTCGGTGGGCGTCATCCAACTTCTGCCCCAGCCGTAGAGCTGAGCGAGATCAGCCCTCGGCAGGACGAGGTCAGGACACTTCCCCGTCCAGTCGACCGAGCAGCCCATCGAAGATCTGCACGCGGGCGACCTGTCCCTCCGCAGCCGCGTCATCGCGTTGGCGTTCGAGCGAGATCGCGGCGCCGATCCGTCCCTGCCGCACGGCCTGAGCCGATGACAGCAGCGGATGAGCCGCGCCTCAGCGCCTATCTATCGACGCGGGTGACGGCGAGCAGCACGACAGCAAGGACCTGGATGACGACGACCACGGTGATCAGGACGGGGATCGAGTAGCCGTACAGGCCGCCCGTCACTGCACCGCCGGCCAGGCTCGCTGCGCCGACGACGCCGGCGAACAGTCCGTAGGCGGTGGCTCTGCGCCCGCTGGGCACCAGGTCGGCGACCGTGGCGCGCAGGGTGGACTCCTGGATGCCCATGGCCGCGCCCCACACCAGCGACCCAGCCACCGCGACTGCGACCGTGTTGGTGAACGCCAGCGCCACCACGCCCGCGGTCAGCACCGGTAGCGCGGCCAGAGCGTGCGGGCCAATCCGGTCGTACAGCCAGCCCGTGGCCAGCGCGGCGAAGGCGTCCACCGCCATCGCGGCCGCGTACAGCACGGGAACCCAGGCAGTTGTCAGCAGATGCCGCTGGACCAGGTGGTAGGAGAGCACACCGAACGTGGCGAACCCCGTCGTGGTGGCCGCTGTGAAGGCGGCGTACGTCCAGAAGGCCCTCGGCAGACGCCCGCCACGCGCACCCGGTGCCGTGGGTGTCGAGGCTGTCACCTCACGCTCGTAGGATTCCGGGTCCGGCACGCGGGCCCGCAGCCAGAACAGCAGCAGCAGTACGGCGATGCCGGGCCCGGCGAGCACACCGAGCGCGGGGCCGTAGTCGTTGCCGGTCAGCGCGAGCACTCCTGCCACGAGCAGCGGCCCTGCGACGGCGCCGATCTGGTCCAGCGCCTCATGGACAGCGAAGCCGCGGCCTCGTCCCGTTGCCGCGGTGGCATGCGAGAGGAGCGTGTCCTTCGCGGGCGAGCGCACCGCTTTGCCGACCCGTTCGGCGATCACCAGCACACAGGCAGCCCACAACGCCCCGGCGATGCCGAGCAGTGGGACCGAGACGACTGTCAGGGCGTATCCGCCGATCGCCAGACCCCAGAAACGACGCGTCCGGTCAGCCATGGGACCGGAGACCAGCCGTAGTCCCAGCGCCGCCGCCTCGCCCGCACCGGTGACCACCCCGACGACCAGGGAGGATGCTCCCAGCGAGGCCAACAAAGGCCCGGTGATCGAGCGGGCGCCCTCGTACACGATGTCCGCGAGCAGACTGACCGTGCCGAACCACACCACGAACCGCCACGGCCCCATCCGGGCCGACGGCCGGTCCGCGTCGTCCACGCCGGACACCGGCCGGTTCACGCCCACAGCGCCTGCGCGAACGACACTCCGACGAACGCCGCCCCCAGCCCCGTCACCACGCTGGCGACGACATTGGCGGCGGCGAAGAACCCCGCCCCGTCCTCGGCCAGGCGCAGCGTCTCGTACGAGAGCGTCGAGTACGTCGTCAGCGCACCGCACAGCCCAGTACCGAGGAACAGTTGGACGTGCGACGAAGCCGCCCCGGCCGTCACGGCCCCGGACAGCAGGCCCAGAATCAGGCAGCCGATCACGTTCACGGTGAACGTGCCCCACGGGAACACCGTGTCGTGCCGTTTCTGCACCGCCCGGTCGGTCAGATACCGCATGGGAGCACCGACCATGGCGCCGCAGATCACGAGCAGCCAGTTCACGCCGCCTTCTCCCTGCCCACGTACCGGATGACCTCGCACTCGTCGAGGATCACCAACCCCTCCCCGACCAGCTCGTCCAGCTGCGGCAGGAACTCCCGCACCCGCTCCTCGGTGTCGACGATCACGATCGCCACCGGCAGGTCCTCACTCAGCGACAGAATCCGCGAAGTGTGGATCAGCGAGGAGGCCCCGAACCCCTCCACACCCCGGAACACCGACGCACCGGCCAGCCCGGCCTTGTGCGCCCGGTGCACGATCTCGCTGTACAGCGGCCTGTGGTGCCAGCAGTCGTTCTCACCGATGAAGATCGTCACTCGAAGGGCACTGCCCGTCAGCCTTGTCACTGCTGCCTCCACGCCACCAGGCGGCGCGTCGCCGTCGCCGCAAGCCATACCGCGCCCAGCGCCACGCACAGCGTCACGGCGAGATACGCGAGCCCGGTCCGGGGATGACCACCGGCCACAAGCTTCTGAATGTCCACGGCATACGTGGAAAACGTCGTGAACCCGCCCAGGACCCCGGTCCCGAAGAACGGCCGGACCAGCCGGTGCGCCGCCCACACGTCCGTGATCAGCACCATGAACACACCGATCACCGCGCAGCCGACAGCATTGACCCACAGCGTCGTCCAAGGGAAAGAGCCGGCCGCGACCGGCCACACCAAAGACGCCCCGTACCGGGCCGACGCCCCCACCGCGCCGCCGAGCGCAACCACCGCCACGATCGGCCCCTGCGCCCGCCACGACTGCCGCCGCTGAGCGGGCAGCACCCGCAGGTCGACGTAGGGATCCGTGGGCTCATTCGTGGTGGATCGCGGGGCTGTCATGAACGTACGTCTCCTACTCGCCGGAACCCGCACACATGCGGGCACACTCCATCGCAAGTAGGGACTGTTGGCGGCACCGATGCCGCGGTTCGGGTACGGCGAGCCCCACCGCCGCGCTGCGATCACAGATCACAACCGACCACCAGGATAGCGCCCCGGATCACCAGGTGCCCGGCATTGCTCACCTGAACGATCAGTCGGCTTTCACTGCCTGGGAGCCGCCTGCGACTGCTGACCGGCTTGGCCCTCGGCTCGGGGAAGGCCGTCCGGCGTGATGTCTTGCTCCTGGTGAGTGAGCTGCTGGTAGCCCACCAGGACAGCCAGCACAGCAAGCAGGGCGCCGGAGGTGATGGTGGTCCCCACCCCGAGGCCGCCCTGCGCCACGGGCTTCTCCACGGCGTTCTCCGCGACCGCCCCGAGTGGCCGCGTCAGTACGTAGGCCACCCAAAACAGCACTGTGCCCGAGAGCGGTGAGAAGTAGTGGGCGGCAAGGATCAGCAGCATCGCACCGCCCAGTACCAGGGCACTGTCGCGGAAACCGATGCCCAGACCGTCGGAGAGGAAGTCACCGCTGGAGGTACCCAGCGTGTTGGACACGAGCGTCGCTGTCCAGTACAGAACCTCCCCCTTGGTGGTGGCGATCCGTTCCACGTCCATGGTCTGGCCGGTCGCCCGCCAGCCGATCAGTACGAGGACGAGCAGGGTCGTCAGCACGGTGGCACCGCCGGCATAGCCCAGGCCGGCAGTGCGGTTCATGAAGTCCGACATCGCGGTGCCCACGATGCTGGTCGTCAGGATCACCGACCAGAACACCACCGGCCGGAACCGGTCGATCCTCAACTGCACGGTCAGCGTGAGCGCGAAGGCCGCCAGGAAGATAAGTGCACTGGTTGCGTAGCCGAAGTTGAGGGGCGCCATCGACACGAAGTTCGACACCGACTCGCCCAGCGTGGTGGCGACGATCTTGATCGTCCAGAAGAGCACGCCGACCATCGGCAGCTTGCTCAGGGGGGCCTTGCTCATCGAAGCTCCTATCCGCCGCCGACGCGATGCACACCCGGGCCGACCCGGGCAGAAGGAGACGTAAGGAACAGGCTCGCTGAGGGGGCTCACCACGGTCCTGCGCTCAGGACCGAACGGGGGCACGCTTTGGCTCCCAGAGGGGACTACTCCGTGGACGTCGTGCGTGTGTGCTCGTGAGCCAAGACCCGACGACCACGCCATCCTCCTTCCGAAGCGATCGCCGCTCCGGCCGTCGGGGCGCGCTGCACCCTCACCGGCGGCTCCTGGTACTCCCCCTACAACGACCAGTACTTCAACAACGCCCGCAAGCTCGACGTCGACCACCTGGTCCCGCTCGCCGAGGCCTGGAACCCCGGCACCTCCGCCTGGACGGCCAAGGACCACGAGGCCTACGCCAACGACCTCGACCACCCGCGCGCTCTGATCGCGGTCTCGCCCGCATCCGACCGGTCCAAGGCCGACCAGGACCCCTCCACCTGGCGTCCGCCGCACGTGGGGTTGGCACTGTTCGGCGAGGAACGCGCACAAGGCTGCATTAGCTCAATCGTGTGATGGTCAGCTTCCTGGCTTGCGGGGGCGTGGGCCGTGCGGGCTACGGTGACCGTGCGATCTGGGACGCCGGGTACGGCGCCAGCGTGCGGGGCCCCCTTTCCACCAGAGAGATGGTCCGGGGCCTCCCCGTCGCCTCTGGCCGTACGCATATGGCCAGGTCGTGAGGGAACTGGCCTCCCGGGCTCGGACCACGGACAGGATCCGTGTCGCCACCCTGGGGTCGAGTACGCCGGGGACCAGTACGCCCAAGACCGTTCGGGGCGTGCGGCTGAACAGGCTCACTCCTGCTCAGCCTTCAGGAACGGTATGGGTGCACGTACGTCACCGACTGGCGGCGCGGGGCAAGCGCGCATGTGAACCGTCCCTGGGAAGCTTCATTGAGAGTGTCCACCGCCAGGACGACACCCCCGGGCACCCGGAGCAGGACGTCCTCGACGACCAGACGCGGCAGCGCGGCGGGCGGGGGTAACGCAGCACGGTGGAGATGTGCGTGAGCCGGTCCTCGAGATGCTCCTGTTGCTGGGAAACGACGTGCTCGGTCAGCAGATGACGGACCGTCTCGCCTCGGGAGACACCCCGCCGGGCCACGATCAGGCTCAGGGCTCGAGGGTGCAGGGCGCGATACGGACGTTGGTCTCCGAGTTGCCGGGACACCTCGAGCGGATTCGCCATCCCCGGGGTCTCACTGCCCCTGGCCGGGGTGGAGGGACGCCGACTGCGCGGGATCGCGCAAGCCCCGTGCCCGGCTGGGGTTCAGGTGGCCCTGGGCCAGCCGCGCAGCAGGGTGGCGATCCTCGCAGCGGTGCAGGCGGGATCCCTCAGCAGGTCGCGCAGGGCGATGGCATCCTCCCTGGCGGGCTTGACCGGCATCCCAGAAGCCTCCAGATACATCACGCCCGTCGCAGCGGCCACGGCCATGTTGGAGCGCTCCAGCCACCGGCAGCGGCCGAGGATGTGCACCAGGGCGGCGGCGCGGGCGTAGGGGCCGTCGTAGACGGGCTGGTCCAGCAGCTCGGCCCGGTGAGCGGCGACCGCGGCCACCGGCACTCCGTAGTCCTCGGGGGCGGGATCCCCTGCCCCCGCGATCTCCGCGACCTGCAGGATCCATGGGACGTCGATGTGCAGGTCCATTACGCGGCGTGCGCTCCGGGGTTGCGGCAGTCGGCGTCCTCGGCTTCGTCGAAGACGTCCTGGTGCTCGGCGAGGAACCGCTCCGCGGCGTCCAGACCCCGCAGCCGCAGTCCTTCGGTGTCTTCGTGTACGAGGACAGCGATGTAGTCGCCGAGGCTCAGGCCTCGGTCCCTGGCACGAGCTTCCGCCAGTTTCTTGATCTCACTGTCGACGCGCGCGCCCAGCTGTGTCTTCGCCATACTCTGATGGTAACAGCTGTTACCAGGCGTGGGGGTGGGGGACGGACGAGCGGGGCCGGTTCGTGGGGCCTACCAGTGGATGTTCAGGCCCTGCGGAGTCACGCGGACGGTGGCCTCTTCCACGGCCGGTGTTCCAGCGGTATGCCAGCGGCCGAGGTGCTCCTCTACGGCGTCCCAGAGCGCGACTGGACCGCCCTGCCGGACCGTCCAGCGGCCGTCCTGATCGTGGAGGGCGGCGAACGAGCCGGTTTCGACGTCGACGAGGACGTCCTCGTCGTGCGGGCCGTTCCGCAGTTTCAGGCGCTGCGCTGTCGGCACAGCGAACTGTGCGACGAAGCGGGTCGTCCAGTCGTCCAGGGCGTCGGCGCCGATGACGGCCTCGCGTTCCTTGCCCACGCTGAGGTCCGGGAGCAGGCCCAGCGCAGGCGCCAGGTGGGGGCGGGCGAGCATGAAACTGACCTGTCCGCCCAGCACCGGCCCAGAGGCCGTGCCGTCCTCGTGGACCGTCAGGCGCACCAGTTCGGAAGCGTTCAGCCAGCCGCCGATGGTCGTCAGGATCTGCCCGCCAGGCCGCGTCTGCTCGAACCAGACCGCGGGCACCGTGCGGACGGCGCACGTGGCGATGAGCCGGTCGTACGGTGCGCCCTCGTCACCGCCAGGAGGCCGTCACCGATCAGAAGGTCGGGGTGCGCGCCGAGCCGGCCGAGGGCCTGCCGAGCCCGCAGAGCCACCTCCTCGTCGTACTCGATCGAGGTGACCAGGTCGCCACCGACGCGGGCGCAGAGCACCGCGGTCGAGTAGCCGGTACCGGTGCCGATCTCCAGCACCTTCATGTCCGGTTCCACCTCGAGGTCTTCGAGCATGCGCAGCACGAGCGAGGGCAGCGTGCTCGAACTGGTCGGTTCCCGCATGATCTCGCCGCGGATGTCCGTCGGCTTGATCGTGCCGGCGATCTGCGTCACCAGCGATTCGTCGGCGTAGCAGGCCTCAAGCCAGCCGTCCCCGTCCTGAAGGACCGGGGCCCAGGCGGTGGGCGACGAGCCGGGCACCACGCGGAAGAACCCGTTGCCCAGGAATTCGTGCCTGGGCACCGCCGCGGCGGCGTCCTTCCACGCTTGCGTGCGCAGGGAGCCGCTGGCCGTCATGCTGCCGATGAGCTGCCCAAGAAGCTTGCGACCAGGCGGGGCTCGACCACGCCCGCCCAGCGGCGCATGCCCGCCCCGTCCACGCGTCCGCCTTAGCCGTCGGCGCGGGCGTGGTCAGCGTCCGGCTGCGCGGGCAGGGCCTGGCTGGCGGACACCGATTCCACTTCGCCGATGTCCTGCGGGGTGAGGTCGAGGTCGGAGGTCTCGTCGTCGCCGGGTTGCTCTGCTTCTCTTCGGGCCTTGCGTCGGTCATTGAGAAGCGAAAAGACAACGGCGGCGAAATAGAGCACCCAGATCGGCGCTGCCAGCGCCAGCATGGTCAGCGGGTCGGTGCTCGGCGTCGCCACGGCCGAAAAGGCCGTGATCACCACGATCATGCGGCGCCACCAGCCGAGCATCCGCCGGCCGGAGAGCACTCCGGTGAGGTTCAGCATCACCAGCAGCAGCGGCATCTCGAAGGAGAGGCCGAAGACGACCACCATGCGGGTGACGAGGTCGAGCAGATCGTCCAGCGGCAGCAGGTTGTCCACCCCGTGCGGGGTGAAGTCGATCAACACCTTCGCGGTCGTGGGCAGCACCTTGTAGGCGAAGAAGGCGCCGCCGAAGAACAGCGGGACGCCCGCGCCGACGAACACGTAGGCGTATTTCCGTTCGTGCTTGTGCAGGCCGGGGGCGACGAACGCCCACAGCTGGTACAGCCATACCGGCGAGGCCAGCACGACGCCGGCCATCAGGGACACCTTCAGCGCCAGGGTGAAGGGCGCGAGCAAACCGTTGATCGTGATCCGCGCGCAGGTGGTGTCCGCGGTCTGCTTGGCCAGATCGGCGAAGGAAGTCGGGCAGCCGACCGAGTCCAGCACCGGCCTGGTGAAGAAGTTGATGACGTCCTTGTAGTGGAAAGCTGCGGCGATCGTGACGACCAGGATGGCAAGGACGGCCTTGGCGAGCCGGTTGCGGAGCTCACGAAGGTGCTCTGCGAGCGGCATCCGCCCCTCGGGATCCTTTTCCTTGTTGCGGGCTGACTGGGACACGCCACGTCCTCCTCTCGAACGGCAGACCGGAGACCACCGGCCCTGCGTCGGTACTTGATCGTCTCCGTCACCCGGTGGGGCGCGAGCTCACCACGGCGCCGCGGCCTGTAGCGCGTCCAGGTGACAGCTGGCCAGGTCGGCACCACTTACCGTGAGCTGCTGCGCCCTGCCCAGCCCGAGGGCGGGCGGCTCACGAAGGTCCTCAGGCCGTCCACTGTTACGTGCCAGGTTCGGGCCAGGGAGCAGCGCTGCTCCGGCCAAGACGCCGGCCGATACCGCAGA
Organism: Streptomyces sp. NPDC002520; assembly: GCF_053595235.1. Classification (NCBI taxonomy): domain Bacteria; kingdom Bacillati; phylum Actinomycetota; class Actinomycetes; order Kitasatosporales; family Streptomycetaceae; genus Streptomyces; species Streptomyces sp. NPDC002520. The sequence goes on along the minus strand of NZ_JBSFXG010000060.1, from coordinate 4,774 downwards.
CAACGACGCGGGCGGCCCGAGAGCGCAAGGGGCGAGCCGGCTGGGAAGGCTTCGGGCAGCGTCTCCTGCGGAGATGAGCCAGGGAGCGCAGGACCGGGTTCAGTCTCCATGACTGGTGGTGCTGTCCGTGGGCGCGGTACGGGCGGTGGCGGAGTCTCCGGGAGCGCCCGAGATCGCCCGCGGTCCCGGTGCAGACTCAGGCTCGGGGCGTGGCTCGTTCGAGGCGCTGTCGTCCTTCATGGCCTTGGCCTCGCTCTTGAGGATCCGCATGGACTTGCCCAGCGCCCGGGCCGTGTCGGGTAGTTTCTTCGAGCCGAAGATCATAATCACCACCGCGACCAGGATCAGCAGGTGCCAGGGCTCCAGCGCATTGCGGAACATCGTCACACCACCCCTTCGAACGCGTCCGCGCTCATGCCTGCCTCGGCGATCCGTGGCGCTCGTTGCTGCGCGGCAGCGGTGGGAGCGGGAGCGCCCGCGGCGCATCGTGTCCTGCCGCCCCGAGCATGCTCCCATCGCTCTGGGCGCGTACGCAGAACCTCGGCGGCTACCCAAACAAGCGTCCCGCTCACGGCCGGGCCTTGCGGAAGGTCGACGCGGCGGTAGGCGCATACGTTTGGCCGCGGACGACGGCCCACTGGCGCCGGCGGGCGCGTCCAGCACGGTTGCCCGTCCGCCGATACGGCGAAGAGTTCCCCTTCCGTGTCCCGGCCGTGCTCGGCCGGGACACCACTCTGCCGGGCGCGGTCGATGTCCACGACCCGGTAAGGCTCTGCACCGACGGATGGCCGGCATTCGTCGTCGCTGAAGGGGATCCGCAGGAGGTCGCCGGGCAGGCCGTCGTCCGTTCCCTCGATCTCGTGCGCGGGCGCCTGGGAGGAGGTTTGCCGGTGCACTTGGCACGGCGGTTTCACCGGTGTCCACCGCCCGCGCCATCGGAAGATTCCCACGGCGTCGTCCAGCCAGGTCTCACAAGTGAATTCGTCGCCCGTCGCCGCCGTAACCACGGGGAGTTCGACCGGCAACAGGCCTATGGTGAGGCGCAGTTCGTCACCTGTGACCTGCATGACCACCTGCGGCGGCTGCCCAACCCGCGGAGTGTGCGGGGGCGTTTGCGCCTGATGGACGCCCAGCCGCTGCCCCTGGGGGCAACCACGTTCGGGGACCTGGAACAGCCGAAGGGTCTTCGCGTTCGGCCGCGGTGCGTTCAGCGGCTTTCCCTGGCGTGACCGCTCCTGTCGCCTACCGGCGTGATGTGCACGCATGGCTGTCGGGCCTATGGGGCGGGGCGAGTGGAGCGGGCCGGCTGCCGCGGGGGCGTGCCGGGTGTAGATGTTCTTGCGGCTCATGCGTCCTTCTTCTTGTCGGTTCGGGGTGGATTCAGGTTCCGGGGCGTCCGGCAGCCGTCCAGGCGGCGTACTCCTGGCGGACGTAGAGGCGGTGGCTGGGGGCGAGCGTGATCACGTCGGGGTGGTGCGGGCCGGCCACCAGGTCGGGATGGCGACGGTCGTGCAGGACGAGTTGCTCAGCGGTTTCTGCGGCGGCTGCGACAGGGCCGGGGGCGTCGAGGGCCATCCGGTCCATGAGGGCGGCCCGTCGTAGCAGCCAGGCGCGTTCGGCGGCTGGCGCATCGACCCGGGGGCCGGTGACGGGCTTGGCCTGGCGGCCGTCGCGTTCGGCCCCGAGAGCGAGCACTTGGTGCATCTCGCGGCGCAGGTCCGGCGCATTCGCGTACGCCTCGTGCGGGGGCGGGGCGCCGATTGCCTCACCGCTGTTCGGGGTGACGCGCATGTTCACACCTCCACCGGTGTGCAGGGGCCGGGGCCGCAGCGTCGTGTCCTGGTCGGGGTCGCCGTAACCGAGGGCCGGTGGGTGTGCGGCGGACCGCATGGGCACCCGGGCCGGATCTGGGCAGTCATCGGCGGGGTACAGCTCGTGGATCGTGAAGGCCCACTCGGCGGGGCCGTCGGACGCCCCGGCGGCGCGGCCGACTCCGGTGACCCGTCGCTGTGCTGCGGTGCCGGTTCCGGCAAGGGGCAGCAGTTCGTGCGGAACGCCCGGCCCGGTCATGGCGAGCACCTGAGGCAGGCCCGGACTTCGCGGCCGCCGCGTGTCTGGTGGACCTCGGTCGACTGGGCGAGGTACTGGACGATGCCGGTGCCGCGGCCGTGTTCGTCGGGGGCGGTGTCGGGGCGATGGCGCTCCACTGACATGCCGGAGTCAGTGACCACAATGTGCAGAGTGCCGTCGTCGAGGACGAGCAGCAGGGTCATGCGCTCGCGGCCGTACCGGGCGGCGTTGGCGGCGAGTTCGTCGACGATGAGAACGGCGGAGTCCCGCTCACTTGCGGGCACGCTCCAGGTCTCCAGCAGATCTTCCGCGAGGTGACGAGCGGCGGAGACGTGCGCCTCCTGCGCGGGCAGGGTGAGCAGCGCCTCGCGGCGGCACGGCTGGCCGAGCAGTGAACTCGGGCTGGGGGAATCGGTCACAAACATGGTCTTCTGGCTCTTCTGTGGATGTGCGGGGAGCGGAACGAGGGAGACCACCAACGACTTCGGGGGTTGTCGGCCGGCCCGATCCTGAAGGGGCGTGCTCATTCAGTTCCACGGGCGACGCATGCCGAACGGTTCGAACTGTTCGCCCCTTTTGTTCGACTTCCTGCGGGGCACGTCGTTGCCGACGGCCTGGCCGGGCTCACTCGCCTCTGCCAGGGCTCGATGCCGTCCTCGGCCGGACCGGGCACCGGCAGCTCGCTCCCTCGCCCGTGGCCTTCCGGACTGCCCTGCGGGAATGTCGCAGGGCCGGACGAGCGTCCCTGCCCGCGCCTCGGCTCGGTCGCGCCCCTCGGCGTGCAGACATCCTGGAAGCCGCGTGACGGGGCCGGGGCAAGAGCCCCGCGAACGAGCCGCAGAACTGTCCGGTGCCGACGCAGTCCCCGATGACAGGCTGTGGGGCGAAGCAGCCGCGGCATCTGACCGGGCCCGGGGATGTGTGGCACCACAGCGGCCAGAGCGACGACCGCTTGCGGCCGCCCCTCGACCCGCTGGTCGTGGACCCGGACGGCCTTTGCCCCGACCAGCCCGGCCAGGCAGGTGAGCTTTTCCGGTCGGTGGCAGCCGCTTCGACCGCGAGCCGCCTCCGCGCGCGTGGCGCCGATCAGCCCCTCGACCACCGAGGCGCCGGTGTCGGCCTCCAAGGCCGCCGCGCTCATCCACCGGGTACCGTTGTCGGACGATCTCGCCGGTCCCGGTAGCCGTGCGGCGTGGTGGCATCGGTCGACGACGGTGGTCGCGAGTGTGCCTGCGCAGTCGATGTCACGAGCGCGAGCTTCCTGGATGACGACCGGCTGGACGTCCTGTGTGCGCCCCTTCAGCCTGGCCAAACGATCCTGAGGCGGCTCGCTTCTCGTCGACTGCCCGGCCCCCTTGCCGCTGACGGCCCGGCCCTTCGGTGGCCACGTCTTCTTGGCGTCTTGCCCACCGTGCGCTCACACCCGACGGCTGTCGTCATGTCGCTGGGCGGCCCGGCCGCCCAGTGACATGACGACCCCGGCCTCTCCTCAGGCGTGGATAGTGACCATCTTCTGACCGCTTTCCGCGAGGATCTCGAAGTGGTCGATGGCTCCCGGGGACATGGCAACCGCCCCTGGGATCGTGGTGCCGGGAGGGTACTCGCCCGCCCGCCAGGTAGCGCCGTCCGTCCTGGCTCCGCCGGGTCCGACCGCCTGCAGCCGGCAGGTGATTCCGGCGGGTGCCCCCTTGGCGGAGACCCGCAGGACACTGCCCCAGGCAGAGGGCGAGACCTTCACCGAGGCGGAGACGCCGGTGGCGGGATCGCTTCCGGAGAAGGTGCGCCAGGCAGTCGGTGCGGTCGGCCCGGGCGGGGTCGCCTGACTGCCCACGGATCCGATGGCCGCCAGCCATGTGCCACCGGCCGCTGCCGCGATCAACGTCAGCGAGGCGGCCGCGCCGGCCAGTTGCAGACGCCAGGTCCTGCGGCGCCGGGCCGCGGCCTGCTGGAGCAACCTCTCCAGCACACCCCCGGCCGGCGCCTCGGACGCCGCGGGAGCGGCGGGAGCGGCGGGAGCGGCGGGCCGTTCGAGCAGAGGGCCCTGCGCACTGTCGGCGGCCCGTGCCACCAGCCGGTCGGCCAGGTCCCAGTCGGCCGTCGGCACCGTCTGGCCTGAGGCTTCGGTTTCGGTCACCGTCGCCAGCAGCGCAGGCAATCCCGCCAGGCTGGTGTGCTCGGCCCGGCATGCGGCGCATCCCGCGAGGTGGACACGCACCCGTTCCAATTCTGCCGAAGGCAGCGTCCCCAAAACGTATCCCCCCAGCGCCAGCCGGAAAACGTCATGCTCCGCACTCACGGTCGCCACCTCCTGCCCGCCACGGTCATGGCTCGATGCCCCGTTCCTGCAGCGCCAGCCGCAGGGCGTGCAGGGCGTAGTACGTCCGCGACTTCACGGTGCCCAGCGGGATGCCCAGCACCTGTGCGGCCTCTGCCATGGTCCGGCCTCGGTAGTAGGTCTCCAGCACGACGGCGCGGTGGTCCGGGGACAGCGACCGGACGGCGTCGGCAACCGCCCAGCTCTGCAGTGCCTGCTCGATCTGGTCCTCGCCCGGCGTCTGCTCGGCAGCCCGCTGAAGGGCCTCGCCGCCGGCCTCGGCCGGTCTGGCCTTCCGGGCCCGGTGGGCGTCGATGACCAGGTGCCGGGCGACCGTACACAGCCATGCCCGGGCCGGGCCGCGTGCGGGGTCGAACGCGGCGGGATGCT
>NZ_JBSFXG010000059.1:0-39677 GCF_053595235.1 Streptomyces sp. NPDC002520 | reverse complement strand
TCATTCGTGCTGGCCACCTGGGCACTACTCCTTCTCCGCCCTCGACTCAACGAATCATCCAGTATGCCTGACTCGACCTACTTTGACAGAGAGGGAAGCCGGCTCGCTGGTGCAGGGCGCTCATCACGGCCTTCCGTTGGCGTGTTGGGCGTAACGGTGCCGGCAGCTGTGTTGCTGATGTTTCGCGCAGACTGCCCACCTCCAGATGATGTCGCACATAGTAATCATTTCCATCACAGATTCAAAGAGGGGTCGGGGCTTTGGCGGGCGGGGCGATGCGGGTGTTCGCGGTCGGAGGCCCGGGCGCCTGTCGGGTGTCGGCGCGTCGGAGTGTGGGAGCTTGTTGAATATGGAAGTCATTACCGACTACTGTCTGATTGCCGAATAGCCGGCCGCGTGAGCGGCAGCAGGGGAGGGGCTCTCATGACTTTGGCAGGCCAGGCGTCCGAAGCCGGGAAGATCAGTGCTGAGCGGGGTCGGTGTGTGGGGGCGGGGCAGTGTGTGCTCGCCGCGCCGACCGTCTTCGACCAGGACGAGGAGGAAGGACTTGTGCTCGTCCTGGACGAGAAGCCTCCCGCGTCCCAGTCGGACGCGGTGCGTGAGGCCGTGTGGGCTTGCCCGTCCGGCGCCCTTGCCCTGCGGTAGTCCACAAGCACTGCGGTAGTCCACGAGCCCTGCGGTAGTCCACGAGCCCTGCGGGATTCTGCAAGCGATCAGACGTGGCGGAAGCGATGCAGCCCGTCGCCGAGCGCGCTCACGACCCACCGGATATCTGCACCCGTGTCGGCCTCACTTCACACGCCGTGGCTTGTGCCACGGCGTCCCGATCAGCTCAGTTGAACGTCAAGGAGAAGCATGTCCAGACAGATCGATCGCCGGGCCTTCCTCCGCCGCGGTGCGGCGGGGGCCGCGGCTCTGGCGGTGGGCCCCGGCCTGCTGGCGGCGTGCTCCACCGACGAGCCCGCCTCCGACCGGAAGTCCGGATCGGGTTCCTCGCCCCGCTCGGGCGGCACTCTGCGGGCCGCCTTCGTCGGAGGTGGCGCCTCGGAGACGCTCGACTTCTTCAACGGCCCGTCCGCTCTCGACCTGGTGCGCGCCCGAGCCTGGCACGGCACCCTGGGCAACCTGGACCCCAGCGGGCCCGACGGGGTGCGCTACGGCGTGCTCAAGGGCATCGACATCTCCGACGACCTGTCGGCCTACACCCTGCACGTGCGGCCCGGCGTCCGCTTCACCGACGGCTCCGAGCTGACCGCCGCCGACGTCCTGCACTCCCTCAGCGCCCTCGCGGCCAACAGCAAACTGCCCGTGTACCGGCTCGCCGCCGCCAACTTCGACCTCGCGCACGCCAAGGCCGACGGTGACCTGAAGGTCGTACTGCCCACCCTCCGGCCCATCGCCGACGGCCGCATGATCCTCTGCCAGGGCAACTTCCTCGTCGTCAAGGACGGCACCAAGAGCTTCCGCAAGGGCATGCCCAGTTGTGGCCCCTTCCGACTGACCGAGTTCACGGCCGGTCAGGGCTCGGCGTTCGAACGCTACGACGGCCACTACGGCCACGTGCCCCACCTGGACACTCTGGAGCTGCGGTCGATCGCGGACTCGACCGCCAGGGCCGGTGCGCTCACCAGCGGTGAGATCGACTTCGCCCACGACCTCTCTCCTGTCACCGCGCGCACGCTCGGGGACAACGGGAAGGTCGAACTCGTCCCCACGAAGAGCCCTTATCTGGTCGGCCTGTCCTTCCAGATGAACATGAAGGTCAAGCCCTTCGACGACCCCAGGGTGCGGGAGGCGTTCAAGCTCGCCGTCGACCGGCAGGCCATGGTGAAGACGGTGTTCTACGGCAACGCCGAGGTCGGTAACGACCTGCCCGCCATCGGCTTCCCCGACTACGCGGAGGGCCTGCCCCAGCGCGCCCACGACCCGGAGCGGGCCCGTGCGCTGCTCAAGGAGGCCGGGGCCGACGGGATGAAGGTGACGTTGACGACCGGACCGGAGACGCCGGGCATGGTCGAGATGGCCACCCTCTTCGTCGAGGATCTGAAGAAGGCTGGCGTCCGCGCGTCGGTGCGTGAACTGCCGGCGGGACAGCTTTACGCGGACTTCCCCGCGTACGCGGCACTGCCGCTGGCGGGCTCGTACCAGATGCCCATTCCCGCGCTGTCGACCTACCAGATGAGTACGGCGGGTGGATCGCCGTCGGCGTTCGGCTGGGAGGAGTCCGGGACCGACACCCTCGTGGCGAAGGCCCGCGCCGAGAGCGACCGTGCCGAGGCCAAGAAGCTGGGAACGCAGGCGCAGCGCACGCGCTGGGAGGACGGCAACCAGGTGCTGCCGGTCTTCAAACCGAACCTGAACGCCCAGGCCAAGGGGGTCCGTGGGATACGTGACGATCTCTTCGAGCAGTTCCCCGGCTTCTCGCAGGCGTCGCTGGCGTGAGCCTGATCGCGTTCGTCGGCCGTCGCCTCGCGGGGGCGGCCGTCCTGCTCGTCGTGCTGTCAGCCGTGATCTTCGCGGCCACGGCAGTTCTTCCGGGTGACGCGGTCAGCGCGGTCGCCGGGGTGGACGCCTCCGAGGCGCAGCGCGCCGAGGTCCGTGCCGGACTAGGGCTGGACCGGCCGACCGCCGAGCGGTACGCGGACTGGGTGGCAGGCGCGGTCAGGGGGGATCTGGGCCGTGGCTTCGTGGGGGACCGGCCGGTCACCGACGTCCTCGCCACCCGCCTGCCCAACAGCCTGCTCCTCGCCGGACTGACGCTCGCGGTCACCGCGCCGCTGGCCGCGCTGCTGGGCCTGTGGACCGGGTTGCGCCGGGGCGGCGCCGACCGCTTCGTCTCGACGGCCGCCCAGATCCTGGCTGCCGTACCGGAGTTCGTCATCGCCGCGCTGCTCGTCGCCGTACTGGCGGTGTGGCTGGAGCTCCTGCCGCGCGTCTCCGTCATCCCCCTGGGCGGTACGCCGCTCGATGTGCCGCACGCGCTGATCCTGCCCGTACTGACGCTCAGCGCGGTCGGACTCGCGGTGGCCACCAGGCTCCTGCGGGTCTCCGTCGCGGACGCGGCGGCCACCCCCTACTGCGAAGCCGCACGGCTCAACGGAGTACGCGGGGTGCGGCTCGCTGTCCGTCACATCCTGCCCAACGCCGTGGGTCCCGCCGTCCACGCGCTCACTCTCACCACGGGCGCGCTGGTCGGCTCGGCGGTGGTGGTGGAGAACGTCTTCGACTACCCGGGCATCGGCCGGGAACTGCAACTGGCCGTCGCAGCACGGGACATACCGATGGTGCAGGGCATCGCCACCGTACTCGCCGGGGTGATGCTCGCGGTGCTGCTGATGGGTGACATCTGCGCACGCCTGCTTGGCGCACGGAAAGGACACGGCCGATGACGACTGTCCTCACACCACCCGGGAGGCGAGCACGCACCGCCTGGACGGGCACGCTCCGGCGCCGCCGGCCGCCACTGCTCACCGGGGCGGGCGCACTGCTCGTCCTCCTGCTCGCCCTGCTGGGCCCGCTGGCCGCGCCGCACAGTCCTACCGCACAGCTCGCCGCACCCTTCCAGCAGCCCGACGGTCAGTTCCTCCTCGGCACCGATGTGCTGGGCCGGGACGTGGCGAGCCGGGTCCTCAGCGGCGGCCGCACCATCGTGCTCACTGCGCTGGCGGGTACGGCTGCGGCCGGAGCCGTCGGGATGGCCGTCGGCGTCCTGGCGGCCATGGTGTCCCGCCGGCTGGGCGACCTGCTGCTCCGCTGCGTGGACGCCCTTGCCGTCCTTCCCTCACTCCTGGTCGTCCTCGTACTCGCCGTGGGGTTCCCCGGCAGCGACACGGCCTTGGTGGCAGCGATCGCCCTCGCCACCGCCCCGTTCTCGACCCGCGTGCTGCGTGCCGCGGCGGACACGGTGCTCAGCAGCGGGTACGTCGAGGCCGCCCTGGCCCGGGGCGACACCCGGCGGGCCGTGCTGCGCCACGACGTGCTGCCCAACATCGCCGGACCGGCACTGATGGACACCGCGCTGCGCCTGGTCGCCTCCCTGCACCTCACCGCCACCGCGGGATTCCTCGGCCTCGGACCGGGCGGGGCGACGCCGGACTGGGGGCGCATGGTCAGCGAGAACGTCCCGGGTGCGACGCTGGCCGCCACGCCGTTCCTCGCTCCGGCACTGCTGCTGGTGCTGCTGTCCGTCTGTGTCGGCCTGCTGGCCGGGCGGCTGGCGGACACCGTGGGGAGGGGTGCCGCATGAGCGGCCGTGCCACCGTGCTCCTCTCCGGCGCCGGTCGGCTCGCGGAGATCAGCGCGCTGACGCTGGGCCCCGCGGCCGGTGGGCCGCCCGTCGTGCAGGACGCCAGTTTCTTGGTGACGCGTGGGCAGGTGCTGGGGGTCGTCGGCAGGTCGGGGTCGGGCAAGAGCAGTCTGGCGCACAGTCTGCTCGGACATGTCCGGCCCGGACTGGAGGTCCGCGACGGAACCGTCCGGGTGGCCGGCCTCGATCCGTTCGACCCGGCGGACGCCCGTCGGCTGCGCGGCCGGGTGGTGTCGTTCCTGGGGCAGGACCCGGCCTCGTCGCTCAACCCCGCGCTCCGGATCGGCACGCAGATAGCCGAGGCAGTGCGGCTGCGCTCGTCCGTGACGGGGGGAGCCGACGTCCGCGCGCGGGTCGGGGAGTTGCTGCTGTCCGTGCGACTCCCGGCCGATCGGGCGTTCCGGCGACGGCTGCCCCGGCAGCTGTCGGGAGGGCAGGCCCAGCGGGTCGCCCTCGCCCTGGCGTTGGCCGGCCGGCCCAGCCTGCTGGTCCTCGATGAGCCCACCAGCGGCCTGGACCCGGTCCTTGCGGACGGCATGCGCGGACTGCTGGCCGAGGTCCTGGCCGAGGGGGACCGCGCCGCGTTGCTGGTCAGCCACGACCCGGCGTGGATCGCGTCCGTGGCGGACGACGTGATTCGTCTGGAAAAGGGGCGGATCGTCGCGCGCGGGACGCCGGGGGCGTCGTTGCTCGTCCAGCCGTCCGGAACCTTCCCGGCCGGTGGCCCCCGCTCCAAGGCCCCCCGCGCCGCTGCCGCCGACCCCGCCGCCTCGGGAGGGCTGTCCGCGCGGGGTCTGCACGCCGTCCACGGGCGAGTCTCCGTGCTGCACGACGTTTCCCTCACCGTTCCGGCGGGCTCCTGCACCGCCGTCGTGGGTGCGTCGGGGTCGGGGAAGACCACCCTCGCCCGATGTCTCGTCGGACTTCACCCGCCTCTACGGGGGAGTGTCGAGTGGCGGGACAACGGCGCGCCACGGGGGCGCGGGGCTCCGGTGCAACTAGTCGCGCAGGACTCCCGCGGGGCTCTCAACCCGCGCGAATCCGTGGCCGAAGCGCTCACGCGTCCACTCAGGGGGCTGCGGAGCCGGTCGGCCCTGGAGGCGTCCGACGAAGCCGTACGACTGCTGGGACTGGTCGGGCTGGGAGCCGATGTACTGATGCACCGACCAGGGGAGTTGTCCGGCGGGCAGCGTCAACGCGTCGCGCTGGCACGGACGCTGGCTGCCGAGCCGCGTGCTCTCGTCTGTGACGAGATCACCTCGGCGCTCGATCCGGAGACGGCGAGCAAGGTACTGGACCTGCTGGACTCGCTGCGGCGTACGCGGGGCCTGACGGTCGTCGTGGTCACGCACGACCTGACAGCCGTCGCCACCCGCGCGGAGCAGGTCGTCGTCCTGGACGCAGGACGGGTCGTCGAAGCCGGCCGCGCCGACCGCGTACTGGTGGACCCGGAGCACCCCGTCACCCGAGGACTGCTCGCCGGCGAGGGCGGTCCCGCCCTCGCCGTGCCGGAGTAGTCGCGGGTGAGGGGCTTCTTATGGCCGTCGGGAGGAGCGCTCCGCCCGGTGGGCGCTCCTCCGCGCCACGTCTCACGGCCGAAGCAACGTCTGCGCCAGCGCCGCCTTGTCGACCTTCCCGACGGCGGTGAGCGGGAGGCTGGACACCTGGACGACCTCGTCCGGCGTCTTGTATCCGGCCAGCCCGCGCTCCTTCAGATGGACGGCCACCTCCCGCGCGCCGGGGGCCTCGCCGTCGCACATCACGAAGGCGACGGTCCGCTCGCCCCAGCGCTCGTCCGGCACACCCACCAACGCCGCGGCCGTGACCGCCGGATGTGTGAGCAACTGCTCCTCCACCTCTACCGCGGCGATCTTCTCGCCGCCTCGGTTGATCTGGTCCTTGATCCGGCCCACCACCACGAGGTGTCCGGTCGGCAGCCGCCGCACCACGTCGCCGGTCCGGTAGTAGCCGTCCGGGGTGAACGCCGTGCGGTTGTGCTCCTCGGCGCGGTAGTAGCCACGCAGCGTGTACGGGCCCCGGGTGAGCAGTTCGCCCGCTGTACCGTCCGGCACGGGCTTGCCGTCGGCGTCCACCACCAGGACCTCGTCGTCCGGGGAGACGGGCCGGCCCTGGGTGGCGCAGACGAGGTCCTCGGCGTCGTCGAGGCGCGTGAGGTTGATCAGCCCCTCCGCCATGCCGAAGACCTGCTGCACGGTCACCCCCAGCGCCGGGCCGAGCTTGCGGGCGTGCTCCTCCGGCAGCCGCGCCCCGCCGACCTGCACCACCGAGAGGCTGCCGAGGTCCCACGAACCGGAGGCAGCCTCGTCCACCCAGTGGGTGACGAGCGGCGGGGTCAGGGAGGTCAGGGTCACGCCCTCCCGCTCGACGAGCGCGAAAGCCGTCTGCGGGCTGGGGTCGGGGGCGACCACTACGGTTCCCCCGGCCATGAGGGTGCCCAGCACACCGGGGCATGCGAAGGTGAAGTTGAACCCGATCGGCAGCACCGCCAAGTAGACGGTCCGTTCGTCGAGGGCACAGACCTCGGCGCAGGCGCGGGCGTTGTAAGCGTAGTCGTCGTGCGTCCGAGGGATGAGCTTGGGAAGGCCGGTGGTGCCGCCGGACAGCAACAGAAGGGCGACGTCGGCGGGGCCCGCTCCACCGTCGTCGGCGCCGGGCGCCGGCAGGGAGTCCGGCGCGGTACGACCAGGCACGGAGAGCGGGGCCGCCCGCAGTGTCTCGAACGGGACGAAGCCGCTCTCCGAACCGGGATCGCCGACCACGACGACCGTCCGGAGCGAGCCGCCAGGCCCCTGCTCCGCCCGTACCTCGCGCATCAGCTCCCGGTGGTCGAACCTGGCGTGCCGGTCGGGCACCACACAGGCCACCGCTCCCGACACGCGCACCAGATGACCGATCTCCCGGCGCCGGTGGCCGGGCATGGCGTGCACCGGGACCGCCCCGAGGCGCTGCAGACCGAACCAGACGAGTACGAACTCGGCGCAGTTGGGGAGCTGGACCACGACGCGGTCACCCCGCTCGATGCCGAGCCCGCGCAGACCGTGAGCGACGCGGTCGGCCTCGGCGTCCAGGTCCGCGTAGGTCCACCGCCGGTCCCCGTCGACCAAGGCGACACGGTCTCCATGGTCGGCGCCCGCCTGACGCAGACGGGCGCCGAAGGTCAACCCCTGCCAGTGGCCGACGGCTCGGTAGCGCGCCGATTCCGTTTCGGACCAGCCCTTTTGTGTCTCGGTCATGTGGTTCTGCCTCTCTTTGCCCGGACTCGGGCTCTGGTGCCGCTGCCCGTTGTGTGACTACGATGAAGTGTAGAAATGATAATCATTTCAATCTAGGGTGATGTTCGGCCCGGCGCGCGAGAGTCCCGTTTCAGACGCCGGCCCTCAACTGGCCCCCACTCCATCCGACCGGAAGGCCCCATCAGTGAGCGATGAAGCAGTCGTCCAGGCGCGGACAGCGGAAGGTGACAAAACCCTTCACGCGTCGGCCGCAGTGCGCGAAGCGGTCGCACGCGCACTGCAGATGGCGCCACATGAGCTGGAGGACGACCGGGACCTCTTCGAACTCGGTCTCGACTCACTGACGTTGATGTCCCTGGTCGGCACCTGGCGGCGCGAAGGCAGCACGGTCACCTTCCAGGACCTCACCCGCAATCCGACCCTGGGCGCCTGGACGGTCCTGCTCGGGCAGGGGAATCGCGCTGCTGAGGCACCCGCCACCGCGCCACCCACCCCGCTCGACGCGGTGACCACCGAAGGGCGCACGGAGACTTTCCCGCTGGCGACGATGCAGCACGCCTACTGGATAGGACGTCAGGACGGACAACCTCTCGGTGGCGTCGCCGCGCACTTCTACGTCGAACTCGACGGCCACGAGGTCGATCCCGCCCGGCTCGACACCGCCGTGCGGGCGCTCGTGTTGCGGCACGGCATGCTGAGGGCTGTCTTCGACGAGGAGGGACGGCAGCGCTTCGGCGCTCCGGGTACTCCCCTCACTGTCCGCGACCTGCGTGAGCACACCACCGACGACGCCGAGGCCGAGCTGGAGCTGCTGCGCGAGCGCAACACCCACGCCCGCCCCGACATCACCTCCGGCGACGTCTTCCGCGCGGCCCTCTGCCTGCTCCCCGACGGCCGGACCCGGCTGCAGATCGACCTCGACATGATGGCCGGCGACGCGCTGAGCCTGCGGGTCCTCCTGTCCGACCTGCGCCGCTTCTACGACTGTCCCGACGACCAGCCCCGCGAACTCGCCCTCGACTACCGCCGTTACCTCGCGGAGCACGACGCCCGGCGGAAGGCGGAACGCGAGCAGCACGCCGCCTGGTGGCGGGAGCGACTGCCGGATCTGCCCCGCGCTCCGCGCCTGCCGACGACCGTCGACCCGCTGACCCCGGTGAGTGCGGACGACACTGCGCTCACCCACTCCCGCCGCCTGCACCACTGGCTGGGCCCCGCCGACAAGGCTGCGCTGATCAGCGCGGCGCGTCGGCACGGCATCACCCCCGCCGCCGCCCTCGCCACCGCCTTCGCCGAGGTCATCGCCGCCTGGAGTGACAGCCGGCGCTTCCTCCTCAACCTCCCGCTGTTCGACCGGGAGATGTTCACCTCGGACGTCGCCGGTCTGGTCGGAGACTTCAGCAGCTCGGTCCTGCTCGACGCGGACATGAGCGCGTCCCTCCCCTTCTCCCGGCAGGCCCGCGGCCTGCAGGCACGCCTGCAGGAAGGCATCTCCCACGGCGCGTACGGCGGCGTGGAGGTTCTGCGCGACCTCGCGCGCGTCGAGGGGGCCCCGGTCCTGGCCCCGGTCGTCTACACCAGCGCCATAGGACTGGGCGAGATCTTCGAGCAGGACGTGCAGAAGTCCTTCGGCCGCCCTTCCTGGATCATCTCGCAGGGCCCGCAGGTCTACCTGGACGCCCAGGTCACCGAACTCGACGGTGGCCTCCTCCTCAACTGGGACGTGCGGGACGGTGTGTTCGAGGCCGGTGTGCCGGACGCCGCGTTCGACGCCTACCGCCGCCTCATCACCCGCCTGATCACGGACCTCGACGCCTGGGCCCGGCCGGTGGACGGCCTGCTCGCCCCCGAGGTCCTGCCGAGGCGGGCGGTTGCGGCGCTGCCCCCCACGCCCGTTCCGGACCGCGCCCTGCACACCCGCTTCTTCCGGCTGGCCGAGACCGAGCCGGGCCATACCGCGGTCGTCCGCACCACCGGCGACACCCTCACCTACGGCGAACTCGCCCACGCGGCACGCCGGATCGCCGGGATGTTGCGCGACCACGGCGTACGGGAGGGCGACACCGTCGCGGTGACCCTCCCCAAGGGCGCCGACCAGATCATCGCGGTCCTCGGCGTCCTGGCCGCGGGCGCGGCCTACGCCCCCGTCGGCGTGGAACAGCCCGCCGTACGCCGGGAACGCATCCACTCCGTGGCCGGCGCGTCCGTCGTGCTCACCGACCGGGACCACGCCCATCTCTGCGTGGACGTCTCCTCGGCCCCGGTGCTGCTCCTGGAGGACGCGTCGGGGGCCCAGCCCGCGCCGGTCGTCCAGTCGGACCCCGCCCTGCCCGCCTACGTGCTGTTCACGTCCGGCTCGACGGGACTGCCCAAGGGCGTCGAGGTGTCGCACCGGGCGGTCGTCAACACCATCGAGGCGATGGAGGAGCAGTTCGGGCTCGGTCCCTCGGACCGCACTCTCGCCATCTCCGCGCTGGACTTCGACCTCGCCACCTGGGACATCTTCACCCCGCTGTCCCTCGGCGGCCAGGTGGTCACCGTAGGGCAGGAGCACCGCCGGGACGCCCACCACTGGGCTCGGCTGGTCCGTACGCACGGGGTGACGCTGGTGCAGTGCGTGCCCGCCCTGCTGGACCTGTTGATGGCCGCGGGAGAGGACGAGGGCCTCGGAGACTCCCTGCGCATGGTGCTGCTCGGCGGGGACTGGGTCGGGCTCGAACAGCCCCGCAGACTCCGCGCTCTCGTGCCCGGCTGTCGTTTCGTGGCGCTCGGTGGGATGACGGAGGCCGCGGTCCACTCCACGGTGTTCGAGGTGCAGGAGACCGACCCGGCTTGGAAGTCCGTCCCCTACGGCGTCCCGCTGCGCAACATGCGGGCCCGTGTCGTGGACGGAAGGGGACGCGACTGCCCCGATCTCGTCCCCGGCGAGCTGTGGATCGGCGGCCCCGGTGTGGCCAACGGCTACCGTGCGGACCCCGAGCGCACGGCGGAACGCTTCGTCGAGCACGACGGCGAGCGCTGGTACCGCAGCGGTGACCTGGCCCGCTACCAGCCCGACGGTGTGCTGGAGTTCCTCGGCCGCGCCGATCACCAGGTGAAGATCGGCGGCCACCGCATCGAACTGGGCGAGGTCGAGTCCGCGCTGGAGGACGACCCCGCCGTCCTGCACGCGGTCGCCACCGTCCTCGACACACCGGTACGCCACCTCGCCGCGGCCGTGTCCGCCCGCGGCGAAGCACCCGACCCCAACGAGACTCGTCTCCGGGTGGCACAACGACTCCCCGCCTACATGGTCCCCGAGCGCGTCCTCCTTCTGCCTGACCTGCCGCTGACCGCCAACGGGAAGCTCGACCGGGCGGCCGTCCACCGTGCGCTGACCGAGGCCGCCGGGCAGGACGGCCCGCACACGTCGGCGCCGGCCGGTCCGGTGGAGACCGCTGTGGCGGCCGAGTGGGCCGACTTCCTCGACGAGGCCGAAGTGGGTCGGGAGAGCAGCTTCTTCCTGCTGGGCGGCGACTCGCTCGTCGCGACCCGGATGATCGGCCGACTACGCGCCGCCGGATTCCCCGGCGCCCGCGTGGCCGACCTGTTCGCCCACCCCGTGCTCCAGCACTTCTGCGAGACCCTGCGGCCCGCGGCCGCCACCGACACGGAGCCGCTCCCCGTCGTCGCGTCCGTCCTGGTGCCCGACCCGGACCACGCCCACGAGCCCTTCCCATTCACGGACGTCCAGGCCGCCTACCACACCGGCCGCGACCCCCGCTTCACCCTCGGCGGCGTCGGCACCTGGCACTACACAGAGTTCGACGGCACGGACGTCGACCTGGAGCGGCTGGAGCGCGCCTGGAACACCCTCGTCCGGCGACACGGGATGCTCCGCGCGGTCGTGGAGGACGGACACCAGCGTGTCCTGCCCGACGTACCGCCGGTGCGCATACCGGTGGAGGACGCCTGTTCCGGCGGCGCGGCCGAGGCCCTGGCCGGTCTGCGCGCCCGCCTGTCCCAGCAGGTCCGCGACCCCGCCCGCTGGCCGCTCTTCGCGGTCGAGGCGGTGCGCTACCGCGAGGACGACGAAGCCGGGAAGAGCGACGGCGAGATACGGACCCGTATCGGCGTCGGCCTGGACTACCTCGTCCTCGACGCGCTCTCCATCACCACCCTCTACGCCGAACTGAACCTTCTCTACGCCGACCCGGACCACGAACTGCCGCCCGTGGACGTGTCGTTCCGTGACTACCTGACTCGCCTCCCCGCCGACCCGGAGTCGGCCGCGCGGGCCCGCGCCCACTGGCAGAAACGGTTGTCCGAGTTGCCGCCCCCTCCCGCCCTGCCCTTCGACCGGGACCCGGCGACGCTCGACGCGCCCGTCTTCACCCGGCGCCGGCTGAGCCTGCCCGCCGAGGACTGGCAGGCCGTCAAGCAGACCGCGGCCCGGCACGGCCTGACCCCCTCCACCGTCCTGTTGGCCCTGTACGCGGAGGTCTTGGCGGCCTGGAGCGGAACCGACGCCCTGACCGTCACACTCACCCTCTTCAACCGGCGGGACGTCCACCCCCACATCCACCGGGTGCTGGGCGACTTCACCTCCCTGTCCCTCGCGGGTCACCGGCGCGAGGGGATGTCCTGGCTGGCGGCGGCCGTCGCGCTGCAACGCCGCCAGGCGGAGGACCTCGACCACGCCGACGTGCCGATCGACTGGCTGCTACGGGAGTTCGGCCGTCGCACGGGCACGGTGGACGCCGCCGCACCCGTGGTGTTCACCAGCGCCATCGGCGTCGGGGACGCGACGCTGTCCGGACCGGGCACCGGCTTCCCCGCGAAGGTCTGGGGCATCTCCCAGTCCCCGCAGGTCTGCCTGGACAACCAGGTCACCGAGGAGTCCGGGAACCTGGTCGTCACTTGGGACGCCGTCGATGAACTGTTCCCCGAGGGTGTGCTGGACGCGATGTTCGGCGCCTACGAACGGCTGCTGCGGCACGTCGTCGCCGGTGACTGGGAGGCACCGCTCCCCGATCTGCTGCCCGCCGCCCAGTACGAACGGCGGGCCGCCGCGGCACGGGAGGCAGCCCTGGAACCGGTGGCGCCGCGCCCGTTGCACGAGACGTTCTTCACGCGGGCGACGATCGCACCCGGGGACACGGCCCTCGTCACGACCGCGGGGGAGGAGGTGACGTACGGGGCCCTGGCCGACCGGGCGCTGCGGACCGCCGCCGCGCTCGTCGACGCGGGCGTGCGGCCGGGTGACCTCGTCGCGGTCACCCTGCCCAAGGAGCCGGAGCAGATCGCGGCGGTCCTCGGCGTCCTCGCGGCCGGCGCCGCCTACGTGCCGCTGAGCCTCGAACAGCCCGCCGCACGGCTGGAGCGGGTTCACGCGACCGGCGCCTTCCGTGTCACCGTGGGCGACTGGCCCGCTGCGGGAGCGACAGCCCCCCGCCCGCTGTCCTTCCCGGACACGCAGGACCACGAGCCGCTGCCCGCACCACGGGAGACGTCTCCCGGGGCCCTCGCCTACGTGATCTTCACTTCGGGTTCCACGGGTGAGCCCAAGGGCGTCGAGATCACCCACGCCGCGGCCTGGAACACGATCGCGGACATCAACGCCCGGCACGGCATCACCGGGGACGACCGCGTCTTCGCCCTGTCGGCACTGGACTTCGACCTGTCCGTGTACGACGTCTTCGGGCTGCTCTCCGCAGGAGGCTCGCTCCTGCTGCCCACGGAGGACCAGCGCCGCGAACCGGTTCGCTGGCCGAGCCTGGTCGACCGGTACGGGGTGACCGTCTGGAACACCGTCCCCGCCCTGCTCGATCTGCTCCTCGACGCCGACGAGCAGGAGGCGTCCGAACGCGGCCGCATCGCGGGGCTGCGGACCGCACTGGTCTCCGGCGACTGGATCGGCCTCGACCTGCCCGCCCGGCTGCGGTCCAGGACCGCCCGGCCCTGCGCCTTCGTCGCCATGGGCGGAGCCACGGAAGCCGCCATCTGGTCCAACACCCTGACTGTCGAGGAGTTGGACCCCCGATGGGTGTCCATTCCCTACGGACATCCCCTGACCGGGCAGTACTACCGTGTGGTCGGCCGGGACGGGCGGGACTGTCCCGACTGGGCGCCCGGTGAACTGTGGATCGGCGGCGCGGGACTGGCCCGCGGCTACCTGGCCGACCCGGTCCGCACCGCCGAGAAGTTCGTCGAACGGGACGGGCGGCGCTGGTACCGGACGGGCGACCTGGGCCGGTACCGCGGCGACGGGCTGCTGGAGTTCCTCGGCCGGCTCGACAGCCAGCTGAAGATCGCCGGCCACCGCATCGAGGCCGGCGAGATCGAGGCCGCGCTGGAGGCACACCCGGCCGTCGCGCGGGCCGCCGTCGTCGCCGTGGGGGAGCGAACCGCCAAGCGCCTGGCCGCCTTCGCGGTACCGCAGGACCTCACCGAGGACCCCGCACCCGCCGACGAGGAGGCTCCCACCGGGTTCGTCGAGAACCCCGAGCTCACCGAAAGCCTCTTCACACTGCTGGCCGAGCGGGTCCCCGTCTACGCCGTCCCGTCCCGCATCCGACTCCTGCCCGCCCTGCCCCTCACCGCGAACGGCAAGGTCGACCGGGGAGCCCTGGCCGATCTGGCAGGACCGGAGACGGTGGTTGCGGGCGCCGAACCGCCACGCGGGGGAACCGAGGCGGCCCTTGCCGCGCTCTGGAGCGAGTACCTGCCGCACTGGGTGCCGGACCGCCACACCAACTTCTTCACCGCGGGCGGTGACAGCCTCACCGCGCTGCGCCTGCTCACCGCGATCGAACGCCGCCTCGGGGCCGCCGTGCCCGTCCGGCGCTTCTTCGCCGCACCGACCGTCGCCGCGCTCGCCGCGGACGTCACCCGAACGCTCGCGGCCCACGGGACCGCCTACGAGACCGGAGAGCTGTGAACATCGCTGAACTGCTGGCCCGATACGCCGACGAGGGCGTGGTGCTGTGGGCCCAGGACGGACAACTGCGTTTCCGGGCCCCTCAGGGTCGGCTCACCGACACGCACCGAGCCGAACTGCGCACGCACAAGGAAGCCATCCTGCGCCACCTGGAGGCCGGGGAACCGGCCCTGCGCGGTGACCTCGACAACCGCCACGAACCGTTCCCGCTGACGGACATCCAGGCGGCCTACCTCATCGGCCGCACCGACGCCTACGCCTACGGGGGCGTCGGCTGCCACGCCTACGTCGAACTGGAATACCCCGACCTGGACGTGGACCGCGTCACTTCCGTGTGGCGGGAGCTGGTCCAACGGCACGACATGCTCCGCGCCGTCGTCCACCACGACGGCTACCAGCGGGTCCTGCCCGACGTGCCCGCCCTCGTGGTCGGGACCGACGACCTGACCGCGCTCCCGGCCGGCACAGCCGAGGCGGAGGTCGAGCGCATCCGAGCGCGGCTGTCCGCACGCGAGGCACCCACCGACCAGTGGCCGCTCTTCGACGTGCACGTGACCCGGACCGCCGAGCGGGCCGTACTCCACCTCTCCTTCGACATGCTCGTTGTCGACCACGCCAGCCTGCGCATCCTGCTCGCCGAGTTCCAGCGGTGCTACGGCGGCGCCGCCCTGACCGAGGCACCGCGGATCACCTTCCGCGACTACGTCCTGGCCCGCCGCGCCCTCGCCGACACCGACGCACACACCCGTGACCGCGCCTACTGGACCGAGCGGCTCGACACCCTGCCGCCCGCCCCCGAACTGCCCCTTGCCGAAGCCTGGGAAGCCGCGGTGAGCGATCTCGGGGAGCCGGGCCGCACTTCGGCTCCCGCCGAGCCGGTGACGTTCCGTCGGCTGGAGATCCTGCTGCCCGCGGCCGACCGGGACCGCCTCAGCGAGCGGGCCGCGCGGCGCGGGCTGACCGTGTCGACCGCCCTGCTCACCGCGTATGCCGAGACGGTCGGCGCCTGGTCACGCACCAGCCGCTTCACGCTCAACTTGCCCACCGTCGACCGGCCCGCCCTGCACGAGGACATCGACCGCCTCATCGGCGACTTCACCTCGCTCGAACTGCTCGCCGTGGACCTGGACGCTTCGGTCACCTTCGCGGAGCGGACGAGGACCGTCGGGGAGCAGCTCCTCGAGGACCTCACGCATCCGCTGTTCACCGGTTCGGAGGTGCTCGCCGAGCTCTCCCGCAGGGCCGGCGCCCCGGTACTGATGCCGGTCGTCTTCACCAGCGCCCTGGGCACCGGCGCCACCTCCGAGGGCGTACCCCCCGAGGTGACGTACGCCGTGACCCGGACGCCGCAGGTGTGGCTCGACTGCCAGGTCATGCACCGCGGTGACGCGTTGAGCTTGTCCTGGGACATCCGGGAGGGCGCGCTCGCCCACGGGGTGGCCGACGCCATGTTCGAGGCGTACACGGCACTCGTACGGTCGCTGTCGGCCGAGGCTGAAGCCGGTGAGGCCGCCTGGGACGCTCCGGCCCGCATCCCCCTGCCCGAGGCACAGGCGGCACGCCGACGCGCGGTCAACGCGACCGAGGGGCCCCTACCGGACGCCCTGCTCCACGAACCCGTACTCGCCCAGGCACAGGCCACACCGGAAGCGATCGCCGTCCGAACCCCCGAACTCGCCCTCACCTACCGACAGCTCCTGGCCCGCGCGAGCGCTCTCGCCGAGGCACTGACGGCATCCGGGCTGCGTCCGGGGGAACCCGTGGCCATCTGGGCGGACAAGGGCTGGGAGCAGGTCGTCGCGGTCTTCGGCACCCTCATGGCGGGCGGCGCCTACCTGCCCGTCGACACGGCCCAGCCGCCGGCCCGTCGGGACACGATCATCGCGGACGCGGGCGTCCGCACGGTCCTCACCCAGTCCTGGCTCGCCGAGATCGACGACCTGCCGGGGAACGTCACGGCCGTCGCCGTCGACCTCCTCCCCGAAGACACCGCGGCCACGCCAGACGTGAGCGGACCCCGATGCCGGCCGGACGACCTCGCCTACATCATCTACACCTCGGGCTCCACCGGCACGCCCAAGGGCGTGATGATCAGTCACCGCGCCGCCCTCAACACCGTCGAGGACATCAACCGCCGCTTCGCCGTCACCGACCGCGACCGCGTCCTCGGCATCGCGGGACTCGGCTTCGACCTGTCCGTCTACGACCTGTTCGGGCCGCTCGCGGTGGGCGCCACCCTCGTCCTGCCCGCCGCCGACCGGCGCGGCGACCCTTCCCACTGGGCCGAACTCGTCCGCGACTACGGGGTGACCGTGTGGAACTCGGTCCCCGGTCAGCTCCACATGCTGTGCGACTGGCGCCGCTCCGAGCCCTCCGCTGACGACGCCTCGCTGCGGCTCGCGCTGATGTCCGGCGACTGGATACCGGTCGCCCTGCCCGACCAGGCCCGCGCTCTCTTGCCGGGGCTGGAGATCATCTCGCTCGGCGGCGCCACCGAGGGCTCCATCTGGTCCATCGCCCACCCGATCGGCGAGGTGGACACCGCCCGCCCGAGCATCCCGTACGGCAAGCCCCTGACCAACCAGACGTTCGCCGTACTCGACCGGCACCTGCGGCCCCGGCCCGAATGGGTTCCGGGTGAGCTGTACATCGGCGGCGCCGGCGTCGCCCTGGGTTACTTCGGCGACGAGGAGCGCACGGCACAGCGGTTCCTCACAGACCCGGTCACCGGAGGGCGGCTGTACCGAACGGGTGACCTCGGGCGGTACCTCCCCGACGGGACCATCGAGTTCCTGGGCCGCGAGGACGCCCAGGTCAAGATCCGTGGATACCGGGTCGAGCTCGCCGAGGTGGAGGCCGCCGTACAGGCCCACCCGGCGGTCGCGGCGGGCGCCGTAGTCGTCGACGACTCGGCGGCGGGCGGACGGCGCCTGGCCGCGTTCGTGGAGACGGCCCGCAAGGACGGTGGGGCGGCCGATCATTCCGGGGCGCCGCCCAGGGACGGCAACGAGCCCGCCGCGGCGAGCAGGGCACAGGCGCGTACGGTGGCCGCCGACGCCGTACGCGAAGCCTCCGCGGCCGTCGACGCCGCACGGCTCACCGACTTCCTGGCCGCCCTCGACGAGGTGGCGATCGCCGAGATGACGCGCGTACTCGCCGCCTCCGGAACGTTCGCCGACGGTGCGTCGCGCGCGGCGGAGGAAGTGGGCACGGCCCTGCGCGCCACGCCCCGGCACCGGCACATCGTGCGGCGCTGGCTGCGCGCCCTGGCCGCCCGGGACCAGCTCACCCACCGGGACTCGGACGACACCTACACGGGCCTCGTCCCCGTTTCCGACACCGAGAGGGAGCGCCGCTGGCAGCGGGCCGCGGCACTGGAGCACGAGATCGGTTGGAGCACGGAGCTGCTCACCGTCATGCGCACCTGTGCCGAGCGGCTGCCCGAGCTGATCTCCGGCGAGACGAGCATCCAGGAGCTGCTCTTCCCTGGAGCGGCTACGGAGGCCGCGGACGCCGCCTACCGCGACAACCTCGCCATCCGGCACCTCAACCGCGCGGTGGTCGCCGCGCTGCGCGAGATCGCCGCCGGTCACACCGGCGAGGAGCGACTGCGCGTCCTCGAAGTGGGCGGCGGCGTCGGCGGCACCACCGGCGAACTGGTGCCCGTCCTCGCCGAGTACGGCGTCGACTACTTGTTCACCGACGCCTCCGCGTTCTTCCTGAACGAGGCCCGCGAGCGCTTCGCCGACCACGCGTGGGTCCGCTACCAGCGTTTCGACGTCGACGAGGACCCGCGCGTCCAGCACCTGCTGCCCAACACCTTCGACGTCGTGATCTGCGCCAACACGCTGCACGCCGCCGCCGACGCGGACGCCGCCGTGGGCAGACTGCGGGAACTGCTCGTTCCCGGAGGACAACTCGTGTTCGTGGAGAACACCCGCGACGAGAACCTCCCGCTACTGGTCTCCATGGAGTTCCTGGAGGTCGCCGGCCGGACCTGGACCGACGTGCGCGAGCACACCGGACAGTCCTTCCTCACCCACGCCCAGTGGCGCGAACTCCTCGAGGCGCACGGGGCGTCCGAGGTCACCTCACTGCCCGACGCCCAGGACGCCCTGGCGCTCACCGGGCAGGAAGTCTTCTTCGCCACGCTGAAGGACGACAGGTATCACGTCCCCGTAGGCGAGCTGGCCCGCACGGCGGCCACCCGGCTCCCGGACTACATGCTCCCCTCGGTGTGGCAGGTCGTCGACACCCTGCCCCGCACGGCCAACGGCAAGACCGACCGCGCTCGTCTGCGGACCTGGCTGCCCCGCGAGAGCGCTCCGGTCGTCGTGGACGAGCAGCCGAAGGACGAGCTGGAGAACAGCCTCGCCGAGCTGTGGACGGAACTCCTCGCGGTCGAACGTGTCACCCGCAACGACGACTTCTTCGACCTCGGCGGCGACTCACTCCTCGTCGCACGCATGGTGGGCCGGCTGCGCGAACGCGTACCGCAGGCGGCCGACCTGGAGTGGGAGGTCGTCCTGCGCCACATGCTGCGCCGCCCCACCGTCGCCGGCCTCGCCGGGTTCCTGCGCGGCCTGGCCGGCGCCGAGGACACGCCAACATCCAGCACCGTGCGCACGGACCCGGTGATCCACCTGCACGGCGCCCGCTCCGACGACGAGCCGACGACCGTCCTGGTACATGCGGGAACCGCGACGATCATGCCGTACCGGGCGCTGATCACCGAGATCAGGCGCCGATCGCCCGGACTCGCCGAGGTCGTCGGCGTGGAGGTCCCGGACCTGAACGGGTTCCTCGCCGCCCCGCCGGACGGACTCATCGAGCAGATGGCGGCCGACTACGCGCGGGCCCTGACGGCGGACGGGCGCAGCCGCTTCCACGTCGTCGGCTACTGCCTGGGCGGCCTGATCGCCACCGAGGTCGCCCGCAACCTGGCCGAGTCCGGGGCCGAGGTGGAGAGCCTCACCGTCATCAGCAGCCACAGCCCCCGTTTCCGGCTCGACGACGAACTCCTCGCCGAGTACTCCTTCGCCGTCATGATGGGCATCGACCCGGCCGACCTCGGCTTCCCGGACGACCAGTACCGGGTGGCCGCGGCGGCCGACGCCGTTCTGGCCGCCAGTCCCGGCGTGCTGCCGGACGGCGGACTCGCCGCGCTGCCCGAGGAGTTCGAGGACGTCACGGGCTGCTTCCGGCGACTCGCCGACGTTCCTCGGGCCACCCGTATCGCCCGGATGTGCGAGGCGGTGCCCGCGTCGGCCGGCACATACGAACCCGACCACATGACGCGGCTCTTCCTCGCCTTCAGGCAGAGCGTCTTCGCCATCACCCGTTATGACGCCGAGCCCTACGCGGGTGACATCACCTTCCTGCGGCACGACGGTGCCTATCCCTTCCCGGGCAGTAAGGACGCCGTCACCACGTACTGGGAGGAACTGACCTTGGGGGACCTAGACGTCGTCGACATCGGCGGCGACCACTACAGCTGCCTGTCCGTCGAGCACGCGCCCGGGATCCTCAAGACCCTCGGTGAGCTGACCGAGGGGGCGATCACCCGATGACCAAGCCTGTGATCGGGGTCCTGGGTGCCTCCGGGGCGGTCGGCCGGGCCGCCGTACGGGAGCTGCGCGCGCTCGGCCACACCGGGCTCCGTCTGGGAGGGCGGACCGCGTCCGCCCTGTGCGCGGTCGCCGAGGAGGAGCCCGCAGGCCACGAGGAGACAGTCTGGGCCGACGCCACCGCACCGGACGGCCTGCGCGCCTTCACCGAGGGCTGCGACATCGTCCTCAACTGCGTCGGCCCCACCTACCGGCTCCGCGCCACGGTGGCCTTCGCGGCACTCGCCGCCGGTGCACACTGCGTCGACGTGGCCGGGGACGACCCGGCCGCCGAGGACCTCCTCAAGGGCGGCGATCCCGCCCGCGACGGCCGCACCGTCGTCCTTTCGGCGGGAGCCCTGCCCGGATTGTCGAGCCTCCTGCCGCGCTGGCTGGCCGGGCAGGGACTGGACGGCGCCGCCGCGCTGACCGCGCACTGCGGCGGCCTGGAGACCTGCTCACCGACGGTGGCGCACGATCTCATGCTCTCCCTCACCTCCGGGGGCGCGGACGGTGCGGCCTACGGCGAGGCGCTGGCTGCCGTCCGCGGCGGGCGGCGTGTGTCGCGCGTCCTGCGCACGGCCGAGGACACGGAACACGAGGCGTTCCCCGGCCGGGTCGCCGTGCAGCCCTACCTCAGTGGCGAGAGCGAACGCCTCGCCACCGTCCTGGGTCTGGACCGGCTCGACTGGTACAACGTTCACCCCGGCCCCGCCGTACGGGCGCTGCTCAACGTCCTGCCGGGTCGTCTCGCAGCCGGAGACGACCCGGACCGGCTCGCGGAGCGGCTGATCCTCGCCGCCGACCTCGACCTGGCCGGACGCAAGCCCTACTACGTCATGGACTTCGCGCTGTCGGGCACCGCGTCCGGACGGTCGGCCACTGCGGGACTGACCCTGCGCGCGGCCAGCAGCTACCGCCTCACCGCTGTGGTGGGCGCGCTCGCGGTGGACGCGGTACTGCGGGGCGAGGTCCCGGCGGGCGTGCACTTCGCCTGCGACGTGCTGGACCCCGACACCGTGGCCCGGCACCTGCGGTCACACGGGGCCGCCGACCTCCGGCTCACCGGCGCGGCGGCCGGCGCCGAACAGGTGGAAGAAGGTGTGCTGTGAGCGAATCGTCGCTGTTGCGCGTGCTGGTCTGCGGTACCAACTTCGGCCGCTTCTACGCCGAGGCGGTACGCCTGCGCCCCGGATACATCCTGGCCGGCATTCTGAGCCGGGGTTCGGCAGCCTCCCGGGCGTACGCGGAAAGCCTGGGCGTCCCGTTCCACACGGACGTCGACGACCTCCCGGCGGGCATCGACGCCGCCTGTGTCGCGGTGAGTTCCTCCATATCGGGCGGCCAGGGAACCGAGCTGGCCAGGGCACTCATGGACCGGGGCATCCACGTCCTCCAGGAGCATCCCGTCCACCTCACCGAGTTGACGGGCAACCTCAAACACGCCCGCAAGCGGGGAGTGCAGTACCGCCTCAACACCCACTATCCGCACGTCGCCCCGATTCGCGCCTTCGTCGAGGCGGCCCGTCGGCTCATCGCACGGCAGCGACCGCTCTTCGTGGACGCCGCCACCCCGGTCCACCTGATGCACCCCCTGGTGGACATCCTCGGTCAGGCGATGGGCACGCTGCGGCCGTGGCGGTTCGCTGACCCGGCGCCGCTGCCCGCCGAGATCGGACCGCAGCCGTTCCGCTCCCTGCACGGCGTGTTCGCCGGCGTGCCCCTCACCCTGCGGGTGCACCACCAGCTCGACCCGTCCGACCGCGACAACCACGCCCTGCACTGGCACCGGATCTCCCTCGGGACCGAGGGCGGAGTGCTCACCCTGGCCGACACCCACGGCCCCGTGCTGTGGAGCCCCCGGCTGCACATCGGGCGGGACGCGGACCGGCGGTTCGTCCTGGACGGTCCGGGCACCGGCCGACTGGGGCTCGGCACCACGGCTGTGGTCGGGAACACGGGATCCTTCCGTACGGTCTTCTCCGACCTGTGGCCCGAAGCGATCGGCACGGCCCTCGACGGACTCCGCGAGGCTGTCGCGCAGGGCGGCGACGCCTTGCGCGCGGGCCAGTACGACCTGGCCGTGTGCCGCATCTGGACCGACCTCGCCGCCCGGCTCGGACCACCTGAGATCGTCCGGCCGACCACGCCCCGGCCCCTGGCGGTCAGTGACGTCTTCCCTGCGCCGGAGGGGTTCTCGCGCGACACCGCGTCCCGCTCAGAACCGGCCTCGTCTCCCGGCGGCCAGACCGTCGTACGTCCGGCCTCCGCCGGGGAGCCGGCCCGCCCCTCACCGGAGACCGCTTCGGCCCGAACCGCGGACGCCGCTCCGTACTCTGCGTCGGCCGAGTTCTTCGACCTCGTCGCCGCCGAGCACACCGCGACATCGAGCGCCCCCGCGGTCGCAGCCCTCCTCGCCGACGCCGATCTGAGCGCCGGGCCGGTCGTCGACATCGGCGCGGGCACCGGTCTGGTGACCGAGGCCGTCGCCCGGGCCCGGCCGGACGCCGAGATCATCGCCTGCGAACCGTCGGTCGGCATGCGCGCCGTGCTCACCAGCCGGGTCTTCAGCGACGAGGACCTGCGTACCCGGGTGACCGTCACCGCGGACTCCGCTCCGGACCTGGATCTCCCCGACCGGATCAGCGTCGTCCTGCTCTGCGGAGTCCTCGGCCACCTCGACGCCGAAGGGCGGGCCAGGCTGTGGCGACGGCTGACCCGACGGCTGGCCCCCGACGGGCTCGTGATCGTCGAACTCATGCAGTTCGAGCGTCCCTTGCCCCTTCCCGAGACCCGGCTCGCCACCGCCATCGCCGGACGCCATCGTTACGAGTGGTCGTTCGGCGGAGCACCGGACCAGGCGGAGGACGGAGTGATGCGCCTGCACTCCACCTGGCGGGTCTACCGGGACGGCGCCGCCCAGGCGGAACGCGAGGTGCGCGACTCCTACCGCTGGGCGCCCTTCGGACTCAAGGACGTGGCGGCCGAGTCCGGCATGACCGCACGCGCCCTGCCCACCCGCCCCGGAGCACCCCCGCTGGCCGTGCTCACCCGAACACCGGGCGGCCCCGACACGGCCGCCGGACCGCAGCTGCCGCACACGCGGACCGCGTCCGACGGCCCGGACACCCCGCGCACCGCCACTCCTCTCGTCTCCTCCTCCACCGACGGCTAGGACACCACATGAAAACCCCCGAGACCCCGACGGCGTCCCACGCCTCCGACCAACCCCGCACGGATACCGCGTCGGACTCCGCCGCCCCGCCCCGCGACTTCCCGATCCAGCGCGGCTGCCCCTTCGCCGCGCCCGCGGAGTACGAGGCGCTGCGCACCCACGACCCGGTCGCCCGCGTCACCCTGCCGACCAAGCGGGAAGCCTGGGTGGTCACCCGCTACGACGACGTCCGCGAACTACTCTCCGACCCCCGTGTCAGCGCCGACATCCGCCGCCCCAATTTCCCGGCCCTCGGCGAGGGCGAACAGGAGGCCGGGGCCAGGTTCCGCCCCTTCATTCGCACCGATGCCCCCGAGCACACCAAATACCGGCGGATGCTCCTGCCGGTGTTCACTGTGCGTCGGGTCCGGGCGATGCGCCCCGCGGTGCAGGCACGGGTGGACGAGATCCTGGACGGCATGCTCGCCGCCGGCGGCCCCGTGGACTTCGTCTCCGCGTACGCCAACGCCGTCTCGACCTCGGTGATCTGCGAACTGCTCGGTATCCCACGCGAGAACCTGGAGTTCTTCCGGGACGTCACCCGGATCTCCGGCTCCCGGAACAGCACCGCCGAACAGGTCTCCGAAGCCCTCGGCGGCCTCTTCGGCCTGCTCGCCGAACTCATCGCCGAACGGCGGGAGGAACCGCGTGACGACCTGATCTCCAAGCTCGTCACCGACCACCTCGTCACCGGCAACGTGACCATGGACCAGCTGCTGTCCACCCTCGGAATCACCATCAACGCCGGCCGCGAGACCACCACCAGCATGATCGCCCTCAGCACCCTGCTCCTCCTGGACCAGCCAGAGCTGGTGGAGGAACTGCGCCGCGACACCTCACTGATGCCCGCCGCCGTCGACGAACTCCTGCGTCTGCTGTCCGTCGCCGATTCCATTCCACTGCGCGTGGCCGCCGAGGACATCGACCTGTCCGGCCGGACGATCCCCGCCGACGACGGCGTCATCGCCCTCCTGGCCGGGGCCAACCACGATCCCGAGCAGTTCGACGAGCCGGAGCGGGTCGACTTCCACCGCACCGACAACCACCACGTCGCGTTCGGCTACGGCGTCCACCAGTGCATCGGACAGCACCTGGCCCGGCTGGAGCTGGAGGTCGCCCTGGAGACACTCATCCGCCGCGTCCCCACCCTCCGCCTCGCGGGGAACCGGGACGACGTCGCCATCAAGCACGACTCGGCCACCTTCGGCCTCGAAGAACTGAGGGTGACCTGGTGACGGCGTCCTTCTCACCGAACGCGTCCTTCCAGCACTCCGCCCAGCCCTCCGCACGCGCCGCCCGAGCCGACAGCCCGTGGATCAGGCGGTGGAGCGGTGGGTCCGCCCCCCGGTTCACGCTCATCTGCCTGCCGCACGCGGGCGGCAGTGCGGGTTTCTACCGGCCCTGGGCGCCACTGATGGCCCCCGAGGTCGAACTCCTCGCCATCCAGTACCCCGGCCGCGAGGACCGCTTCGAGGACCCCGAGGCGGCCGGCATGGGCGAGCTGGTGAGTGCGGTGGCGGACGCTCTCCAACCGCTGCTCGACCGGCCGTACGCCCTCTTCGGACACAGCATGGGCTCCGCCGTGGCCTGGGAGCTGGCCCACGAGCTCAACGGCCGCGGAGTTCCGGGCCCGCGCCGCCTGTTCGCGTCCGGCCGGGCCGCTCCCGGCACCGCGGTGACCGGGCAACTGCACCGCCAGAACGACGACACCCTGAGTGCCGAACTGGCCCGCCTCGGCGGCACCAGCCGAGAGATCCTGGACGATTCCGGGCTGCGGTCCCTGGTCCTCACGGCCGTACGCCACGACTACCGGATCATCGAGACCTACCGGCCGGCGGACCGGCCGCCACTGTCCTGCCCCCTGCACGTCCTGACCGGCAGCGCGGACCCCGAACTCGGCGAGGAACGCGGCCGCGACCGGGCAGGCGGCTGGGCGGACCTCACCACCGCCCGCACCGAGGTACGGGTCTTCCCCGGCGACCACTTCTACCTCACCCCGCGACGCCGCGAGGTCGTCGCCACCGTACTGCGCAGGCTGGACCCCTCGCTGACCACCGGCGGCGCACACACCTGGCCGAGCACCCCGTGAGCCGTGACCGCACGGCCACCCGTACACGACCCGCCACGCCCGCCCCCACCCGGAGGACGTCGTGATCGACTACTACTCGACCTCGGCCGAGTTCTACGAGCTGGTCGCCACCCGGCACACCGCCAGCAGCGGCCCCCCGCTGACCCGCGTTCTCGCGGGCCTGGATGTGTCCCACGGACCCGTCCTGGAAATCGGCGCGGGCACCGGACGTGTGACGGAGGTCATCGCCTCCGCCCTGCCCGAGGCGGAGATCCTCGCGGCCGAGCCGTCGGCCACCATGCGCGCCATGCTCACCTCCCGGGTCGCCCGCGACCCGGACCTACGCAGGCGCGTGACCGTAGTGGACGGGGCCGCCCAGGACCTCGTCCTGCCCGAACGGCTCTCCGCCGTCGTCATCTTCGGCGTGGCCGGTCATCTCACCGTCCCCGAACGCGTGGGGCTGTGGAAACGGCTCGCGGACCGCCTTCCGGACGGGGCGCCCATCGTCGTGGAGCTGATGGGAGTGTCCTCGCCCCGCGTCATCCCACCCGTGATGTCCCTCAGGGAGACCATCGGACGCCAGACGTACGAGTGGTGGATCGGCGGCGAACCCACCGAGGGCGACGCCATGCGGTTCACCACCACCTGGAAGGTGCTGCGCGACGGCCGCACCGTGCGCGAGGTTTCCGACACCTACGACTGGCACACCTTTGACGTCGCCCGGCTGGCCCGCGAGGCCGGCATGACCAGCCGCCGCATCACTGAGGCGGGCGGCAGGCCCATCCCCGAAATCGGAGTACTCGTCAAGTGAAGTCACAACCGCCCGAGCCCGGCCCGGCAGCCCCGGACGCCGCTGCCGGCGGCACTGGCACCCACGTCACCCCGTCCCCGCTGCGCGCGCTCGCCGAGCCCGTCCGCAGGCGACTGGCGTTCGCCATGGGCCTCCAAGCCGTCGCCGCCCTCGCCGGAGTGGCCCCCTTCATCGCCGTCTCCCACATCGCCGAGCGCCTCACCGGCGAGTTCCCGGCCGACGGTGACGCACTCTGGCCGCTGGTAGTCCTGGCCTGCTCGTCGGGCTTCGTCGCCTTGGTGTGCGGCACGGCGGCCGGCGCCCTCGCCCACATCGCCGACAACGACCTCCAGCTCACCCTCCGCCGTCGGCTCGCCCGGCACATCGGACAGATGCCGCTCGGCCGGCTCACCGACCGGGGCACCAGCGAGGTCAAGCAGGCCGTGCAGGACGACGTGAGCGCGCTGCACACGCTGTTCGCCCACACGCTGCTCGACGTCGTCGCGGTCCTCACCGCCCCGGTGCTGGCACTGGCTTACCTGTTCACGGTCGACTGGCGTCTCGCCTTCGTCAGCGTGGTGCCCTTGCTGCTGGGCGTGTTCCTGTTCAGCCGGGCCATGGCGGGTGCGGCGGCACAAATGGCCGAGTTCGGTGCCGCGTTGGGCCGGATCTCCGCCGCCGCCGTGGAGTTCGCGTCCGGCATCGCCGTGTTCAAGAGCTTCGGGCGCGGGCGCAAGGCCCACGAGCGTTTCGTCCGCGCGACCGAGGGCTTCGCCGACTTCTTCTCTGGCTGGGTCCGGTCCACCCTGGTCAGCTCCACCGCCGCGATCCTGGTGGTCGCACCGGCCGTGGTCCTGCTGCTCCTGTCCGTGCTGGGCGCGGTGCTCGTCACCCAGGACTGGATGACCGGCGCCGAACTCGTCCCCTTCCTCCTGCTCGGCGCCGCCGTCGCCGCCCCCATGGGTGTTGTGGGCCCCCGCATCCAGCAGATCCGGGCCGGCCAGGCCGCCGCCGTACGCATCACGACACTGCTGCACGCCCCTACACTCCCCGAGCCCGCGAACCCCGCCCTGCCCGACGGCCGCCACATTTCGATGCGCGGGGTGTCCTTCTCCTACGACGGGCAGACCGACGTCCTCAGCGGCGTCGACCTCGACCTCGCGCCCGGCACGGTCACCGCGCTGGTAGGCCCCTCCGGCTCCGGCAAGTCCACCCTGGCGTCTCTGCTGCCCCGCTTCCACGACGTCACGGCCGGCACGGTGACCCTCGGCGGCGTCGACCTCCGCGACATCCCCGCGACCGAGCTGTACCGCCGGGTCGGCTTCGTCCTCCAGGACGTACGGCTGCTGCGGGCGAGCGTCGCCGACAACATCCGCCTCGGCCGCCCCGACGCCACCGACGAGGAGGTCGAGCGGTGTGCCCGTGCCGCCCGCATCCACGACCGCGTCATGACCCTGCCCAACGGCTACGCCACCGAACTCGGCACAGCCGTCACCCTCTCCGGCGGTGAGGCCCAACGCCTCTCCATCGCGAGGGCGCTGCTCGCCGACGCCCCCGTCCTCGTCCTCGACGAGGCGACCGCGTACGCCGACCCGCACTCCGAGGCACTGATCCAGGACGCGCTGTCCGCGCTCGCGGTCGGCCGCACCCTCCTCGTCATCGCCCACCGGCTGTCGACCGTCCGCTCCGCCGACCGGATCGTGGTGCTGGAGGACGGACGCGTCACCGAACAGGGCCGCCACGACGACCTGCTGGCCGCACAGGGCCGCTACGCCGCGCTGTGGGAGGCCCAACGGCCCGCGGGCCCGGACGAGAGCGACGGCATACCGCACCACCGGCCCGCACCCGTGGGGGCCGACCGCGCGGCGGACGACATCCGAGAAGGAAGTGCACGATGATCCGTCAGCTCTACCGTGTCCTGGGACCGGAGGGCTCCCGCCCACTGAACCGGCTGCTGGTCTTCCAGTCCGGCGCGGCCGTCCTCCAGGGCGCCGCCTTCGCCCTCCTCGTGCCCGTCCTCAAGGCCCTGCTCGGCACGGACCCCGACGACGTCTGGCCCTGGCTGACGGCGTTCACCGGCTGCGTACTCGCCTACGCGGCGCTCCAGGGCGCCGCCCTGAGCGGCGGGTTCACCGTCGGCTCCCAGCTCTCCCGGGTGCTGCACCGCCGGATGGCCGACCAGGCCCTGCGCCTGCCCCTCGGCTGGTTCACCGCCGGCCGCACGGCCGAGTTCAGCAGGCTTGCCGGACAGAACGTCATCCAGGTGATGAGCACACCGGCCCACCTGCTGCGCCCGTTCATCAACTCCCTCCTCACCCCGGCGACGCTGGTCATCGCCACCTTCTTCCTCGACGTCCGCACCGCCCTGGTGCTCTTGGTCTGCGCGCCCGTGCTGTACGCCGTCCAGCAGGCCAGCGCTTCGCTGATGCGCCGACTCGACCTCGGCCGCGACGCCGCGATCGGCGAATCCGCCGACCGGGTGCTGGAGTACACACGCAACCAGCCGGTCCTGCGGGCGTTCGGCCGGACCGCGGAGGGTTACGGAGCGCTGGACGACGCCCTGGTGGCCGAGGCGCGCGCCGATCGGCGGCTCATCGCGCGCGGTCTGCCCGGCCTGGTCTCCTTCACCGTCGCCACCCGGCTCGCGTTCGCCCTGCTGCTCGCACTCGGGGTGTCCTGGCAGCTCGACGGGTCGCTCACCGTGCCCACCCTGCTGGCGCTCCTGGTCCTGCTGGTCCGCCTCATCGACAGCGTGTCGTCCGCCGCCGAGGCCGGCGCGGGCATGCGCATCGCCCGCAACACCCTGGAACGGCTCGGCGCAGTCCTCGACGAACCGCCGTTCCCCCAGCCCGCCGAGCCGAAGGCACCCCGCGACGCGAGCGTTGAGTTCACCGGGGTCGGCTTCCGCTACGACGACGGGACGGCCGACGGAGCTTTGGCACGCCCGGTCCTGAACGACGTGACCTTCCGCCTGCCCGAGCGCAGCATGACCGCCCTGGTGGGGCCCTCCGGCGCCGGCAAGACCACGGTCGCCGCGCTGATCGCCCGCTTCCGGGACACCACGGAGGGCACCGTCCGCATCGGCGGGGTCGACGTCCGCGAGATCGCCGCCGACGACCTGGCCGCCCATGTCTCCCTCGTCTTCCAGGACGTCTACCTCTTCGACGGAACCATCGAGGAGAACGTCAGGATCGCGGCCCCGGACGCCGCCCCGGACGAACTGGGCACGGCCGCGGCCCTGTCCGGGCTCGACCGGGTGATCGCGGAGCTGCCCGACGGCTGGGACACCAAGGTGGGGGAGGGAGGCGCGCGGCTGTCCGGCGGACAGCGCCAGCGCGTGTCCATCGCCCGCGCACTGCTGAAGGACGCTCCGGTCCTCATCCTCGACGAGGCCACCGCCGCACTCGACCAGGAGAACGAGGCGTTGTTCGCCGAGGCCGTGCGCACCCTGGCCAACCGCAAGACGCTGCTGGTCATCGCGCACCGGCTGAGCACCGTCGTGTACGCGGACCAGATCCTGGTCCTGGAGGACGGCGAGATCACCGAGCGAGGCACGCACGACGACCTGGTCACGGCAGGCGGCACGTACGCGGCCTTCTGGCAGCGGCGGGCCCGGGCTCACGGCTGGCGGCTGGAGGCGGCACGGTCATGACCCCGCACCCGGCACCAGCGATCCACCGGACACACCCGCAGCGTCAGAGGGAAGGCACGACACGATGAGCACTGGCCTGAGGAACACCTGGGACGCATGGGCGGGTTCCGTCCCACCACTCGCGCGCTCGATCACCCTGGAGCCCTGCCACGACCCCGCGGCCACCGCCACCCGCCTCGCCCAAGCCGCTCTCGCCGACCAGTACATGGTCTACGAGGCAGCAGGCGGTGCCTGGCACTTCGCGGCTGGCTCCGCCGTGAGCCTCACCGCGCACGCGACCGGCATCACCGCGCGAGCGACGGGGCGGACCTGGACCTCCCCCGCCGACGGCAGGCCGCTGACGGTGTTCGCCGCCGCACTGAGTGCTCTGTCCGCGACGCACGGCGCGCACGACGGCGGACGTCACTTCTACGGCTGGGCGGCCTTCGAACTCGCCCACCTCCTCCACGCTGACCCTGCGGCCACCGGTGACGGACCTCTGCTGCATGCACTGATCCCGTCCGTCGAGGTGACCCTCACCGGCGACCGGACCGTGGTCCGCGCGGTGGACGAGGCGTGGCTCCGCAAGGTCGCCGACCTGCTGGCGGAGCCAACGACCCGACAGTTCCCACCCCACGGGACGACTCCGGAGGTGATCGAGCGGATCATCGCGGCAGGCACCGCCGCTTACGGCAGCGCGGTGTCCCGAACGGTCGAGGACATCCGCACCGGGCTCCTGGAGAAGGCCGTCGTCTCCCGGAAGGTTCCGTTGCCCGCCGGACCACTTGTGGACTTCCCCGCGACCTATCTCGCGGGCCGCCGGTCCAACACCCCGGCCCGTTCCTACCTGCTGAATCTCGGCGGCTATCGGGCGGCAGGGTTCAGCCCGGAGACCGTCCTGGAGGTCGGGGAGGACGGCCGTGTCAGCACCCAGCCGCTCGCGGGCACCCGCGCACGCGGGACGGACCCGGCGGAGAACGAGCGCCTCCGTGCGGAACTGCTCACCGACCCCAAGGAGATACACGAGCACGCCGTGTCCGTACGCCTGGCCTGGGACGAGATGTCCTTGGTGTGCCGGCGCGGTTCCGTCACGGTCGAGGAGTTCATGGCGGTCCGGCCGCGCGGTTCGGTGCAGCACCTCGCCTCGCGGGTGACAGGCCGGCTGCGGCCCGACGCCGGACCGTGGTACGCCTTCGCCTCCCTTTTCCCCGCCATCACCGCCACCGGTGTCTCCAAGCGCTCCGCCCTCCAGGCCCTGGCCCGCCACGAGGAGGGGCCCCGCGGCCTGTACGGCGGCGCGGTCTTCCGGGGGAGCACCGGCGGCGCCCTCGACGCCGCGCTCGTCCTGCGGACGCTCATCGGTGAGGGCGACGAGACATGGCTGCGCGCGGGCGCGGGAGTCACCGCCCAGTCCAGCCCCGAACGCGAGATCGAGGAGACCTGCGAGAAGCTCCGCAGCGTCGCCCCGCACCTGAGGTTCGCCGTTCGTGAAATGCATTCTCTGATATAGCACCGAAAATCATTATCGACAGCACGCTGTGCAATTAGCCTGTTTGCCGATGTGTGTTCTCCATGACAGCCTTGTCCGCGAGAGTAGAAAACAGGGAGGACGCTGGAAGCTGCCGTCGCGAATGGACGGTGGTCTGAATTCATGGAGATGAGTGAAGTGGCGACATCCTTGCAACATCAGCCGCATCCAGGACACGACCATGCGCACGGAGAGGGATGCGGCCACGTGGCAGTCCCTCACGACGATCACGTCGACTACGTACACGACGGGCATCTGCACCGTGAGCACGACGGTCACGCGGATGAGTGCGAGGTTGGCGAGCACCGGGAGCACGCCGAGCACGCCCACGTGCACGGTGAGGACTGTGGGCATGTGGCGGTTCCTCACGGTGACCACATGGACTACGTGCACGACGGCCACCGTCACGCGGCTCACGAGGGCCACTGGGACGACCACTGACTGCTTCGCGCGCACCCCTCCGAGAAACACAGAATGCACCCCTACTCCTAGGGGTGCATTCTGTGTGCTTTCGAATTCCCTGCAGAAAAGGCTTGCGCAGGGGGTGATCAGTCGCTTCTCACCGGCTCGAGTACGGAAGGAGCGCCATCTCACGGGCGTTCTTGATCGCCGTGGCGATCTGCCGTTGCTGCTGGGCCGTGACGCGGGTGACGCGGCGGCTGCGGATCTTGCCGCGGTCGGAGATGAACTTCCGCAGCAGATCGCTGTCCTTGTAGTCGATGTAGGTGATCCCGGCCGCGTCCAGCGGGTTGGGGCGGGACTTCAGCGGCTTGCGGGGGCCTTGGCGGGGGGGCATGGTGCTCCTTCTGTGATGGGGTGGATGGGGCCGGTATCACGCGACGGGGTCGAGGAGGGAGTCGAACGCGGCCGGGAGTTGTTTCCATGCTTCGGGGCCTGCGGCGTACTCGGCGTCGGTGAGCAGGCAGGACTCCAGCACCCGCGCGAGCCCGTCGCGGTCCAGGCCGGGTGAGGTGAAGACGAGGTGCTGGCAGCGGTCGCCGTGCTCGGGGTGCCAGTCCAGCGCGGCGGCGGCTCGGCGCACAGGCGGGACCATCTCCCAGGCGGCGTCCGGCAGGGAGGCGAGCCACGGGCCGGCGCTCTCCACGCACAGGGCTCCGCCTGCGGCGTCCCAAGCGAGCAGGGTGTCGTGGCGGTCGGCGAGCCAGAACCGTCCGCGGCTGCGGGCGGCGGCACAGCAGAGGTCTTCCAGCGCCTGGTAGAGGCGTTCGGGGTGAAACGGGCGGTGCCGGCGCCAGACGAAGGTGGTGACGCCTGCCTCGTCGGCTTCCTGGGGCAGCAGGGCGCAGGCCGGGTGCTGGGCTGCGGCGGCCGCTTCGGCGTCGAAGCCGGCGAAAGCCAGCCGTTCGAGCTCCGCGGAGTCGGCGCTCACCTGGCGGGCGACGGGATGGAGTTGGGTGAGGAGCGCCCGATCCTCGTCGTCGGCGCCCTCGCTCTCCACGACGGCGAGGACGGGGGCGTACTCCAGTTGCCTGGCCCAGGTGTCGCCGACTGTGCGCTGGTCACCGGCTGCGGCCGCGAGGCCCACCTCGGCCAGGTCGTCGCCGTTGCCGAGACAGGGGAGTACGAGAGCCGGGTCCACGGCCGTGATCACGTTGGTGAGCCGGACCGCGTCGCCGCCGTGGTGGACGACGACTTCGGCCATCCCCTTGGGTTCGACGGAGTCCCACAGTTCGACGACGGCGAGCCGGGTGAGGCCGGCGTCGGCGAGCCGTTCCAGCTCGGGGACCAGGTCTTCGCGCAGCGCGCAGCAGGCGCAGTCGTTGACCAGCGGGGCGTCGCCTCGGGACAGCTCACCCGAAGCGTCGCGCACCTGGCGCGAAACGGTGCCGTCGGCCGCCGTGGACAGGTCGTGGTGGAGGGCGACGCTGTCGGGTACGAGGCGCAGGAGGTGGTCCACGACCTTCCGGCGTGCCTCGGAGTGAAGCCCGGCGACGATGACGACGGGAAGTCCGGCCTCGTCCCGCATCAGTTGGCTCCCCGCCGACCGTATCGGCGCTCGAAACGCTCCACTCGCCCGGCGGTGTCCAGGACCCGGGCGGTCCCCGTGTAGAAGGGGTGGCTGACGTTCGATATCTCGACGTCGACCACCGGGTAGGTGTTGCCGTCCTCCCAGTCGATGGTCTTGTCGCTGGTCATGGTGGAGCGGGTGAGAAACGCGTAGTTCGCGGCGCGGTCGCGGAAGACGACGGGACCGTAAGCGGGGTGGATTCCGGGCTTCATGGGGCGTCCTTGAGATCGAGGGTCGCGGCGGAGCGGCGGGAGGTCAGCGTTCCTCGCGGAAGTCGACGTGGCGCCGGGCGATCGGGTCGTACTTGCGCAGCACCATGCGGTCGGGGTCGTTGCGGCGGTTCTTGCGGGTGACGTACGTGTAGCCGGTTCCCGCGGTGGACCGGAGCTTGATGATCGGGCGTACCTCGTTGCGAGCCATGAGGGGTACTATATGGGAATGGTTTCCATTACCAAAAACTAGTCGACCGACGAGAGGCAGGTAGATCCTTGTCCGCCCACTGCCAACTGACCGGCGCTCAGCCGGGCTTCGGCAACACCATCTCCCACTCGCATCGGCGCACCTCGCGCCGCTTCGACCCCAACATTCAGCGCAAGCGCTACTGGCTGCCCAGCGAGGGGCGGTACGTCCGGCTGACGCTCAGCGCGAAGGGGATCAAGACCGTCGACAGCATCGGCATCGAGGCCGCCGTGGCCCGCATCCGCGCCCGAGGGGGGAAGGTCTGATGGCCAAGAAGAGCAAGATCACGCAGAACGAGAAGCGCAAGGCGACCGTCGACCGGTACGCGGCCCGCCGTGCGGAGCTGAAGGAGATCATCCGCCGGCCGTCCTCCACCGACGCCGAACGCCAGGCGGCGGTGGAAGAACTGCGGCGCCAGCCCCGCAACGCGAGCGCTACCCGAGTGCGCAACCGGGACAGCGTGGACGGGCGGCCGCGCGGTCACCTTCGGAAGTTCGGCCTGTCGCGGGTCCGAGTGCGTGAGCAGGCCCACGCAGGCTTCCTGCCCGGGGTCACCAAGTCCTCCTGGTAGTCGCGTCGCTCGCACAGCGGGCCTTGAATCCGGCCGTGACTCGGCGGAGTCACGGCCGGGACCGTCCGCGGGGCGTGCCTCCGGATGTCAGGGCGGGCGCAGGAGTCTGTGCCGGTAGTCCTCGGCCTGGGGGAGTCGCTGCGCGGCGATTGCGGACACCGTCTGCTGGTAGGGGGGCGGTAGCTGGGCCTGCTGGGATTCGGGAAGGCTGGTGAGGCCGTGCGACGCCAGTACGCGTGTCCCCGGCCGCCAATCGGCCAATTGAGCCGGGTCGGGGCAGTGCCAGTGCATACGGCCTTGCTGAGGGCGTCGTGCTGTTCCTGAGAGCCGAAGAAGCCGGGGCCGGCCGTGTCGAGGGCCAGCAGGGCGCCCGGGAAGCCGTCCGCTAGGAGGTCGATGACCCGCCGCACGTCGGGCTCGTGCAGGTAGGGCAGTACGGCCTCCGCTACGAACAGGAACGGCCCGGCGGCGTGCGAGGCCACCTCCGCGGCCCATGCCTCGTCCGTCACCGAGGCCGCGATCATCGTCCGTCGGGGGCTGTCCGCGAAGAAGCTCCGGCGCAGGGCGATCACGTCGGGCAGGTCAAGTCCGAACCACCGGGCGCGGCCGTTGTCGACACGTTCGTGGCGTGTGTTGAGCCCGGTGCCGATCTCGACCACGGTGGTGTCGGGATGCGCGGACAGGAATTCCGCCACCCACCGGTCGAAGAGGAGGGTGCGCAACAGCGCGCCGGCGAGGCTCGGGAGACCGTCGAAGCGGGTGTGTACCGGGCCGGACGGTGCCGTGGCTGCGACCACCGCCCGGCCCGGAGTTTCATTGCCCCGTCACGGTGGTGAGGAGGTCGTGCTCGTGCGCGCAGCTCTCGTCGAAGCCGTAGGTGTCCCAGGTGGGGAAGGCGTCGGAAGCGGGCGGGGCTTCGCCTTCCTGCATGAGGCAGTCGGTCAGGGCCGCCCGCAGCGGCTCCGCATCCAGCTGGGTTCCGATGAAGACGAGTTCCTGGGCGTAAGGGCTGTCGGTGTCACGAGCAGAGGAAGGCTCGAAGCGCGCCACCGAACCGGCCTGCGACCACAGTCCCGTCACACGGGGTCGGCTGGCGAGGGTGAAGAAGCCTTTGGATCTGAGGACCTGCCCGTAGGCGCCGCTGTCCAGTGCCTCCGTCACGAACGTCCACAACCGCCCAGGGTGGAAGGGTGTTCCGGAGCGGAAAACGGTCGAGGAGATGCCGTACTCCTCCGTCTCGGGAATGTGGTCGCCGTTGAGTTCTCTGACCCACCCCGGGGCCTGTTGTGCTCGCTCCAGGTCGAAGCGGCCGGTCCCCAGGACCTCGCCGACCGGTACGCGGCCTCGTACGGCCGGCACCACGCGGGCGGCGGGGTTGAGCCGTGCCAGGGTGGCCCGCAGCCGGTCGGCGGACGCGGCGTCGACGAGGTCGAGCTTGTTGAGGACGATGACGTCGGCGAACTCGATCTGGTCCATCAGCAGGTCGCTGACCGTGCGTTCGTCGTTCTCGTACTGGTCCAGGCCCCGTTCGACCAGTTCGTCACC
Source organism: Streptomyces sp. NPDC002520 (assembly GCF_053595235.1). Classification (NCBI taxonomy): domain Bacteria; kingdom Bacillati; phylum Actinomycetota; class Actinomycetes; order Kitasatosporales; family Streptomycetaceae; genus Streptomyces; species Streptomyces sp. NPDC002520. The sequence continues at coordinate 3,757 of NZ_JBSFXG010000059.1, read as the reverse complement.
TCCGGCCAGCTCGGGCAGGAAGTTGGCGGCGTCCACGACCGTGACCATCGTGTCCAGCCGGGCCAGGTTGCCGAGGGTGGCACCGTCGTCGCGGGCGAAGGCGAAGGTGGCCGCCACCGGCATGGGTTCGGAGATGCCGGAGGACTCGATGAGGAGGTAATCAAAGCGCCCCTCGCGCGCCAACCGGTCCACTTCCTCCAGCAGGTCGTCGCGCAGGGTGCAGCAGATGCACCCATTGCTCATCTCGACCAGGCGTTCCTCGGTGCGCGACAAAGCGGCCTCGCCGCCGCGCACGAGGGCGGCGTCGATGTTGACCTCGCTCATGTCGTTGACGATGACGGCGACACGCAGGCCCTCGCGGTTGGTGAGGACGTGGTTGAGCAGGGTGGTCTTGCCGGCACCGAGAAAGCCCGACAGGACGGTGACGGGAAGGCGCGGCGAGGGGGCGTAGTTCATGCTGAGTCAGCCTTCGGGGCGGAGCAGGCCGCGCTCGTACGCCTTGGCCAGCCGCTGGGGCACGAGGTACGGCACGCCGTCCACCGTGACCGTCACCAACTGCGGCGTCGTGGCCTTCCACTGCGCGCGACGGTGCCGGGTGTTGCTGCGCGACATCTTGCGTTTGGGTACGGCCATGAGGACCTCCGGGTGCGATCGGTGAGCGAGGCAGACGATACATGAAAATGGATGTCATTACGATCAATGCCTTCATGCATCCGCGCCGATCCCGCTCGGTGCCCTCCCGAGGCGGCACCACGCCACTGTCCCGGATTGACGAGGGGTGCCGGACGGACCGGGCGAGGGGGGCGTACCAGCTGCTCGCCGGAGAGGTTTCTCAGGCGAGGCCGGGCGCGCTCGACCTGTTTCCCGAAGTTCACCGCGTGGAGCATGTTGCAGGTTCCCGCCACGTGTCTCACCTGCGGTTTCGCAGCGTGGGCGTGGGTCCGGAACGCTCTGCCTCAACTCCGTAAGAGACGGGTTCGGGAAATGTCTTGACGCTCGGTGGACGCTGTTTCTGACGGAGCGTGAGGTGGTCGTCCTGGATCAGGTAGCGCGGGTCAATCGACTTGTCGGGCTTAACCTGTCGAGCAGCGCGGTAGGGCTGTTCTTTGAGCTCGGGCTATACGACTCGAGTTGACGTGTGCTGATTGCGCTGGCGTCGTTACCCTGTGTCGTGGGGAGTGCCGAGGTATGCGGGGGGAGGGGCAGGTTTGAGCACGGGGGACTCGGGCCTGCGGCAAAGGGCGTCTGACCCGCCACTATCTCACCGAGGCGGTTGGGGAAACGTCTTGCCGCTCGTCCTACGCTGATTCTGGCGGAGCGTCATGACGTTTGCTCGGCGGTTGTCGAGCTCAAGGCAGCGATCCTTCCCGGCGGGGATCGACGCCCGTCGTCTGTCGCCCGGCCAACCGGGCGGGCGGCTCGACCGGTCGCTCGAAGGCCGGGGCCAGCCGAGCCCATTTCGGGGCGTGCACGCGAATCTTGGCCGGCACACTTGCCCCAAGAAATTCGGGTGAGGGCCCGGTGGTGATGTTCCGGTCCTGGTGATCGCTGCACGAGTCGCATGCCCCTGGTCGATGATCAACGGCACGTCATCTCGCGGCCTGCTGCGCACGAACGCGTGAGTGAGTCCGCGCGGGCCTCTCCGAAAGCGTGGCCCCGCGCTCAGCACACACTGAAGGTGGCGGTGTTGTAGAAAAGCCCCTTCTTGTCGCTGCCGATGTACATGTACCAGGCACCGCTGTAGTCGTCTCGGTCGAAGGTGATGTATCGGCCGCTGACTCCCTGGTAGATGTAGTCGGCACCTGATTGATAGAGCCATGTGCTGGCCTTCTTCAAGGTGTTGGGTCCGACTATGCCGTCGGCCGTGAGACCGTGATTGCTTTGCCAGCTCTTGGTGGCCGACGTGGTCCCGGACCCGAACCGGCAGTCGATGCCGGAGTACGAGAGGTATCCGTCCGCCCAGAGGATGGTCTGCCACATCGCGGCCGCGTTGCTGTAGGAGTACGACGACGCCGAGATCGGGCCCTCGTCCCACCAGTCGTCGGTCCAGTCGCCGCTGCCCGAGACGTAGCCCAGGCTTGTGTTGGCCGAAGCAGGCGTCGTTGAGACGGTGATACCGGCGGCAACAGCGATGGCCAAAGCCAACGCGGCTGCCTTAGCCTCGATCCACCGACCGATGCCTGTGGATGGCGCCCGGGAAAATGAAGAAGTGCCTTGTGACCTGCGATGATGGGAGTTCTTCACGCTTCCAGCACGCACAATCAGCAAGGCACTTCCGAGATGCAAGTTTCCCATACACCGGCGGCGGTCTCCGCCGCGTTCGATGACCCGAATCTGATCGCGCAGGCCGGGCTGGTCCCGGTGATGCGACTGGCCGAGCGGTGCGGGCTTTCCCGACTGGTGGCCGGGAACGTGAGGCTGACCGGGGCGAGGAACGGCGCGGGTGCGGCGGCGGACGCCAAGGTCACGAGCATCGTGGCCGGGATGGTCGCGGGGGCCGACAGTATCGACGACCTGGACGTGCTGCGGCACGGTGCGATGCCGGCCGTGTTCGGCGGGATCCGTGCCCCCTCCACCCTGGGCACCTTCCTGCGCGCGTTCACCCACGGCCATGCCCTCCAACTCCACGCCGTGCACCGGAGGTTCCTCGCCGCGTTGGCCGCGCATACCCCGCTGCTGCCCGGGGCCGACCAGATGGCGTTCATCGATGTCGACTCCACCCACAAACGCGTCTACGGCCGGACCAAGCAGGGCGCCGAGTACGGCCGGTTCAAAGGCATCCGCACCCTCCACCCACTGCTGGCCACGGTCTGCACTCCACACTCCCGGCCGGTGATCGCCGGGGTGCGGATGCGCCGCGGCAAGGCAGCCGACTCCCGCGGCGCCCCGAAGTTCGTCAGTGAAGCTCTGGCCACCGCCGCCGAGGCCGGGTGCACCGGCACCCGCATCCTGCGGGCAGACTCCCAGTTCTACAACGCCGGGGTAATCGCCGCCTGCCGCCGGGCCGGCGCCCACTTTTCGATCACGACCGGTATGAACCCCTCCATCAAACGGGCCGTCCTCAGCATCCCGGGCAAGGCATGGCAGCAGATCACGTACCCGACCGCGGTGCCAGACCCGGACACCGGAGAACTCATCTCCGACGCCGAAGTCGCCGAGATACCCGCCTACACCGCGTTCGCCAGCCGTAAGAAAGCAGAGCGGGTCACCGCCCGGCTGATCGTGCGCCGGGTCCGTGACCTGGCCAAACCCGCCGTCGTGGGAGAGCAGGGTGAATTGTTCCCAGCCTGGCGCCACCACCCGTTCTTCACCGACAACCCCGCTCCGACGCTCCAGGCGGAGCGGGAACACCGCCACCACGCCGTCGTCGAGCAGGTCATCGCGGACAGCAAAGCCTCCGCCTTCGCCCACCTGCCCTCCGGACACTTCCACGCCAACTCCGCCTGGCTCACCCTGTGGGCCCTCACCTACAACCTGCTGCGTGCCACCGGCGCGCTCGCCTCCGCCTTCCATGCCAGGGCCACCACCGCGACCCTTCGTGCCCACCTGATCCACGTCCCGGCCCGGATCGCTCGTTCCGCACGGCGCATCACCCTGCACCTGCCGCACAACTGGCCCTGGCAACACGCCTGGACACACCTCTTCGACACGCTCCACGCCCCGCCTGAGCCCGCCTGACCGTCCCTGCCCACCCCGCCCGCCAGAGGCCCAACCGGAACCGAACCTGTGGAAAAGCTGGGAAGACCAGCGGATACCA
>NZ_JBSFXG010000058.1:0-40057 GCF_053595235.1 Streptomyces sp. NPDC002520 | reverse complement strand
GCCCGACCCGGCGCCCCGGCCCCCGCGCGGGGGCGGCTGCCACGCGGACGGGCGGCCCCCGCGCGGGGGCCGCCCTTCGGCATGCGACGGAGTATTCCCCGCGCCGCTACTTCTTCTTCGCGCCGCGCTTCTCGCGCACCCGCACCGACATGTGGATCGGGGTGCCCTCGAAGCCGAACTCCTCGCGCAGACGGCGCTCGATGAAGCGCCGGTAGCCCGCCTCGATGAAGCCGGAGGCGAAGAGCACGAACCGCGGGGGCTTGGTGCCGGCCTGGGTGCCGAAGAGGATGCGCGGCTGCTTGCCGCCGCGGACCGGGTGCGGGTGGGCGGAGGCGAGCTCGCCGAGGAAGGCGTTCAGACGGCCGGTGGGGACGCGGGTCTCCCAGCCGGCCAGGGCGGTCTCGATCGCCGGGACCAGCTTCTCCATGTGCCGGCCGGTGCGCGCCGAGACGTTGACGCGGGGCGCCCAGGCGACCTGGGCCAGCTCGGTCTCGATCTCCCGCTCCAGGTAGTAGCGGCGCTCCTCGTCGAGGGTGTCCCACTTGTTGTAGGCGACGACCACCGCGCGGCCCGCCTCGACGGCCATGGTGACGATCCGCTGGTCCTGGACGGAGATGTTCTCGGAGGCGTCGATCAGGATGACCGCGACCTCGGCCTTCTCCACGGCCGCGGCCGTGCGCAGGGAGGCGTAGTAGTCGGCGCCCTGCTGGAGGTGGACGCGCTTGCGGATGCCGGCGGTGTCCACGAACTTCCAGGTCACACCGCCGAGTTCGATCATCTCGTCGACCGGGTCGCGAGTGGTGCCCGCCATTTCGTTGACGACGACGCGCTCCTCGCCGGCCACCTTGTTCAGCAGCGAGGACTTGCCGACGTTCGGGCGGCCGATGAGCGCGATGCGGCGCGGGCCGCCGACGGCGGTGCCGAAGGTCTGCGAGGGGGCCTCCGGCAGCGCCTCCAGGACGGCGTCCAGCATGTCGCCGGTGCCGCGGCCGTGGAGGGCCGAGACCGGGTGCGGCTCGCCGAGGCCCAGGCTCCACAGATAGGTCGCGTCGGCCTCGCCGCTCGGGCCGTCGACCTTGTTGGCGGCCAGCACGACGGGCTTGCCCGCCTTGCGCAGCAGCCGGACGACCGCCTCGTCGGTGTCGGTCGCGCCGACCTTGGCGTCCACCACGAAGACGACGGCGTCGGCCGCCTCGATCGCGTACTCGGCCTGCGCGGCCACGGAGGCGTCGATACCGAGGACGTCCTGCTCCCAGCCGCCGGTGTCGACGACCTTGAAGCGGCGGCCCGCCCACTCGGCCTCGTAGGTGACGCGGTCGCGGGTGACGCCGGGCTTGTCCTCGACGACGGCCTCGCGGCGGCCGATGATGCGGTTCACAAGGGTCGACTTGCCGACATTGGGGCGGCCCACGACGGCGAGCACGGGCAGCGGACCGTGGCCCGCCGCCTCGATGGCGCCCTCGACGTCCTCGATGTCGAAGCCCTCTTCGGCGGCGAGCTCCATGAACTCCGCGTACTCGGCGTCGCCGAGCGCCCCGTGGTCGTACTCGTGCGCGTCGTACGCGTCCGAGCCGTCGGGCTGGATCTGGTCGTTCATGAAGTCCGTACCTCGTTCGTTCGTGGTGATCGGTGGACCGGGCCCCGGTGGGCCGGACCACTACTCAAGTGTCGCCTAGCGCCCGGTCAGGCGCCTGGCGTTTTCCAGATGGGCGGTGAGCTGCTTCTGGACGCGCTCGGTGGCCGCGTCCAGCGCCGCCCGCGTCCGCCGCCCGGTGCCGTCGCCCGCCTCGAAGGGCTCGCCGTAGACGACGTCGATGCGGGTGCGCAGCGGAGGCAGGGCCTTGATCACGCGCCCGCGCCGGTCGGCGCTGCCGAGGACGGCCACCGGCACGATCGGTGCCCCGCTGCGGACCGCGAAGTAGGCAAGACCGGCGCGCAGCGAGGCGAAGTCGCCGCCGCCCCGGGTGCCCTCCGGGAAGATGCCCAGCACTCCCCCGGTCTCGAGCAGGCCGAGGGCCCGGGTGATCGCGGTGCGGTCGGCGGCCGTGCGGTCCACCTTCAGCTGGCCGATGCCGGTCAGGAAGGGGTCCAGCGGTCCGACGAACGCCTCCTTCTTGATCAGGAAGTGCGTCGGCCGGGGCGTCACGCCCATGACCATCGGGCCGTCGATGTTGTGGGAGTGGTTGACGGCGAGGATCACCGGGCCTGTCGCGGGCACCTTCCAGGCGCCCAGCACACGCGGCCTCCACAGTCCGTGCATCAGGCCGACGCCGATGCGCCGGCCGACCTCGGCACCCCGCTCGGACGGGAGGTCGCCCTCCCCGCGTGACGGAAGGCTCACTTCCCGGCCCGCTTCTCCTCGACCAGGGTGACGACGCACTCGATGACCTGGGCGAGGGTGAGCTCGGTGGTGTCCACCTCGACCGCGTCACCGGCCTTGGCCAGCGGCGAGGTCTTGCGGCCGGAGTCGGCCGCGTCCCGCTTGATCAGGGCCTCACGGGTGGCGTTGACGTCGGCGTTCTTCAGCTCGCCGCTGCGGCGGGCGGCGCGGGCCTCCGCGGACGCGGTGAGGAAGATCTTCAGGTCGGCGTCCGGCAGCACGGTCGTGCCGATGTCCCGGCCCTCGACCACGATGCCGTCCTCGGCACCGTGGGCCAGCGTGCGCTGGAGCTCGGTGATCCGGGTGCGCACCTCGGGCACCGCGCTGACCGCGCTGACCTTGGAGGTGACGTCCTGGGTACGGATCGGGCCGGCCACGTCGATGCCGTCGACCGAGATGGTCGGGGCGGCCGGGTCGGTGCCGGAGACGATCTCCGGCTTGCCTGCGACGGCGGCGATCGCGGACGGGTCCTCCAGGTCGATGCCGTTGGTCACCATCCACCAGGTGATCGCCCGGTACTGGGCGCCGGTGTCCAGGTAGCTCAGGCCGAGCTGCCGGGCCACTGCCTTCGACGTGCTCGACTTGCCCGTGCCGGAGGGGCCGTCGATCGCGACGATCACGGGCTTGGCGGTCGGGGCGCCGTTTTCCACGGGGGAACACCTTCCTGGTGCGGTGCGGTGAGCGGGGTGCGGGGAGCGAGAGCGCCCTGCACAAGGTTACTGGGTGCGGGTCACTCGTCCGGACCCCGTGCGCACCAGCCAGACTTGCCCGCACGCGCCAAGCCCGCCGCCCCACGCGCACCGGCCCGACCAGGCCCACGCATCCGGTCCCGCCGACCCGCACCTACCGCGCTCGTCGACCCACGCACGCACCCGGCCCGGCCGGGCCCCGTACCGGCGCCGCGGTCTACTGCCGCAGCGCCCACCCCATGTCCCGCAGCGCCTCCTTCAGCACCGGGGCCGCCTTGGGCTCCACGCTGAGCTGGACCAGGCCGGCCTGCTGCCCGGTGGCGTGCTCGATGCGGACGTCCTCGACGTTGACCCCGGCCCGGCCGGCGTCGGCGAAGATCCGGGCCAGCTGCCCCGGCTGGTCGTCGATCAGCACGACCACGGTCTCGTAGACCCGCGGGGCCGACCCGTGCTTGCCCGGCACCCGCACCTGGCCCGCGTTCCCGCGCCGCAGCACGTCCGCGATGCCCTGGCTGCCCTCGCTCCGCTTCTCCTCGTCGGCGGACTGCAGGGCGCGCAGGGCGCGCACGGTCTCGTCCAGGTCGGCGGAGACGTCGGAGAGGAGGTCGGCGACCGGGCCGGGGTTGGCGGAGAGGATGTCGATCCACATCCGGGGGTCGGAGGCGGCGATCCGGGTGACGTCCCGGATGCCCTGCCCGCACAGCCGTACGGCGGCCTCCTCGGCGTTCTCCAGGCGTGCCGCGACCATGCTGGAGACCAGGTGGGGCATGTGGGAGACGAGGGCGACGGCGCGGTCATGGGCGTCCGCGTCCATGACGACCGGCACGGCCCGGCAGTGCGAGACCAGCTCCAGGGCGAGGTTGAGCACCTCGGTGTCGGTGTCCCGGGTCGGGGTGAGCACCCAGGGGCGGCCTTCGAAGAGGTCGCCGGTGGCGGCCAGCGGGCCGGACTTCTCCCGGCCGGACATGGGGTGGGTGCCGATGTACGTCGACAGGTCCAGGCCCCGCTCCTCCAGCTCGCGGCGCGGGCCGCCCTTGACGCTGGCCACGTCGACGTAGCCGCGGGCCACTCCGCGGCCCATGGCGTCCGCGAGGACGGCGGCCACGTGGGCGGGCGGGGCGGCGACGATCGCGAGGTCCACCGGGCCCTGGGGTGCCTCCTCGGTGCCGGCGCCGAGCGCGGCGGCCGTACGGGCCTGCTCGGGGTCGTGGTCCTCGAGGTGGACGGTGACGCCCCGCTGGGTCAGGGCGAGCGCGGCGGACGTGCCGATCAGGCCGGTGCCGATGACGAGAGCGGTCCTCACTGGGCGATGTCCTTGCGCAGAGCGGCGGCGGCGCCGAGGTAGACGTGGACGATGTCGGCACGGGGCCGGTCCGACTCGATGTGCGCGAGGATCCGGACGACCCGGGGCATGGCGCCCTCGATGTCGAGTTCCTGGGCGCAGATCAGCGGCACGTCGACAATGCCGAGCTTCCGGGCGGCGGCGGCCGGGAAGTCGCTGTGCAGGTCGGGGGTTGCCGTGAACCAGACGCTGATCAGGTCGTCGGCGGTGAGTCCGTTCCGCTCCAGGACGGCGGTGAGCAGGGCCCCGACCTGCTCGTCCATGTGACCGGCCTCGTCCCGCTCGAGTTGGACGGCCCCCCGGACCGCTCGTACCGCCACGGCGCTGCTCCTTCGTCACGTGCGTGTCGACTGTCGTCGGCTCTTGATGCGTCCAGCCTAGTCAGACCTCAGGGGCCGGGCGCGCGACGCCCGGTCGCTGAGACGGACGCTCCGTGTCGCGGCGGGGCCGATCCAGTGATGGCCTGTTCCTGGTTCCTTCGCCCTTGATCCGTTAAATGCCAAGATGCCGTTTATCACCTCTTTTCTGCCCTCTTACGTTCGGAGTGATCTCATGACCCAGCCCGCGACGCGGCGTACGGTTCTCGCGACGGGCGCGGCGACGATCGCCGTCGGCTGTGTGGGATGCGGCGGCAACAACAGCAAGAGCGCCGAGTCCCCCAGCACCTCATCCGCCGGTACGTCCTCGACGCCGAACGACGACAACACCGCGGCGGCCAGCAAAGAGAACACCTCGGCGGCCGGCGGATCGGAGCTGGCGCGGACCACCGACATCCCGGAAGGCGGCGGCACGATCTTCAAGGAGAAGAAGGTCGTGGTCACGCAGCCGAAGAAGGGCGAGTTCAAGGCCTTCTCGGCGATCTGCACGCACCAGGGCTGCACGGTGGCCAAGGTCGCGGACGGCACGATCGACTGCCCCTGTCACGGCAGCAAGTTCCACATCGCCGACGGCTCGGTGGCGCACGGCCCGGCGCCCCGGCCGCTGCCCGCCAAGCACATCGAGGTGGAGAAGGGCTCGATCCGCCTGACCTGAGCGGGTCCCACCCGACCTGCGGGTCCCACCCGACCTGAGCGGGTCCCACTCGACCTGAGCCGGTCGCGTACCCTCCCGGCATGCAGCCCGAGACCGCCGAGAACCTCGTGCGCGACCACACGATCTACGCCTGTGTCATGGGTTCGCGGGCCTTCGGCCTGGCGACGGACACCAGTGACACGGACCGGCGGGGCGTCTTCCTCGCCCCCACTCCCCTGTTCTGGCGGTTCGAGAAGCCGCCGACGCATGTGGAGGGGCCGGGCGAGGAGCACTTCTCCTGGGAGCTGGAGCGGTTCTGCGAGCTGGCGTTGCGCAGCAATCCGAACATCCTGGAGTGTCTGCACTCGCCGCTCGTGGAACACGCCGACGACACCGGCCGCGAACTGCTGAGCCTGCGCGGCGCGTTCCTCTCCCGGCGGACGTACGACACGTTCACCCTCCCCCACGCTCGGCTTCGCTCGCGCGGGGGCACCCCCATCGCCCTCGGCCAGCGCCGCAAGCTCGACGCCGACGTCCGCACGACCGGCGCCCCGCGCTGGAAACATGCCATGCACCTGCTCCGCCTGCTGACGTGCGCCCGGGATCTGCTGCGCACCGGTGAGCTGCGGATCGACGTCGGAGATCAGCGCGAGCCGCTGCTGGCGGTGAAGCGGGGCGAGGTGCCCTGGGCGGAGGTCGAGGCCCTGATGGCCCGGCTGGCCGCCGAGACCGAACAGGCACTGCCCGGCAGCCCGCTTCCCCCGGAACCGGACCACGCGCGCGTGGCCGACTTCCTCTTCCGCACGCGCCGCGCCTCAGCCCTGCGGGCCGGCCAGCCGGACACGCACCACGAAGTCGTTCAGGGCGTCGTACGCACTCGGGGTGTCGGGCAGGGCTGAGGCGGCCTGCGCCTCGTCGAGCACGGCGTGCAGCCGCTCCACGTCGGCCTCCACGCGCGCGTGCTCGATATCGGCCGGGCCGTGCTCCTGCGCGGACTTGGCGGCGATCAGCTCGGGCAGGTAGCCGGGCGCGTCCACCTGCTCCAGGAGGGTGGGCAGATGGGCCTGTATCTCGCCGCTGCGCATCAGGTGGACGCCGGTGAGCAGCACCCTGAACGTGTAGAGCAGCGGCTTGAGCTCGCCGGTCTTCTCGAACAGCCGTCACTGGGTGACCGCGAACCCCCGGTAGTGGTGGGCGTGGTGACTGGTGAGAACGCCCGGGGCGAGCGCGGTCAGCTCCCGGTGCGCGTCGCCGGTGTGCACGACCAGCGGCGAGAGCAGCTGCTCCAGCACATAGCCGTTGCGCCGGAGCATCAGCCGTACGAACTTGCGCAGGTCGTGGGTGACGAGGTCCATCTCGACGCCGTAGCGCACCCACGCGCGCGAGCGGGTCTCCTCCGGTTCGCGGAGTCCGACCAGGTCGGCGGCGGGCAGCAGGTGGACGCCGCGCAGGTCCAGGTCGGAGTCCTGGGACGGGAAGCCGTACAGGTGGGCTCCGGAGACGGTCGCGAACAGCATCGGGTCGGGCTGCTCGTCGATCACCGGCGTCAGGTCCATGTCGAGGTCGTCGATCATGGGCCTAAGCGTCCCAGAGCGCCCCCAGCGCCAACAGGTCGCCCCGGTACTCGATCCGCTCGGTCCACGCGGCGGGCCAGGCGTCCGCGCCCAGCCAGGCGCCCGCGAAGGCACCGGTGAGGCAGGCGATCGAGTCGGAGTCGCCCGAGGTGCAGGCGGCCCGGCGCAGGGCGGTTGTGGGCTCGTCGGGGAAGAGCAGGAAGCAGAGCAGTCCGGTGGCGAGGGCCTCTTCGGCGATCCAGCCCTGGCCGGTGGCCAGGCACGGGTCGGTCTCCGGGGAGACGGTGCGCACGGCCTCCTGGAGCCGGGCGAGGATCTCCAGGCACTCGTCCCAGCCGCGCGCGATGAAGTGCTCGGGGCTGGGGTCCTGGGAACGGGTCCACAGGTCGCCGAGCCAGGTGTGGTCGTAGCGGGTGCGGTTCTCCAGCGCGTAGGACCGCAGCTGTCCGACGAGGCCCGCCGGGTCGGTGCCCCGGGCGAGCAGACGCACGGCGTGGGCGGTGAGGTCGGAGGCGGCCAGTGCGGTGGGGTGGCCGTGGGTGAGCCCCGACTGCAACTGGGCGGCGCCGGCGCGCTGTTCGTCGCTCAGTCCGGGGGCGAGTCCGACGGGGGCGACACGCATGTTGGCGCCGCAGCCCTTGGAGCCGATCTGGCTGGCGTCCTGCCAGGCCCGGTCGTCGTCCTTGAGGAGATGGCACGCCCTGAGGCAGGTGTTTCCGGGGGCGCGGTTGTTGTCCGGCGACTGGTACCAGTCCACGAACTCCTCGCGCAGCGGCCGCTCCAGCCGCATGGGCGCGAGGTGTCCGCGCTCCATGGCCGCCTTGAGCCCGCGTCCGACGGCGAGGGTCATCTGCGTGTCGTCCGAGACGAAGGCGCGCTGCGGCAGCTCCATCTCCCGCCAGGGCCCGAACTTGGCGAGGATCGAGGGCACGTCGTTGAACTCGGTCGGGAAGCCGAGCGCGTCACCGAGGGCGAGTCCGAGCAGGGATCCGGTGGCGGCGCGCTTGCTCGCCTGGAGGGTGGTCATGCGGGGCGTCCTTCCCGGGACGGTCGGAGCAGGGGCGGGTGCAGGGCGGTGGCGCTGCCGGCGCGGAAGAGGGCGGCCGGTTTGCCACGGCCTCCGGTCAGCCGGGCGGCGCCGGGGACAGGTTCGACGAATCCGGGTGTGGCGAGCACCTTGCGGCGGAAGTTGGGCCGGTCGAGGGGCGTGCCCCAGACCGTCTCGTAGACCTGCTGCAGCTCGCCGAGGGTGAACTCGGGCGGGCAGAAGGCGGTGGCGGCGCAGGTGTTCTCCAGCTCGGCGCCGATGCGCTCGTGGGCGTCGGCGAGGATCCGGTCGTGGTCGAAGGCGAGCGGCGGGGCCGCGTCGTACGGCAGCCAGCGGGCCTGGGCCGCGTCACCACCGCCGTGCGGTTCGGGAGGCTCGGGCAGCAGCGCCGTGAACGCCACGGACACGACCCGCATGCGGGGGTCGCGGCCCGGCTCGCTGTAGGTGCGCAGCTGCTCCAGGCGCAGCCCGGAGACGTCGTCCAGCCCGGTCTCCTCGGCGAGTTCGCGCCGGGCCGCCGCCTCGGCGGACTCCTCGGGCAGCAGGAATCCGCCGGGCAGCGCCCAGCGCCCGGCGTACGGCTCCTGCCCGCGCTCGACCAGCAGCACGTGCAGGGCGCCCTCGCGCAGGGTGAGGACGGCGAGGTCGACGGTGACGGCGAACGGCTCGTGCGCGTGTTTGTCGTAGCTCTGCACAGCACCCACCCCCCTTTCAGTAGTCATCATGACTATAAAAGGGGGGTGTCGTGGCGCACAAGCCCTTGAGGGTCGCCTAGAGGTCGACCTCCTGCATGAGCATCCCGACCTCGGTGTTGGACAGGCGGCGCAGCCAGCCCGACTTCTGGTCCCCCAGGGTGATCGGCCCGAAGGACGTGCGCACCAGCTTCTCGACCGGGAAGCCGGCCTCGGCCAGCATGCGGCGGACGATGTGCTTGCGGCCCTCGTGCAGGGTCACCTCGACCAGGTAGTTCTTGCCGGTCTGCTCGACGACCCGGAAGTGGTCCGCGCGCGCGTAGCCGTCCTCCAGCTGGATGCCGTCCTTGAGGCGCTTGCCGAGGTCGCGCGGGATCGGTCCGACGATGGCGGCGAGGTAGGTCTTCTTCACCCCGTACTTCGGGTGGGTCAGCCGGTGGGCCAGCTCACCATGGTTGGTGAGCAGGATGACGCCCTCGGTCTCCGTGTCGAGCCGGCCCACGTGGAAGAGCCGGGTCTCGCGGTTGGTGACGTAGTCACCGAGGCACTGGCGCCCCTCCGGGTCCTCCATGGTGGAGACGACACCGGCGGGCTTGTTCAGCGAGAAGAACTGGTACGACTGCGTGGCGACGGTGAGGCCGTCGACCTTGACCTCGTCCTTCTCCGGGTCGACGCGCTTGCCCTGCTCCAGCACGATCTCGCCGTTGACCTCGACGCGGGCCTGCTCGATCAGCTCCTCGCAGGCGCGCCGGGAGCCGTAGCCCGCGCGCGCGAGGACCTTCTGCAGCCGCTCGCCCTCCTGCTCGGCGCCGGGGAAGGTCTTGGGCAGCTTGACGTCCTTCTTGCCCGCGTACCGCTCGCGGTTGCGCTCCTCGGCGCGTGCCTCGTACTCGCGGGAGGTTCCCGGAGCCGTCCGCCCGCCGCGCTGCTGGGCCTGCTTGGGGCCGCCCTTGGCGCCGCCGCGCGCGGAGCCGCCGCGCCCGGACTTGGGGCCGTCCTTGGTCGCGCCGGGGCCCACGTCGTAGCGGCGCTCCTCGGGGCGGGGCTTGCTGGGACGGCCCTGCCCCTGCTTGTCGTCCCTGTTGTTGCCGGCACCGCGGTAGTTACCGCGCCCGCCACTCTTTCCGCTGCCGCTGCTTCGCATCAAAGTTCCGTCTTAGTCGTCTGCGTCCTGACCGCCGGGCGCGTCGGGCGCGTCCGGGTCGAACGACGGGACTCCCTCCTGGGTCTCGGCCTCGATCGCCTCCGCCTCCGGCAGAAAGGGCGCGAGCTCCGGGAGCTCGTCCAGGCCGCGCAGGCCCATCCGCTCCAGGAAGTAGTTCGTCGTCCTGTACAGGATCGCACCTGTTTCGGGTTCCGCGCCCGCCTCCTCGACCAGACCGCGCTGGAGGAGGGTGCGCATCACACCGTCACAGTTGACTCCGCGCACCGCGGAGACGCGGCTGCGGCTGACCGGCTGGCGGTAGGCGACCACCGCGAGGGTCTCCAGCGCCGCCTGCGTGAGGCGGGCCGTCTGACCGTCCAGTACGAGCCGCTCGACGGCGGGCGCGAACTCGGCGCGGCTGTAGAAGCGCCAGCCGCCCGCGACGAACCGCAGCTCGAAGCCGCGGCCCTGCACGGTGTAGTCGTCGGCCAGCTCCCGCAGCGCGTCCCCGATCTGCCGTCTGGGCCGCTCCAGGATCTTGGCCAGGTGCTCCTCGGTCGCGGGCTCGTCCACGACCATGAGGACCGCCTCCAGGGCGGGCTTGAGATCGAGATCGGCGACGGAACGGAGTCCCGCCGGGAGTTCCGCGGTCTTCTCGCTCATGCCTTCTTCCCCTCCTTGGACGCCGTGGGCTCCTTCGGCTCCTCCGGCGGCCGGTCGAACTCGTCGGTGACCATCGGCGCCGCGTCCGCGTCGCCGCCGGTCCAGCGCACGATCAGGTCCCCGAGGGCGGTCTCCTGGTCCAGGGCGACGGCCTTCTCGCGGTACAGCTCCAGCAGCGCGAGGAAGCGGGCGACGACGGTGAGGGTGTCGTCGGTGTCCTCCACCAGGGCGCGGAAGCTGGCCTCGCCGAGCTCCCTGAGCCGCGCGACCACGATCCCCGCCTGCTCCTGCACGCTCACCAGCGGGGCGTGGATGTGGTCCACGTACACCTGCGGCTTGGCCTTGGGCTGCATCGCCTTGACCGCGAGCCTGGCGAACCCCTCGGGTCCGATGCTGATGACGACCTCGGGCAGCAGCTCGGCGTGGTGGGGTTCGAGGCCGACGGTACGGGGGTAGCGGCGGGCCTCGTCGTCCAGGCGCTCGTTGAAGATGTCGGCGATCCGCTTGTACGCGCGGTACTGGAGCAGTCGCGCGAACAGCAGGTCCCGGGCCTCCAGCAGTGCCAGGTCGGCCTCGTCCTCCACCTCGGCGGCGGGCAGCAGCCGGGCCGCCTTCAGGTCCAGCAGCGTGGCGGCGACGACCAGGAACTCGGTCGTCTGGTCCAGGTCCCAGTCCGGGCCCATGGCGCGGATGTGCGCCATGAACTCGTCGGTGACCTTGGACAGGGCGACCTCTGTGACGTCCATCTTGTGCTTGGAGATGAGCTGGAGGAGCAGGTCGAAGGGCCCCTCGAAGTTCGCGAGACGGACCTTGAAGACACCGTCACGAGGATCCTCGGCCTCGACGACCGAAGGCTCGCCGGATTCGGCGACCTCAGTGGCCGAAGGCTCTCCGGGCTCGGCGACCTCAGGGGCCCCGGATTCGACGACCTCAGGCCCACCGGGCTCCGCGGCCGAAGGCTCATCGGGCTCGACGGCCTCAGGCCCTCCGGGCTCCGCGGCCGAAGGTTCATCGGGTACGACGACAGGGCCTGTTGCCTCGTCGGGCTCGCCGTCGTTGTGTCCGCCGGGCTCAGCGGGGGCCGCGACCTCGGCCACGGACCGGCTCTCCTCCGAAGGAGGGGCAGGCCGGGCCGCAGCCCCGGGGCCCCGCCCCAGGACCCGGCGGCGGCCGGCGGAGCCGGATTCGTACGAGGTCATGGCCGTCGCAGGCTATCGCCTGACGCACGCGAGGCGGGCTACCGACCCCGCAGCCGCCGCACCAGGATGCTCGCGTCCCCGCGGGACTCCAGGTCGGCCAGGACCACGGCGACCGCCTCGCGGACGATGCGGCCGCGGTCGACCGCGAGTCCGTGCTCGCCCCGCAGGACGAGGCGCGCGTGCTCGAGGTCCATGAGTTCCTCGGCCGAGACGTACACGGTGATCTTCTCGTCGTGGCGCTCGCGCCCGCTGGGCCGCCGGTTGGCCGCCCGCCCGCGCTTGCGGGGCTGCGCCTCCGCCGCGCCGGCGGAGGAACCTTCCTGTGCCGTCTGCCGCCGGGCCGGCCGGATGCGGGACTCGCCGGACTCGGCCCGTTCCGCCTCGACCGCCGCCACGTGCTCGGCGCCCTCGCCGTCGCCGCCCTGCGCGGGCACCGACTGCGGCGCGTCCTCCGCGGCCGCGGCCGCCGGGTCGCTCTCCCCCGCGGGGGCCGGCACCCGGGCCTCACCGCCCGCCGGGCGCCGCGGAGTCGACGGCTGGAGCGCCGTCCCCCCTGTCGTACGGAAGAGTTCGTCGGCTCCGGGCAGACTCACTCGGCGTGACACCGGGCGAGCACCTCCCTGGCGAGCTGGCGATAGGCGGCGGCACCGACGGAGTTGGAGGCGTAGGTGGTGATCGGCTCACCGGCGACCGTGGTCTCCGGGAAGCGGACCGTACGCCCGATGACCGTGTGGTAGACGTGGTCGTCGAACGCCTCGACGACACGCGCGAGCACCTCGCGGCTGTGCACCGTGCGCGAGTCGTACATCGTGGCGAGGATGCCGTCGAGTTCCAGGTCGGGGTTGAGCCGCTCCTGGACCTTCTCGATGGTCTCCGTCAGCAGGGCCACACCACGCAGGGCGAAGAACTCGCACTCCAGCGGCACGATCACCTTGTGAGCGGCCGTCAGGGCGTTGACGGTGAGCAGGCCGAGCGAGGGCTGACAGTCGATCACGATGTAGTCGTAGTCGGACATCAGCGGCTTCAGGGCGCGCTGCAGCGTCGACTCGCGGGCCACCTCGGAGACCAGCTGGACCTCGGCGGCCGACAGGTCGATGTTGGAGGGCAGCAGGTCCATGTTGGGGACCGCCGTCTTCAGCAGGACCTCGTCCGCGGACATGCCCCGCTCCATGAGCAGGTTGTAGACCGTCAGGTCGAGTTCCATCGGGTTGACGCCGAGGCCCACCGACAGCGCGCCCTGCGGGTCGAAGTCCACGAGCAGCACGCGCCGGCCGTACTCCGCGAGCGCGGCACCCAGGTTGATGGTCGACGTCGTCTTGCCGACGCCGCCCTTCTGGTTGCACATCGCGATGATCTTCGCGGGGCCGTGGTCGGTCAGCGGGCCCGGGATCGGGAAGTACGGCAGCGGGCGTCCGGTCGGACCGATGCGCTCGCGGCGCTGGCGGGCCGCGTCGGGCGCGAGCGTGGCCGCGTACTCCGGATCGGGCTCGTACTCGGCGTCGGGGTCGTAGAAGTGCCCCTCGGGCAGTTCGTCGTAGTCGGCGAATTGGTTGTGGGGCGCGCCACTTCCGTCGCCGGCCATGGCGTTCACGTGATGGCCATCCATGCTCTGGTGTGCTGTCCGGGTCGTCTGCGGACCCGGACTCTGGTGGGCTGCGAAGGTGCGCACTGCGACGGAGCCGACAGCCTCGAATCCCGCGGGGCCCTGGCCCCGTGCCGGCATTCCTGGTTGACCACCCCCGGGAGAAAATGTCGACTCATTCACAAGTCGTCTTACCTCCTTGGTGACCAGGAAACTTCTAGACAAGGTCAGCGTGGCACCATGCCGACGGTTGGCGACTCTATGGCGTGTCGGCGGTCCGCAGCAACACAATCCGCCGGACCCGGCAGGATGTGTCGGCAATGAAACATCCTGCTGTCAAGGGCGTACGGCCGTCGCACCGCAGGTTTCACCGGTGTACGAATCGGTCGAAGAGTTACGTTCGAGGCGAGTTGGCCGAGAGCCGCAAAGTGACCATACACACATCCGGCCGGACCTTGTCGGGCAAGGTCCGGCCGGGTGTGCGGTGTTGACGACCTGTGTTGACGAATCGCCTTTTACCTGACGGCGACTTGGCGACTCACCGGGTCACGGGTGTCAGCCGAGGACGGTCTCCAGTTCGGCGTACTCCAGGCCGTGAGCCTCGGCGACCTCCTTGTAGACCACCTTGCCATCGTGGGTGTTCAGACCCTTGGCGAGGGCGGCGTCACGGCGCAGCGCCTCCACCCAGCCGTTGTTGGCGAGGGAGACGATGTACGGCATCGTGGCGTTGGTGAGGGCGTTGGTGGAGGTGTTCGGCACACCGCCCGGCATGTTGGCCACGCAGTAGAAGACCGAGTTGTGGACCTTGAAGGTCGGCTCGGCGTGCGTGGTGGGACGGGAGTCCTCGAAGCAGCCGCCCTGGTCGATCGCGATGTCGACAAGGACACTTCCGGGCTTCATGCGGGACACGAGCTCGTTGGTGACCAGCTTCGGGGCCTTGGCGCCCGGGATGAGGACCGCGCCGATGACCAGGTCGGCCTCCAGGACGGCCTTCTCCAGCTCGTAGGCGTTGGACATGACCGCCTTGACCTTCGTACCGAAGATCTTGTCGGCCTCGCGCAGCTTGTTGATGTCGCGGTCCAGCAGGGTGACCTCGAAGCCCATGCCGATGGCGATCTGGGTGGCGTTCCAGCCGGAGACGCCACCGCCGATGACGACGGCCTTGGCCGGGGTCACACCGGGGACGCCGCCCGGCAGCACACCGCGGCCGCCGACCGGGGCCATCAGGTGGTAGGCGCCGACCTGCGGGGCCAGGCGGCCCGCGACCTCGGACATCGGGGCGAGCAGCGGCAGCGCGCGGTTCGGCAGCTCCACCGTCTCGTAGGCGATCGCCGTGGTGCCGGACTCCAGCAGGGCGTCCGTGCACTCCTTGGACGCGGCCAGGTGCAGGTAGGTGAAGAGGATCTGGTCCTTGCGGAGGCGGTGGTACTCCTCCGCGATGGGCTCCTTGACCTTCAGCAGCAGGTCAGCGGTGGCCCACACCTCGTCGGCCGTGTCGAGGATCGCGGCGCCGGCGGCGACGTACTCCTCGTCGGTGATCGAGGAGCCGACGCCGGCGCCCCGCTCGACGACGACCTGGTGGCCGTTGCGCACCAGCTCGTGCACACCGGCGGGGGTGATGGCCACCCGGAACTCGTTGTTCTTGACCTCGCGGGGGATGCCGACCTTCACGTGGATCACGGTCCTTGGCTCAGAGGGGGGTGTATTACAAGACATGCCAGGCATATCGCGGCATACCGCGGCACACCGGGAGACACCGCAGGAGAACGTGCGGCAGAGCCAGTCTAATGAAGGTGTTCCGCGTGTCTAGCCTTTCATTGCATCAATCTTCATCGGATGCACTACGGATTTCGCAGGCTTCAGCGGCAGGCTCCTGGCTTTCCTCGCCGTCCTGGGCCTCCTCACCCAGCATGCGCTCCGCCGCCGCACGGTGCAGGTGGGCGGCCGCGGGGTCCCCCAGACGGTCCAGCGTGTCGGCCAGCCGGAGCTGCAGCGCCGCCTGGAGCCGGGCGTCCCCGGCGCGCCGCGCCCACTCGACCGCCTCCCGGCAGGTCCGCAGCGACTCCTCGGGCCGCCCCGCGTACTCCTGGACCCGGGCCAGCTCGCTCAACGCCCGCGCATGAGCGGCCACATCGCCGTCCTTGCGGTACCCGGCGACGGCGGCCCGCCAGCTCCGCAGCGCCTCGCCGTAGCGGCCCGCGTAGGTGTGGGCGGTGGCGATCCGGCCGTACAGTCGCGCGGCCTGGGTGCGCTCGTCCCGGGCCAGCCGCTCGGCGAGCGCCCGGCCGAACCAGTCGGCGGCCCGGTCGTAGTCGCCCAGCTCCTGGTACGCACCGCCTACGGATTCCATCGCGCGGCCGGTCGCGTACGGGTCATTTGCTTCGCGCCCGGCGTCCAGAGCGGCCCGGTAGCGGACCAGAGCGTCCCGGGTGCGACCGGTCTGGGCGTCCAGATCGCCCAGGTTCAACAGCGCCGCGGCCTTCTCCCGGGGCAGTCCGCGCCGCTCGGCCACGTCCAGGACGAGACCGTGGACGCCGTACAGGTCGGGTGCGGCCGCCTGGGTGCCGAAGTGCGCCACCATGGCCCGGACCAGCTGGGACATCAGCCGGCGCGCGAGGGTGTCCAGCTCCCCGTCGGCCACCGCGAGCCGGGCGGCGGCCAGCAGGGCGGGCCGCCTGACCCGCAGCCACTCGGCGGCCGCCGCGGCGGTCGGAAAGCGCAGCGCCGCGGGCATGGCCTGCAGCTTCTCCCGGGCCTGCGGGCTGTCCGGCTCGGTGACCGCCCGGCAGGACTGCAGCAGCCGTACGTCCCGCTCCAGCAGCCGGGCGCGGGCCAGCTGCAGCTCCGCCGGGCGGTCCTGGGCCTCGGCGAGAGCGCGCAGGAGGGGGTGCAGGCAGCCGGGCACGTCGTACTCGGGCAGCGGGGAGTCCACGGCCCGCAGCAGGCCGAGGGCGGCCAGCTCGTCCAGCGTGGTGCGGGCCCGGCTCACCGAGCAGCCGGCCAGCGCCGAGGCGGTGTGCGGGTCGACGGTCCCGGCCGGGGCCTGGGAGAGCAGTCGCAGTATCCGGGCGGCCGGTCCGGGAAGCTGGTCGTGGACGAGGCGGAAGACGCGGGCGAGCGGGGTGCCGTCGCCGCCGACGGCACCGTCAGGGGTGTACGTGTGCAGCCGCTTGGCCAGGTCGGAGACGGCCGCCTGGGGCCGCGCGGCGAGCCAGCCGCCGGCCAGGGTGAGCGCCGCGGGCTGGCCCTGGCAGGCCTCGGCCAGGCTTTCGGCGGAGCGCGGGTCGACGGTGATGCGGACCGAGCCGGTGTAGCGGGTGAGGAGTTCCACCGCCGACTTGGTGTCCAGGCCGCCGAGGGTGCACGGTCGGACGTCGGCGATGCCGGTGAGCGGGCCGCCGGAGACGGCGACGACCAGGCAGTCCGGGGCGTCCGGCAGCAGCGCGTCGACCTGTTCGGCGCCGGGTGCGTCGTCCAGCAGGAGCAGCACCCGGCGTTCGGCGAGGGTGGCGCGCAGGGCCTCGGTCAGGTCGTCCTCGGCGGCGCCGGCGGGTGCCCGTACGTCCAGCGCGGCGAGCAGCTCGCGGGCGGTGCGCTCGAGCGGTACGGGAGTGCCGTCGGGCTCGCTGAGCCGGGCCCGCAGCGCTCCGTCGGGGTAACGCTGCGCGACCTGCCGGACGAGTTCCTCGGCGAGGGCGGTCCGGCCGGATCCGGGCCTGCCCGCGATGAGGAGCACGCGCGCGCGGGGGGCCTTGCGGCCGGAGAGGGTGTCCAGGCCGGCGCGCTCGATGTCGGCGCGCAGTTCCTTCAACTCCCGTGTGCGACCGAGGAACTGGTCCTCCGCGGCCGGCGGCGCCGACAACCGCACGTCGCCTGTGTCCACCGCCTGATCCGTCACGGGCCACACTCCCGTCCCACCGCACGCGCAAGCCCGCCGGGACTCCGATACGGGCATGTCCAGAGCCTAGTTCACGCTCTGCGACGTTCCCGGCGGAGCGCGGCGGGCACATCCCTCGATCGGATCAGGCGATCGTCACACGAATGCGCCGGGTGGTGAGTTCAGGACGCGAAGGGACGCGCGGGCCACGGCGCGTCGGCCGGGCGCAGGGCTTCCACGCCGTCCGCGTCGCGGGCGGCGACCAGGGAGAGGACGCCCACGACGAGGCAGGTGTTGTGCACGTCGCCGGCGAGCACCCGGCGCACCAGCTCGTCGACCGGCACGCGCGCGTGCTGCATGTCGGCCTCCTCGTCCTCGACCTCGAACCGCTGCCCCTCGGCCTCGGACAGGTCGCGGGCGAGGAAGATCCGTACGGCCTCGTCGCAGCCGCCGGGGGTGGTGTACACGTCGGTCAGCACCCGCCAGTCCTCGGCCTTGACGTGCGCTTCCTCGTACAGCTCGCGCTGGGCGGCGTGCAGCGGGTTCTCGCCGGGGACGTCCAGCAGGCCGGCCGGGATCTCCCAGAGCTTGTGCCGCACCGGGTGGCGGTACTGGTTGATGAGCAGGACCCGGTCCTCCTCGTCCAGGGCGAGGACGGCGACCGAGCCGGGGTGGACCTGGTAGTCACGGCGGGCCACCGAGCCGTCGGGCATGACCACCTCGTCCGTGCGCACCGAGGTCTTGTTGCCCACGAAGGGGGTCTCCGTCGAGCGGATCTCCCACTCCTCGGGGCTGTCCTTGATCGTCATGCCCTGTCCTTCCAAGCGCTTTCGCAGGAGACCGGTCCGAGAAACCGAAAGGTCCGAGAAAACCGGGGTGCCCACCTCCTGAGAGGCGAGCACCCCGGCCACCGTACAACCGTCGTGCTACTTCGCCGTCTTCCGCTCGACCGCCGCCTTCACCAGGCCGGCGAAGAGCGGGTGCGGGCGGGTCGGACGGGAGCGCAGCTCGGGGTGGGCCTGCGTCGCGACGAGGTAAGGGTGCACGTCACGCGGGTACTCGACGTACTCGACGAGCTTGCCGTCGGGCGACGTACCGGAGAACAGGATGCCCGCCTGCTTCTCCAGCTCCGCGCGGTAGGCGTTGTTCACCTCGTAGCGGTGACGGTGGCGCTCCTCGACGTACTCCTTGCCGTCGTACACCTCGCGCACGATCGAGTCCTCGGCCAGCTTCGCCGGGTACATGCCGAGCCGCATGGTGCCGCCCATGTCACCCTCACCGGCGACGATGTCCATCTGCTCGGCCATCGTGGAGATGACCGGGTGGGCGGTGGCGGGGTCGAACTCGGTGGAGTTGGCGTCCGGGATGTCGGCCAGGTTGCGCGCGGCCTCGATCACGATGCACTGCAGGCCCAGGCAGAGGCCGAGCAGCGGGACCTTGTTCTCGCGGGCGTAGCGGATGGCGCCGACCTTGCCGAGCACACCGCGGTCGCCGAAGCCGCCCGGGATGCAGATGCCGTCGACGTCGCCGAGCTGGGCCTTGGCACCGGCCGGGGTCTTGCAGTCGTCCGAGGTGACCCACTTGATCTTCACGCGGGCCTTGTTGGCGAAGCCGCCCGCGCGCAGCGCCTCGGTGACCGACAGGTAGGCGTCGGGCAGGTCGATGTACTTGCCGACCAGGGCGAGGGTGATCTCGTGGTCGGGGTTGTGGACGCGGTCCAGCAGGTCGTCCCAGGTCGTCCAGTCCACGTCCCGGAAGGGCAGGTCCAGCTTGCGCACGACGTAGGCGTCCAGGCCCTCGGTGTGCACGACCTTCGGGATGTCGTAGATCGAGCGGGCGTCGGGGCAGGCGACCACGGCGGCCTCGTCCACGTCGCACATCAGCGAGATCTTGCGCTTGATGGCGGTCGGGACCTCGCGGTCGCAGCGCAGCACGATCGCGTCGGGCTGGATACCGATGTTGCGCAGCGCGGCGACGGAGTGCTGGGTCGGCTTGGTCTTCAGCTCGCCGGAGGGGCCGATGTAGGGCAGCAGCGAGATGTGCACGACGAACACGTTGTCCCGGCCGACCTCGTGGCGGACCTGGCGGACGGTCTCCAGGAACGGCAGCGACTCGATGTCGCCGACGGTGCCGCCGACCTCGGTGATGACGACGTCCACCTCTTCGGTGGCCATGCGCCGGATGCGGTGCTTGATCTCGTTGGTGATGTGCGGGATGACCTGGACCGTGTCGCCCAGGTACTCGCCGCGCCGCTCCTTGGCGATCACCGTCGAGTAGACCTGACCGGTGGTGACGTTGGCGGAGCCGTCGAGGTCGCGGTCGAGGAAGCGCTCGTAGTGGCCGATGTCCAGGTCGGTCTCGGCGCCGTCGTTGGTGACGAACACCTCACCGTGCTGGAAGGGGTTCATCGTGCCCGGGTCCACGTTCAGGTACGGGTCGAGCTTCTGCATCACGACGCGCAGGCCACGGGCCTTGAGCAGCATGCCCAGGCTGGAGGCGGTGAGGCCCTTGCCGAGCGAGGAGGCGACACCCCCGGTGACGAAGATGTGCTTGGTCGTCGTAGATTTCGGCGGCATGGCCAAGAGGGGGCTCCCGTGGTCGCGATCTGTCATGCGGAACGGCTGCGGGCCCGGAGGAAAGGTGTGGTTCCTCGCGGAGGCGCCGTCGCTGCGGTTCGGGGGTTTCAGGCCCACCGGTCCACGGGCTACCAGGGTATCAGCGCCCGAGCCGAATGACTTCCGGCCACGCTCCGCGCACGCTTCGCCACGGAGACCGGACAAGGTGTCGCCACACCCGTACGCGCGAGCACACACCGGTCACACGCTTTCACCTGTTGCTCACTCGTTCGGCCCACACAGCTTGCCCGGAGCGGCACGCAGATCATCTACGTGCGTCGTATCCTGCTCGGACATTCGCTGCCGAGCCCGGCCGGAACGACGGCACACCCCCGCCCGTACCACCGGCTCCAACGAGAGCACGGCAGTTCGTTGAGCAAGGACTGCCGTATTGCCTCAGGGCTCGGCGGGCTGCTTTGCTTCACCGCTCAACGACGCACAACAACAACCCTTGACCGCACTAGCGACAACCCCCCGTGTGTGGGGGTGACGTGGCCGTTCGACTGGAGTTGCACGTGGCCGGGCGCATCGAAGACTACGCACTCATCGGAGACATGCAGACCGCGGCGCTGGTCTGCCGGGACGGCACGGTGGACTGGCTGTGCCTGCCCCGCTTCGACTCGCACGCCGTCTTCGCCGGCCTGCTGGGCACCGAGGAGCACGGATTCTGGCGGCTCGGGCCGGCGCATGCCGCCGACTCCCCGCCGCCGACGGCCGCCCGGCGGACCTATCGCGGCGACTCGCTGATCCTGGAGTCCGAGTGGGACACCCCGCGCGGCACCGTGCGCGTGACGGATTTCATGCCGCCGCGTGACGGCGCCCCGCAGCTGATCCGGATCGTGGAGGGCGTCACCGGCCGGGTGCCGATGCGCTCGGAGCTGCGGATGCGGTTCTCCTACGGCCGGGTGGTGCCGTGGGTGCACAAGCACGAGAACCGGACGGTCGCGGTCGCCGGACCCGACTCCGTGTGGTTCGACACGGAGGCCGAGACCTACGGAAAGTCGCTGACCACGTACTCGGACTTCACGGTCGCCCCGGGTGACCGGATCGCGTTCACGATCTCGTGGCAGCCCTCCCACAAGCAGCCGCCGCCCCTGCCGGAGCCGGAGCAGTCGCTGGAGGCGACGGAGGAGTTCTGGCGCGAGTGGGTGGAGCAGTGCACCTACCACGGGCCGTACCGCGAGGCGGTGATCCGCTCCCTGATCACGCTGAAGGCGCTGACGTACGGCCCCACCGGCGGCATCGTCGCCGCGCCCACCACCTCGCTCCCGGAGGACATCGGCGGCGTCCGCAACTGGGACTACCGCTACACCTGGCTGCGGGACGCGGCGATCACCCTGTCCTCGCTGCTGCGCACCGGCTACCGCGAGGAGGCCCGCGCCTGGCGCGAGTGGCTGCTGCGCGCCGTCGCCGGCGATCCGGAGAACCTGCAGATCATGTACGGCATCGCCGGCGAGCGCGAGCTGGGCGAGGCCGAGCTGGACTGGCTGCCGGGCTACGAGCACTCCGCCCCGGTCCGGGTCGGCAACGGCGCGGCCCACCAGCTCCAGCTGGACGTGTACGGCGAGGTCACCGAGGCCCTGCACCTGGCGCACATGACGGGCCTGGCCCGCAACGACTACGCCTCGCTGCTCCAGCTGAAGCTGATCCGCTACCTCGAGGACCACTGGCAGGAGCCGGACGAGGGCATCTGGGAGGTGCGCGGCCCGCGCCGGCACTTCGTGCACTCCAAGGTGATGGCCTGGGTGGCCGTGGACCGCACCATCAAGCTGATCGAGTCCGGTGACGCGGACGGCCCGCTGGAGCGCTGGAAGGAACTGCGCGACGACATCCACCGGGACGTCTGCGAGAAGGGCTACGACCAGGAGCGCAACACCTTCACGCAGTCCTACGGCTCCAAGGAGCTGGACGCCTCCCTGCTGCTGATCCCGCAGATGGGCTTCCTGCCGCCGGACGACAAGCGGGTGATCGGCACCATCGAGGCCATCCAGCGCGAGCTGTCCACCACGGACGGATTCATCCTGCGCTACCCGACCGAGGGCGAGCACGAGGGCGTCGACGGGCTGCCGGGCGACGAAGGGGCCTTCCTGGCCTGTTCGTTCTGGATGGCGGACGACCTGGCGATGATCGGCCGGGTGGACGAGGCCCGCAAGCTGTTCGAGAAGCTTCTCGCGCTGCGCAACGATCTCGGTCTGCTCGCCGAGGAGTGGGACCCGCGCCTGAAGCGCCAGGTCGGCAACTTCCCGCAGGCCTTCAGCCACGTTCCGCTGATCGACACCGCGCTGCGGTTGACGGCGTCCGGGGCGTACGGGGGGTAGCCGCTCCGCTTTGCCGGCGCTCCCCGCCTAGGCTGGGACCGGGCAGATCCCCCTCTTCGGAAAGGGGGTGGCCATGGCTTCCCCTTCGAAGGCGCGCACGGCTCTCGCCGTGTTGCGTGACGAGCTGGTCGGTGAGGTGTTCGCGCCGGGGGACGAAGGCTATGACGATGCCCGGACCGTGCTCGACGCGCGGATCGACCGGCGGCCGGCCGTGATCGCCTGGTGCGCGGACGCGAGCGATGTGGTGCGGGCGGTGCGGTTCGGGCGGGAGCTGGATCTGCCCGTTGCCGTGCGCGGTGGTGGGCAGGCTGTTTCCGGGGCTGCCATGGGTGACGGCGCGCTCGTGGTGGACCTGCGTCGGATGCGCCACGTGGAGGTCGATCCGGGAGCCGAAGCCGTCCGGGTCGAGGGCGGTGCCACGACGGGCGATCTGGACCGGGCCACCTGGCCGCTCGGGCTGGCGACGAGCGGCAGCCGGGGGCCGGGCAGCGGCGTCGCCGGCTTCGTGCTCGGTGGCGGCACGGGCTGGCTGGACCGGGCCTTCGGGCTCGGTGTCGACAATCTCCTCGCTGTCGAGCTGGTCACCGCGGACGCCGAGCGGGTGCACGCCAGTGTCGACGAGAACCCCGAGCTGTTCTGGGCCCTGCACGGCGGGGGCGGCAACTTCGGCGTCGCCACCGCCGTGACCCTGCTGCTGCACGAACTACCGGAGTTCTCCCGCGCCCTGCTGGTGTGCCGCCCGCAGGTCGGCCCCGACCTCGTGCGCGCCTTCCGCGAGGTGATCCGTACAGGCCCCGACGAGGTGGGCGGGGCCGTCGTCCAGCTGGCGGGGCTCGCGCCCGGGTTCGTACCGCCGGAGCCGGCGGGCGAGCCGTTGTACGCGGCGGTGCTGACATACACGGGCGGCGAGGAGGAGCTACGGGAGCTCGCCGCGCCGCTGCTCGCGCTGCCGCACGAGGCGGAGTCGGTCGGCGCGGTGCCGTACCCGCGGCTCCAGCGGCTGCTGGACGAGCCGGCCGGGCTGCGGCACGCCTGGACGGCGGAGTGCCTGACGGGCCTGCCCGACGCGCTGGTGGACGTCTTCTGCGCCCGCGCGGCCGCCCTCCCCGTGCCGACCTGCTCCCGGTACCTGCTCCTCCCGCAGGGCGGGGCGGTCGCCGCCGACCCGCACGGGTACCCGGTGCCGTTCCGGGACGCACCGTGGACGGCGCATCCCCGCGCGCTGTGGACGGACACGGCCGACGACGAGCGGGCCATGGCCTGGGTGCGGGACGCCCGCGCCGACGTCGCGCCCTGGCGCACGGGCGCCGTCTGCCTCGACCTCATCGGCGACGAGGGCCCCGAGCGCGTACGGGAGGGCCTCGGCGAGGGGAACCTGCTGAGGCTGGAGAAGGTGAAGCGGGCCTACGACCCCGACAACGTGTTCCGCTTCAACCACAACATCCACCCCGTCTGACCGTCCTCCTGCCCTCTGCCCGGTATCCGGCCGGTTCGGCCGCCCTCCTCCCCGACATCCGGCGGGGCCGGCGCCCTCCGAGCACCGCATCCCGCCGGTCCGGGCCCCTCCTGTGGATCATGCGGTGCCTGACGCTGTCGCGCGGGCGTTTGCCCAGGTAGCGTCCGGTGCATGGACAGCGGTACGGAGAGCAGATTCGCCACGCAGGGCGCCGGGATCACCGTTCAGCGAGCCCTGGAGCTGCCGGGGCTGCGCAGCGGGCTCCCGGAGATCCTGGCGGGCGCCGACCGGCTGGGGCGTACCGTGCGCTGGGTGCACGCGGGCGAGGTGCCGAACATCGCCTCGCTGCTCAAGGGCGGCGAGCTGCTGCTCACCACGGGCTACGGCGTCGGTACCCGCCCCGCCGAGCAGCGGGCGTTCGTGCGCACGCTCGCCGAGCGGGGCATCGCCGCGCTGGTCGTGGAGCTGGGACCGCGCTTCACCAGGCTGCCCGCGGCCCTGGTGGACACGGCCCGCAGTGCGGGGCTGCCGCTGGTCCAGCTGCACCGCGAGGTGCCGTTCGTGGCTGTCACCGAGGAGATCCACACCGAGATCGTCAACGGGCACTACGCGCTGCTCCAGCGGGCGGAGGAGGTGCACCGGCGGTGCACCGAGGCGCTGTTGGGCGGGGGCGGGGTGCCGCAGGTGCTGGGCATTCTGGCCGACTTCAGCGACAACCCGGTGTTCCTGGAGACGGCCGACGGCCGGCTGCTGTACGCCGCCGGGTCCGGCCCCGAGGGCGCCGATCCGCTGCAGGTGTGGGAGGGGCTGCGGGGTTCGCACAAGGACGTGCCGCCGCCCGCCGGTTCGGTGCTCGTGGACGTGCCCGGCGGCGGACCCGGTGCGGGGCCGGGGGCGGTGCGGGCCCGCCTCGTGCTGCTGCCCGTGCGCGCGCCGCTGGCCCCGGTGCACCGGATCGCCGCCGAGCGGGCCGCCGGCATCCTGGCCGTGGTGCTGATGCAGGCCCGGCAGGAGGAGGAGCTGGCGGCGCGCGGCCGGGGCGACTTCCTCACCGATCTCGCCGAGGGCCGCATCAGCGCCGAGGACGCGCCCGCGCAGGCCCGGGTCCTGGGCTTCAAGCCCGGCAACAGCCCCCTGCTCCCGGTGGTCATGCGGGTCGGCGACGCCCTCTCCCCCGGCGGGGGCTGGGCGGTGCTGGCGCGGGCGGTCGCCGAGGAGCTGGCCTCGGTGGGGGTGCCGGTGCTGTTGGGTGTGCGGCCGGTCGAGGGACGGGTGCCGGTGCTGCTCGGGCTGCGCTCGGAGTCGGAGCGGGCGGCGGTCGCGGACCGGGTCGCGGCGGCGCTGCGGGCGGGCGTGGAGCGGGCCGGGATGCGGCGGCCCGGGTCCCCGCCACCGGTCGTGGTGGTCGGGGTGGCCGGCGGGTGGGCGGCCGCGTCGGCGGGTCTGCGGCACGCGGCGGAGACGGCGACGGCGGCGGAGGGCCTGACCGACCGCCCCTGGTACGACGCCCGCCGCCTGGACATCGACCTGCTGCTGTGGCGGCTGCGCGACCACCCGGACCTGGCGGCCTTCGTGGACCGCGCGATCGGCCCGCTGCGCGACCACGACCACCGCTCCAAGCCCCCCTTGCTGCCCACCCTGGAGACCTATCTCGCCCACGCGGGACGCAAGGCCGAGACCGCCCGCGAGCTGCACCTCAACCGCCAGACCCTCTACAACCGCCTCGCCCGCATCAGCGAGTTGCTGGGCACCGACCTCGACGACCCCCAGACGGTCCTGGCCCTGAGCCTCGCCCTCCGCGCCCGCCGCCACGTGCCCTAGCTGTTCTGCCCGGGGAGGCAGGCCCCGGACGGCTCCCGGCCGGCGGTCGGGCCGCCGGTCAGGCCAGTGGTGCCGGCTGGGTCAGCTCGTCGTACACGCTCAGGACCTGGGCCACCGTCTCGTCCTCGGTGGGCCAGGTCGCGGCCTGCCGCTCACCCAGATCCTGGAGCGACTCGCGCCGCTCCGGGTCCGCGAGGAGTCGTACGACGGAGTCCGCGAGTGCCTTCGCGTCGCCGTACGGGACGAGTTCGGCCGCGTCGCCCACGAGGTCCGGGATGCCGCCGACGGCGGTCGCGACGAGCGGCACGCGTGCGTGCAGGGCCTCCTGGGCGAGCACGGAGCGGGACTCCCACTTGCTGGTCAGCAGCGCCAGGTCGGCGGCGGCGAGCAGCTGCGGCACGTCGTCGCGGGTCCCGATGAGCCTGACCGGCAGGCACTCGTCCTCGATCCGCCGCTGCAGCACGGGCCGCAGGGGCCCCTCCCCGGCGACGACGACCAGCGGCAGCGGGTCGAGGCAGCGCCAGGTCCGGGCCGCGTCCAGCAGGACCTCATAGCCCCGGTGCCGGTCGAGGGAGCCGACCGCGACGAGCAACGGGCGTCCGGTGGCGCCGAGTTCGGCGCGGAGCTTGGGGCCCGGCCGCTCGGCGTCGTCGGCGTCGTCGGCGTCGCAGGGTTTGCGCCGCCCCGGCAGGGCGATGGCGCCGAGCCTGGCGTCCTTGGCGCCGGTCCGGCGGGCCCGGTCCACCAGCTCGGAGGTGGTGCCGATCACCACCGCGGCCGTGCGCACGACACGCCGCTCCAGCAGCCGCAGCAGATGCGCCCGCGCGCCGTCGGCCTGTGCCCGGTTGTGCCAGGTGACCACGAGCGGGGTGCGTCGGCCGCCGAGCGCGAGCACGGTACGGAAGGAGGCGTGCAGGCCGTGCGCGTGGACCAGGTCGGCGTCGGCGCAGGCCGCCCGGAGCGCGGCCACGGAACCGGGGTCGCTGCTGCGCGGCACGTGCACGTGGTCGGCGCCGGTGCCGCTGAAGTCGTAGGCGTGGTCGGCCTCGGCGGGGGCGCACACCGTGACCCGCACGCCCCGGGCGACGAGCCCCTCGGCCAGGGAGCGCACATGCGCACTGCTTCCGGCGTCGCCCCCGCCCAGCACCTGCACGGTGCGCAGCGGCGACTGGCCGTGCGGTGCGTTGCTGCTCACGGGACTCACGGGGCTCACGAGGCCGGGGCTCCTGATTCGGCGCGGGTCGGTCACGGGTCACGGGGGAACGTACAGAAGGTAGCGGGCGGAAAGGACGGGAAGGACGAGAAGGAGCGGAAGGACGTACCGCGCGCGCCTCTCCCGCGGACCGTGTCCGGTCCGCCGCCCGCCCCGCGTTCCCGTCAAGCATGCCAGGACGTACGGCTGTTCCGGGAATCACGGGGAGGCGCACAGCGCGGCAGGCGGGGCAATGCGCCGGAGCACATCACCCACATGGGTGAAGGAAACGAGGCGCGGTCCCGCGTACCCCCAGACCGTACCGCGAGGTCAGCGGCTCACAGGGCCCTCGCCCACGCGCTCACTCGGTCCCCGTACACCGCCGCGGCCACCACCGCGACGGCGTGCGCGAGCAGTCCCGCGCGCCTGTTGCACGCCACCACCGCACTGCCGAGCGCCGCCCCCAGGGCGTGCGCCCCCGTGTCACCCATCATCGCGCGCTCCCCGAGGTCGTCGGGGAGCACCGCCGCGGCGCCGCCCGTCGCGACGGCGGCCAGCGCTCCGCCCTCCCCCGTCCGCACCAGCCCCGGCGCCCCGAGCGCGAGCACCGCGCCGGCCGCGCGTCCGGGCCGTACGTCGACCAGGTTCACGAAGTGCGCGGCCCCGGCGATCACGACACCCGCGAGCAGGCGGTCGAGCGGTCGCTCCTTCAGCAGCGCGCCGGCGACGAGCCCGGCGGCGGAGATACCGAACAACTTGACGGCACCGCTGGTCACTTCACCGTGGCGCAGGGCGCCGAGATGCGCCCGGAAGCCGCGCCGTGGATCGCCCGCCCCGGCGACGTCGTCGTACGCCCCGAAGACACCGGCCGCGAGCACGGCGAGCCCGGCCGCGGGACGCACCCGGGCAGCGGCGAGGGCCGTGGCGACGGCGGCGGCAGGTCCGGCGTACAGCTCGACGGTCCGGCCGGCGTAGTTCTTCCGCTGCCAGCGTTCGCTCCCACCGGGCGCGGCCGCCCGCAGCGCCGCGGTCGCGCCGCGGGTCAGCAGGGCCGCCGAGAGGAAGGCCGCGCTCCGGCCGGTTCGAGTGCTCATCCGGCCACTGTAGAAGGGGGTTGACGACGACGGCGTGGCCAGGGGGTGCGGCCGGGCGAGCGTGCGGGGACGAGGGCCCCGCCCGCTCCCTAGCCCTCGGCGCGTGCCGTGGCCAGCAGCTCCTCCGCGTGGGCCCGGGCCGTCTCCGAGTCCTCCTGGCCGGCCAGCATGCGGGACAGCTCGCGGACGCGGTCCTCGCCCTCCAGCACCTTCACGCCGGAGCGGGTGACCGAGCCGTCGTTGGTCTTCTCGACCAGCAGCTGACGGTCGGCGAAGGCGGCGACCTGCGGAAGGTGGGTGACGACGACGACCTGCGCGGTCTTGGCGAGTTTCGCCAGGCGCCGCCCGATCTCGACCGCGGCCTTGCCGCCGACGCCGGCGTCGACCTCGTCGAAGAGGTACGTCGGCACGGGGTCCGTGCCGGCGAACACGACCTCCACGGCGAGCATCACGCGGGACAGCTCACCGCCGGACGCGCCCTTGGCGATGGGCCGCGGCGGCGCCCCCGGGTGCGGGGCGAGCAGCAGCTCGACCTCGTCCACACCGGACGGGCCGTACGCGACCGTACGGCCACCGACCTCGACGCCCTCGGGGTCCTCGGTCTGCCGGATGTCGAAGGACACGCGCGCGTGGGGCATCGCCAGCGAGGCCAGCTCGGCGGTCACGGCGGCGGCGAACCGCTCGGCGGCCTCTGCCCGCGCGTCCGTCAACGCCTGCGCCAGGGCGCCCAGTTCGGCGCGCAGGGCGTCCCGCTCGGCGGTGAGTTCGTCGATCCGCTCGTCGTCGCCGTCCAGCTCGGTCAGCCGCGCGGCGCTCTGCTCGGCCCAGGCGAGGACGGCGCCCACGTCGTCGCCGTACTTGCGGGTGAGGGCACCCAGCGCGGCCCGGCGCTCCTCCACGGCGGCCAGCCGCAGCGGATCGGCGTCCAGGTCGTCGGCGTACCCCGCCAGCTCCCCGGCGACGTCGCCGAGCAGGATCCCGACCTCGCCGATCCGCTCTGCGAGGGAGGCGAGCGCCGGGTCGTGGGAGCGGACGGCCTCCAGCGCGCGGTGGGCGCCCGCGACGAGGGCCTGGGCGTCGATCCCCTCGGGGTCCTCGGGATTGCCCGCGAGAGCGCCGTGCGCGGCGGTCGCCGCGGACGACAGCGCCTCGGCGTGCCCGAGCCGCTCCGCCTCCTCGGCCAGTTCCACGTCCTCACCTGCGCGCGGCTCGACGGCGGAGATCTCCTCGAGCCCGTACCGGAGAATGTCGGCTTCCTGGGCGCGCTCACGCGCGCGCGTGACGATCTCCTCCAGGTCGGTGGAGACGGCCCGCAGGCGTCGGTAGGCCTCGCCGTACTTGGCCAGCGGCACGGCGACCGCGTTCCCGGCGTACCGGTCGAGCGCCTGCCGCTGCCGGGACAGCTTCAGCAGCCCCTGCTGGTCGGTCTGGCCGTGCACGGCCACCAGCTCGTCGGCCAGCTCGGCGAGCACGCCCACCGGCACGCTGCGCCCGCCCAGGTGCGCCCGCGAGCGTCCCTCGGCGGACACGGTGCGGCTGATCAGCAGGGCACCGTCGTCCAGCTCGGCCCCGGCCTCCTCGGCGCGTACGACGGTGGCGGCGCCGGGGGCCACGGTGACCCGCCCCTCCACGACCGCCTTGTCGGCCCCGATCCGCACGAGCGCCGGGTCCGCCCGCCCACCGAGCAGCAACCCCAGGCTGGTGACCACCATGGTCTTGCCCGCACCCGTCTCACCGGTGACCGCGGTGAACCCCGGCGACAGCTCGACGACAGCGTCGTCGATGACCCCGAGCGACCGTATCCGCATCTCCTCCAACACGGAACAGACCATACGAGGTCCGGGGCGGGGAGCGCACATGGCCCGCCTATGTCACTCCGCCGAGTGTCCCCACCCGAGGGGCGCGGGGGACTGCGCGACAAGCCACAACACGCCCGCACGCGCGCCCGCAGGCGCGCCTGCACCCACGCCCGCCGACGAGAGTCACCCGCCCATCACAGACGGCTAGTGCGGAGCCCCCCGCCACCCATGCGTGGGCAACGCGAATTTCGCCACGAGCCGGTCCGTGAAGGACGCATGGTGCAACCGAGCCAACCGCACCGGCACAGCCCCCCTACGCACCTCCACCCGCGCCCCCGGCGGCAACTCGATGGTCCGCCGCCCGTCACACCACAGAACCCCCGGCGGGATATGCGGCAGAACCTCCACAGCGAGCACGGAATCCGGCGACGTCACCAACGGCTTCGCGAACAGTGCGTGCGCGCTGATCGGCACCATCAGCAGCGCCTCCACCTCGGGCCACACCACCGGCCCCCCGGCGGAGAACGCGTACGCCGTCGAGCCGGTCGGCGTCGACAGCACGATCCCGTCGCACCCGAAAGCGGTGACGGGCCGCCCGTCGATCTCCAGGACGACCTCGAGCATCTTCTCGGCGCCGGCCTTCTGCACGGCCGCCTCGTTCAGCGCCCAGTCCGTGTGCACGATGTCCCCGTTGCGGTGCACCACGACGTCGATGGTCATCCGCTCCTCGACCTCGTACGACCGGGCCACCACCCGGTCGACGACCCGGTCGAGGTCGTCCCGCTCGGCCTCCGCGAGGAACCCGACGCGCCCGAGGTTGACGCCGAGCATCGGCACCCCGGAGGCCCGCGCGAACTCGGCGCCGCGCAGCAGCGTGCCGTCGCCGCCGAGGACGATCAGCAGCTCGCAGCCGTCCAGGCACTGCGGTGTCGCCTCCCTGACGAGTTGCACCTCGTCGGGCAGCGGCAGGTCGCGCGCCTCTTCCTCCAGTACCCGCACCCCGATGCCGTGCCCCAGCAGTCCCTTGACCACCAGTTCCGCACTGCGGATCGCCGCGGGCCGCCCGGTGTGGGCGAGCAGGAAAACAGTACGCACTCGGTTCTGTGTCAACGCGGCCCCTCCGCCACTGCTCGGTCGACATCGGCCGGGTCCAGGGCGGGCGCCCCGGCACGCAGCCACAGAAAGTACTCGACGTTCCCGGACGGCCCGGGCAGCGGGCTGGCGGTGACTCCCCGCACGCCGAGCCCCAGTTCCCAGGCCTTCTCGGCCACCCCCCGCACGGCTTCCGCCCGCAGCTGCGGACTCCGTACGACGCCCCCGCTGCCCAGCCGTTCCTTACCCACCTCGAACTGCGGCTTGACCATCATCACCAGGTCGGCGTCCGGCTTCACGCACCGCTTCAGGGCCGGCAGCACCAGCCCGAGCGGGATGAAGGACAGATCGCCCACGACAAGATCCACCGGCTCCCCATCGATCGCGTCGAGCGTCAACTCGCGTACGTTCGTACGGTCCTTGACGGTGACGCGTTCATCGCTCTGCAGAGACCAGGCGAGCTGTCCGTATCCGACGTCCACGGCGACCACGTGCGCGGCACCCGCGCGCAGCAGGACGTCGGTGAAGCCGCCGGTGGACGCTCCGGCGTCCAGCGCGCGCCGGCCCTCGACGACGAGCCCCCGCGGTACGAACGCCTCCAGGGCACCGGCGAGCTTGTGGCCGCCGCGGGAGACGTATTCCGGGTCGCTGTCGTCGCTCTGGACCACGATCGCCGCGGCGGTCTCCACCTGTGTGGCCGGCTTGGTCGCCACGGTCTTGCCGACGGTGACCCGCCCGGCGGCGATCAGCTGGCTGGCGTGCTCGCGCGAGCGCGCGAGCTTCCGGCGGACCAGCTCCGCGTCCAGACGACGGCGTGCGACTCCTGCCACGTTCGGTTCAGCTCCTGCTCTGGTGGTACGGCGGTGAGGGGGCCGGAGGTCCCGGGCGGGCGTCGAGCGCGGTGAGCGCGTCGCGCAGTCCCCCATGTACATCCTCGTACACCTCGAGATGTCCGTCGGTGGCGAGGTGGTCGGCGTCGGCCAGCCGCTCCAGCTGGGCGTCGACCTCGGCGTTGCCGGTGGAGGTGCGGGGGACGTCCAGGGCGGCGGGGGCGGCGGGATCGTCCTCGGGTTCGGCCACGGCCTGCGGCTCGGCCACGGGCGGCGCCCCGGTCACGCCCTCCGGCTCGCTCACGGCTCCCGACATGGCCACGACCTCGGCCTCTGACACGGACTCGCTCATGCCCAGACGCTACCGCGAACGGCTGGGGTACCGTCGTCGGCGATGGCCACGATCGAGGAGTGCCGCGCCGCACTGGAAAAGCTTTCGGACAACATGCAGGGCGCCGAGGGCGACGTCCGCGAGGCCGCCGCAATGGACCGCTCGGTGACCTGTCACATCACCGACCTGGATGTGACCTTCGTCGGCCGGATGACCGGGGGCCGGCTCGAGGTGGACGACACGTGTCCGGGGCCGCCGCGGGAGAAGGCCCGGATCCGGCTCGCCATGACAGGCGACGACCTGGTGGCCCTGGTGGGCGGCGAACTGAACTTCGCGACCGCCTGGGGCTCGGGCCGGGTCAGACTGGAGGCGAGTCTGCTGGACCTCTTCCGGCTCCGGAAGCTGCTCTGACACCCCGCTCGCCCGCCGAGCCGCCGCCCCGGCCACTCAGGAGGCGGCCCTCGCCGTTCAGGAGCCGGCCCTCGCCGTCCAGGAGCCGGCCCTCGCCGTTCAGGATGCCGCGGTGGCCTTCGCCGCCCGTGCCTGCCGGGCGGCCGGAACCACCAGCGGGGTCCCCGTCTCGGGGTCCTCGATGATCTGGCAGCGCAGCCCGAAGACCTCCTCGACCAGCTCGGCCGTCACGACGTCGGCCGGGGCGCCCTCGGCGATCACCCGGCCGTCGCGCAGGGCGATGAGGTGGGTGGCGTAGCGGGCGGCGTGGTTGAGGTCGTGCAGGACGGCGACGAGGGTGCGGCCCTGGGTCTCGTGGAGTTCGGCGCACAGGTCGAGGACGTCGATCTGGTGCTGGATGTCCAGGTAGGTGGTCGGCTCGTCCAGGAGCAGCAGCGGGGTCTGCTGGGCGAGGGCCATGGCGATCCACACGCGCTGGCGCTGGCCGCCGGACAGCTCGTCCACGTACCGGTCGGCGAGTTCGGCGACCCCGGTGTGCGCCATGGACTCCTGGACGACCCGCTCGTCCTCGGCGGACCACTGCCGCAGCAGCCCCTGGTGCGGGTAGCGGCCGCGGCCCACGAGGTCTGCGACCGTGATGCCGTCGGGCGCGATGGACGACTGCGGCAGCAGGCCGAGGGTCCGGGCGACCTTCTTGGCGGGCATCGACTGGATGACCTGCCCGTCCAGCAGCACCCGGCCCTGGCTGGGCCTCAGCATCCGGGACAGGGCCCGCAGGAGCGTCGACTTGCCGCACGCGTTCGGGCCGACTATCACCGTGAAGGACTGGTCGGGGATCCGCACCGACAACTGCTCGGCGATGACGCGCTGGTCGTAGGCGAGGGTGACGTTCTCGGCGGACAGGCGGTTCACGGTGCTCCCTTGGGTGTTCTGGAATGCCGAGCCGCTCGCGTCCGGCGTGGTCGGGGCGCTCATATCCGGCCCGCCCTGCGCTCGGTGACGAGCAGCCAGAGCAGGTAGACGCCGCCCAGGACTCCGGTGACCACGCCGACGGGCAGCTGGTCGGCGCCGAAGGCCCGCTGCGAGACCCAGTCGGCGGTGACCAGGAGGGCGGCGCCCATGCACAGGGACGGCAGCAGGTTCGGGCCGGGCGAACGGGTCAGGCGACGGGCGAGCTGGGGTGCGGTGAGGGCCACGAAACCGACCGGGCCGGCCGCGGCGGTGGCGGTCGCGGTGAGCAGGACGGCGGTCACCATCAGCAGGGCCCGTACGCGTTCGACACGCACACCGAGGGCGTTCGAGACGTCGTCGCCCATCTCCATCGTCCTGAGGCCGCGCGCGTTGACGAGGGCGAGGGGCACGAGCACGGCGCACAGTCCGAGCAGCGGCCGGACCTGGTCCCAGTCCCGGCCGTCGAGGGAGCCCGTCATCCAGACGACGGCACGCGCCGCGTCGACGATGTCGGACACGGTGAGCAGATAGCCGTTGACGGCCGTGAGGATCGCGGAGACGCCGATTCCGACGAGGACCAGCCGATAGCCGTGCACGCCCCGCTTCCAGGCGAGCAGATAGATGGCGAACCCGGTCACCAGGCCGCCCACGAGCGCGCCCGCGGTGACCTGGGCCGCGCTCCCGGAGAACAGCACGATCATCACGAGAGCCCCGGCGGTCGCCCCCTGCCCGAGGCCGAGCACGTCCGGGCTGCCCAGCGGATTGCGGGTGACGGCCTGGAACAGCGCCCCGCCGAGCCCGAGGGAGCCGCCGACCAGCAGTCCGACCAGGACGCGCGGCAGCCGCAGCTCCCTGACGATGAACTCCTGGCCGGCGCTGCCGTCGCCGAGCAGCGTCTTCACCACGTCGCCCGCCGGGATCGGGAAGTCGCCGGTGCCGATCAGGACGACGCTCGCGGCGAGCGCGGCGAGGAGCAGCAGGACGACGACCGTGACGGCCCGGACGTCCAGCCGCAGCGAGAGCCCGCCCGGCGCCCTGATGACACGGTTGGTCTTCACAGCTGGGCCGTCCTCCGCCGTCGTACGAGAAAGATGAAGACCGGCCCGCCGATGAGCGCGGTGACGATGCCGACCTGGAGTTCCGAGGGGCGGGCCACGACGCGGCCGATGACGTCGGCGCCGAGCAGCAGCACGGGCGACAGGACCGTCGCGTACGGCAGGATCCAGCGCAGGTCGGGGCCGGTGAAGGACCTGACCGCGTGGGGGACCATCAGCCCGACGAACGCGATCGGCCCGCACGCGGCGGTCGCCGCCCCGCACAGCACGGTCGCGGCGAGCATGGAGAGCGCCCGCGTGCGGTTCAGGTCGGCGCCGAGTGCGGTGGCGGTGTCGTCGCCCATGGCCACGGCGTTGAGCGGCCGGGCGAGCCCCAGGGCGAGCAGTGTGCCGACCGCGAGGAACGGCAGCACCTGCACGATGGTCGCGTTGTCGGCCGAGGCCAGCGAACCCACCGTCCAGAAGCGCATCTTGCCCAGCGCCGCGTCGTCCATGATCATCACAGCCTGGAGGTAGCCGTACAGCGCCGCGGTGATCGCCGTACCGGCGAGCGCGAGCCGCACCGGCGTGGCGCCCCGGCTGCCGCCGAGGAACCAGACCAGCGCGCCGACCGCCGCCGCACCGGCGAAGGCGAACCACACATATCCGGTCAGGCTGGTGACGCCGAAGAAGGTGATGGCGGTCACGACGGCGGCGGAGGCACCCGCGTTGATGCCGAGCAGACCGGGATCGGCCAGCGGATTGCGGGTGAGCGCCTGGAGCACCGCCCCTGCCAGTCCGAGCGCGGCACCGGCCAGCAGCCCGAGGACCGTGCGCGAGATCCGCGCGTCCACGACGACGTCGCCGTACGTCCCCGTGTCGTGGAACAGGCCGTGCCAGACCTGGTCCGGCGTCAGCGCTTTCGCCCCGATCGCGATGCTCGCCAGGGCCACGAGCACCAGGATCGCGACGGAGAGGAGGAGCCCAAGGGGGCGTACCGCCCGGCGAGTTGGGGGCGCGGGGGCGGTGTCCGCGCGCTGTTCCGGAGGACTGTCGACCAACACGAGGTTAGGTTAGCCTACCCTCGCTAACCACCTCGATGCGGCCCGTGAAGTTCCTGTGCGTCACAGGCCCAGTCTGGCCAGCGCCTTGCCTCCGTCCAGCGGGCAGGCCCCGTCCCCGGCCGCCGTCCAGGCCGCCGCGCACAGCGCCCGCAGCCCGTCGAGCGCCTCACCGTCGCCCTCCAGCTCCAGCCGGTCTGTGCCGCCCGCCGCCGTCCAGCCCCCGCAGCGGAAGCCGTCCCCCGCGCGGACGACCTCGGGCTGACCGGTGAGCAGCCCGCGCAGGTCGGCGTCCACATACGTCGGCCGGTGCTGCGGCGGCGCGGCCAGCAGCTGGGCGCCGTCGGTGACACCGGTCAGCACGAGCAGCGAGTCCACACCGCCGTTGAACGCGCCCTCGATGTCCGTGTCCAGCCGGTCGCCGACGACCAGCGGCCGCTCGGCCCCGGTACGCAGGACGGTCTCCCGGTGCATGGGAGGCAGCGGCTTGCCCGCCACCTGCGGCTCCGCGCCCGTCGCGATCCGTACGACCTCCACCGCGGCGCCGTTGCCCGGCGCGATGCCCCGACCGCTCGGAATCGTCAGGTCGGTGTTCGACGCGAACCACGGCACACCCCGGGCCACCGCGTACGACGCCTCCGCCAACCGCGACCAGGTGAGATCCGGGCCGCCGTACCCCTGCGCGACCGCAGCGGGATCGTCGTCCGCCGACTCCACCGGCGTCAGGCCGCGCTCGCGCAGCGCCACGCGCAGCCCCTCACCGCCGATCACCAGCACCTTCGCCCCGGCCGGCACCTGCTCGCTGATCAGCCGCGCGACCGCCTGCGCCGAGGTGATGACGTCGTCCGCCCCCGTCGGTATCCCCAGCTCCGTGAGGTGCTCGGCCACGGCGTCCGGCGTGCGCAGCGCGTTGTTCGTGACGTAGGCCAGATGCATGCCTCCCGCGCGCGCCCGCGCCAGCGAGTCCACGGCGTGCGTGATCGCGTTCCCTCCCGCGTACACCACCCCGTCCAGATCGAGCAGCGCCGTGTCGTACGCCTCGCTCAGGGGCTGCCCCATGCCCTCGGGCCTCGTCCTGACGCTCTGGCTCATTCCACATCGCTCCTCGTTCGACCGTCTTTCCCCGATCATCCCCCACCCCACTGACACACGTACGATGCCGGGATGAACACTGCAGGTCACTCGGAAGCAACGGCGCGCCGAGGCCTGGAACTCACCCCGTTCCGCGGCCTTCGGTACGACCCCGACCGGGTCGGCAGCCTGGCCTCCGTCACCTCCCCTCCGTACGACGTCGTCGTACGCCCCGACGGCCTGTACCACCTCCAGTCGGCCGATCCGTACAACATCGTCCGGCTGATTCTTCCGCAGGCCGACAACCCGAGCGCCCGCAACGAACAGGCGGCACAGACCCTCCAGCGCTGGCTCGCCGAGGGCATACTGGCCGCCGACCCGGACCCCGCCCTCTACGTGTACGAGCAGCACGACGGCAACGGAATGCTCCAACGCGGTGTCATCGGCGCCCTGCGCGTGTCGGAGCCCTCGGAGGGCGTCGTCCTCCCCCACGAGGACGTCATGCCGCCCGTGGTCGCCGACCGCGCCGGCCTGATGCGCGCCACCCGCGCCAACCTGGAGCCCCTGCTGCTCACCTACCACGGCAACGGCGCGGCGGCCGCGGTCGTCGAGCGCACGGTGGAGCGGCCTCCGCTGCTCGCCACGACCACCGAGGACGGCTTCCACCACAGCCTCTGGGCGGTCACCGACCCGGCCGACATGGCCCGTATCCAGTCGGACCTGTCCCACCACCAGGCCCTCATCGCCGACGGCCACCACCGCTGGGCCACCTACCGGCGGCTGCGCGCCGAGCACCCCTCCCCCAGTCCCTGGGACCACGGTCTGGTCCTCCTGGTCGACACCGCCCGCTATCCCCTGCGCGTCCGCGCCATCCACCGCCTCCTGCACCACCTGCCGGTCACGGACGCGCTGACGGCCCTGGACGGGCTGTTCCGGGTACAGCACCTCGCCGGCGTACCGCTGGCCAGGGCCCTGGAGGCGCTGGCGGACGCCGCGTGCGCGGGCAACGCCTTCCTGCTGGCCGGCGACGGCGCCTTCCACCTGATCGACCGCCCGGACCCGGACCTGCTCACCCGGACGATCCCGGCCGACCGCCCGGCCGCCTGGCGCTCCCTGGACGCCACCGTCCTGCACGCCACGCTCCTCGACCACGTGTGGCGCATCCCCGAGGACTCCCCCGCCCACATCGCCTACATCCACGACACGGCGGCCACGGTCGCCAAGGCGGAACGGGACGGCGGAACGGCCGTCCTGATGCACCCGGTCCGCGAGGAGGTCGTACGCGATCTGGCCCGCCAGGGCGTCACGATGCCCCGCAAGTCGACGTCCTTCGGCCCCAAGCCGGCGTCGGGGCTGGTGCTGCGGGCCCTGGAGATGTGACGCGCGGCGCGCACGACAGCACGCGTGCGCACGCGTATGGGGGCAGGAACGCGAAAGGGCGGGACCGAAACGGTCCCGCCCTTTGCCACGCCCTCACCCGTTCGGGTCAGTCCTCGTCATCCGTCGCGGTGACGTCCCCGGACTCGGCGCTCTTCACGCCCTCGCCCTTGTCGTCACCCTCGCCGTCGCCGTCGCCGCCGCCGTCGCGTCCGTTCTCGCCCGCGTCCTCGTTGTCGCTCTCGTCGAGAGCGTCGACGAACTCGACGCCGTCCAGCTCGGCCAGCCGGTCGGAGGCGTCCGTGCTGCCGTCCCGGTCCGCCTCGACGGCCTTCGCGAACCAGTCCCGCGCCTCGCGCTCCCGGCCGGCGGCCAGCAGGGCGTCCGCGTAGGCGTAGCGCAGTCGCGCGGTCCACGGCTGGATCGAGTTCGACGCCAGCTCGGGGCTCTGCAGGGTCACGATGGCCGCGTCCAGCTGCCCCATGTCGCGCCGAGCACCCGCCGCGACGAGCCGCATCTCGACCTGCCCGGCCTTGTCCAGCTTCTGCACCTCGGGAGCGCCGGCCATGTCCAGCGCCTTCTCCGGACGCCCGAGCCCACGCTCGCAGTCGGCCATCACCGGCCACAGGTCCACGTTGCCCGTCATACGTCGCGCGGCCCGGAACTCGGCGAGAGCCTCGCTGTACTTCTGGCTGGCGTACGCGGCGAAACCGGCGGCCTCGCGGACGGCGGCCACGCGGGACGCCAGGCGCAGGGCCACCTTGGAGTAGCCGTAGGCCCCCTCGGGGTCCTCGTCGATGAGCCGCGCGACCATCACCAGGTTCTTGGCGACGTCTTCCGCGAGCGTCTTGGGCAGGCTCTGCAGCTCCTGCCGGACGTCCTTGTCGATCTCCTCGCCGGTGACGTCCTCCGGGATCGGCAGACGCTTGATCGGCTCACGGTCCCGGTCACGCTCGTCACGGAACCGGCCACCGCCACGCCGGTCGTCCCGCCGGTCGTCCCGCCGGTCGTCGCGGCGATCGTCCCGCCCGTCGCGTCCCCGGAAGCCGCCCGGCCGACCACCCCGGTCGTCCCGACGCGGCCCATGGCCGCCCCGGTCGTCCCGGCCCCGGAAGCCACCGCGGTCACCACGGCTCTCGTCCCGCCGGAAACCGCCCCGGTCGTCACCCCGGCGGTCGTCACGGCGGTCGTCACGCCGGTCGTCGCGGCGGAAGGCCGGGCGGTCGCCGCCACGGTTGTCGTCACGGCGGTCGTCACGCCGGTCGTCGCGGCGGAAGGCCGGGCGGTCGCCGCCACGGTTGTCGTCGCGGCGGAAGGCCGGACGGTCGCCGCCACGGTCGTCACGACGGAAGCCCCGGTCACCACGGTCACCGCGGTCGTCGCGACGCGGCCCACGGTCACGGTCGTCACGCTGGAACGCCGGACGCGAACCCCGGTCGCCCTCACGACGATCGTCCCGACGGCCATAACCACCGCGGTCGCCGTAGCCACCACGGTCGCCCCGGTCACCGTAGCCACCGCGGTCGCCGCGGTCGCCGTAACCGCCACCACGGTTGTCGTCGCGCCGGTCGTCCCGGCCCCGGAAGCCACCGCGGTCACCACGGCTGTCGTCCCGCCGGAAACCGCCCCGGTCGTCACCCCGGCGGTCGTCACGGCGGTCGTCACGCCGGTCGTCGCGGCGGAAGGCCGGACGGTCGCCGCCACGGTTGTCGTCGCGGCGGAAGGCCGGACGGTCGCCGCCACGGTCGTCACGACGGAAGCCCCGGTCACCGCGGTCGTCGCGACGCGGCCCACGGTCACGGTCGTCACGCTGGAACGCCGGACGCGAACCCCGGTCACCCTCACGACGATCGTCCCGACGGCCATAACCACCGCGGTCGCCGCGGTCCCCGTAACCGCCACCACGGTTGTCGTCACGGCGGTCGTCACGGCGGAAGCCGCCGCGCTCACCACGGTCACGGTCGTCACGCCGATCATCACGCCGGTCGTCGCGACGGAAGCCGCCGCGGTCGCCGGAACCGCCACCGCGGTTGTCGTCGCGCCGGCCGTAGCCGCTGCCGCCACCACTGCCGCTGCGGTAACCGCCGCGGTCGTTACGGTCGTTGTCGCGCTGGAAGCCACCACGGTTCCCGCGGTAGCCGCCACGATCACCGCGGTCACCACTGTCCCGTCGCCGCTGGTCGCGCTCCGGTCGGTCGTCGGGAGAGTTGGTGGACATGGTGACTCCTGTCTTCGGTACCGCAAGCATTGTAAAAACGAAAGGACCCCTGGTCCCAGCTGAACGCTGGGACCAGGGGTCCTCCAAAGATTGTTCGGCGGCGTCCTACTCTCCCACAGGGTCCCCCCTGCAGTACCATCGGCGCTGTGAGGCTTAGCTTCCGGGTTCGGAATGTAACCGGGCGT